>NZ_JBQQCD010000012.1:0-195497 GCF_052245555.1 Streptomyces sp. KR80
TCCCGTGTTCTTCGGCAAGTACGGCTCAAGCCGGGCCCACTCCCGATCCGACAGATCACCTCGCCCCACGCTGGCCGGAACGACACCAGCGCAGTTCGGTCACGCGACCCGTCGGACACGCCCTAGTCGCTGGCGCCCTGCTGCTGGGCCTGGAACAGGCGGCTGGCGTACTCCGGCGGCAGGTGAACGGTGAGCCTGCGCAGCCGGGGATCATCGGTCGTACCGATCGGCGCGGTGTAGCCGAACCGGGCCCGCGTTTCGATGGTGATGCCGGTGGTGGCGGCGGCCTGCCGGCAGCGTTGCCGTACCCGCGGCTGCCAGCGGCGACGGACTTCGGCCTCGATGCGGTCCGTGATGGGCTTGGGCGGGTTTTTGCGCGCGCCAGTGAGGTAGCGCTCGACCGAGCGCTGGGTCACGCCGAGCAGGTCGGCCACGGCCTTGGTGGTTATCAGCTTCTGGAGCAGGAATCCCACGCGCTTCTGGGTCGACTTGGGTGGCTCGCCGGGTGAAGAGCTCTTCGTCGGCGCGTTCGAGGGCGTCGTGGATGTCGGTCACGAGTTCACTCGCCTTCGTCCAGGACGGCGTCGCCGCCCTTGATGTGGCGTGCGGGGTTGTAGCCCTGCTCCATCAGGTCGACCGCCCAGGCCATCTCCTGGGCACCCTCGAGCTTGGCCAGGCCCGGGGTGGCGCCGAGGCGGAACGTGCCCGGGAGGGCCTTGCCCTCGTCGGTGAGCGGCAGGAAGTCCAGTGGGCTTGGGCCGGGCGACGGGTAGACGACGCAGTCGGACAGCACCGCCAGCGGATACAGACCCGTGGCCTTCGCGGTGTTGAGCATTTTGCGGTGCATGTTCACCCGGGCCTTGGAGATGACGGCGGCCCGGATGTCCGGCCGCCAGGTGGGGCGCTCCAAGCGGGCCAGCGCTCCCCGTCGCGGAAGCCCCGGCCCTGTGGGCGTTCGCGGAGCTTGCCGATGCCGCCCTTGACGGTCGACTTGATTGCCGAGAGCACGCAGGCCAGGCCCGGGTCGACGGTCTTGTGGTGCTCCATCGCGGTCAGGAACGCCGGCTCGTCGACGTCCTTGCCGACCGGAACGCCGTGGCCAGGTAGGCGCCCTTGAGCCGGTCGTGCCAGGGGTCCAGGTACGCGCCGGTCTCGTGGCGCAGGTATGCCTCGGTTGGGTGGACGTCGTAGCCGAGCTCCGCGGCATAGGCCATGGTCGGGGTCGCGTACCAGGCCAGGCCGGTGGGGCGCTGGCCGGATTGCGTGAATGGCGATGGCAGCCTGGGGTCGAGCTCGATGTGGGACAGGTCGACCAGCCAGCTGCCGGGGACCTTCTTGTCGAAGGTCGGGTGGTTGACGTGGACCGGCTCGCCCAGGCCGACGACCAGGCGGGCCGCGGCTGCGAGGAAGGCGGTGTTGATGTCGATGCCCACCGCGTGGGGCAGCAGGCACTCCTCGTCCGAGAGGAGCTTCACGTCGCGGACCCACTGGTAGGCCTCTTCGTCGAGGAACCCGCCCGTGGACCTCCGGGTGCTTGCGCCGCAGCACCGGTAGCGCGGGGAAGATGCCGAGGTAGCTGATCAGGGTCGTGGAGAGGGTAGGGCCACGCTCGGCGTCAGTGTGTGAGCTGCCGGAACGATGGAATTCTCGAATCGGGTCCCGGATCGATCCGGGACCTGATTTGTACCCGTGATCCACAGCGGAACCGACACTTCCGGCTCCGTTTCCTTCGCCCGTCTGCACCAATCCATGCAGATGAGATGAGTTGAGTTCACACCGGTATGCCAGCGTGTGGGCGTTCGGCCCCACTGTGCCGTCGATCGGTCCGTTGGGGATGCCTGGTAAGCACCGAGAGAGGAACGATGTCACGGCACGGCACGCAGAACTGTGGGAGTTACCACGGCCCACGGCCGACAGTGCTGCCTGTCGGAGCACCCTCGCCCCGAGAGAAACCGTGACTCCCCCGGAGGGAGTACCTCGGCCGGTGCACGGTGATTCCGCCGCTGCGGCCGATGGTCTCATGCTGCGTGGACTGACGGTCCGCTTCGGGGGCGTCGTCGCTCTGAGCGACGTCTCCTTCCACGTTCCGCCCCAGGGGGTGACCGGCTTGATCGGCCCCAACGGCTCCGGCAAGACGACACTGTTCAACGCCGTGTGCGGATTCGTACGGCCGGACAGCGGCTCCATGCTGTGGCGGGGTGTGCCGCTGCGCCCCAAACCCCACCGCCTGACCCGAATCGGCATCGCCAGGACACTCCAGGGCGTGGGGCTCTTCCACGGTCTGACCGTACTGGAGAACGTGATAGCTGCCGCGAATCACACCGCACGGACGGGCTTCTTTCCGGCACTGTGCGCGCTGCCGCGCAGCGACCGAGAGGAGACTCGGCTACGCACCGCGGCCTTAGCTGCCCTGGATCGCGTGGGCCTGGCCGATGACGCCGACAGGTCGCCGTCTGCGCTGCCCTTCGCGCTTCGTAAACGGGTCGCGTTGGCCCGGGCCCTCGCCGCGCAGCCGCGGCTGCTGCTGCTCGACGAGCCTGCTGGAGGTCTTGACGACGACGACATCGAGGACCTGGCGGCCCTACTGCGAAGCCTGCCTCAGCAGGGAACGGCGGTGATGGTGGTCGAGCATCACATGGATTTCGTCATGGAGGTCTGCGGCACGGTGGCCGTTCTGGATTTCGGCCGCCTGATCGCCCAAGGCAGCCCCCGGGAGATCCGCTCCTCGCAAGCAGTGGCCGACGCCTACCTCGGCACCATTGCCTCCAGGGCCACGGACCACATTGACCTGCGCGGCGAATCCGGCGAGGAGGGTGAATGAGCGAGGCACTGCTGACGGTGGACAGGCTCACCGCCGGCTACGGCGATGCGCCGGTGTTGCATGGGGTCTCACTGTCACTCGCGCCCGGCACCGTTACCGCGGTGCTCGGAGCCAACGGGGCGGGCAAGACGACACTGCTGCGTACGGTCTCAGGGCTGGTGCGTGCGGAAAGCGGGCGCATCATGCTCGGGGGCGAGGACATCACCCGAATGCCGGTGGAGCGGCTGGTGCGGCACGGGCTGGTACACGTGCCGGAAGGACGTGGGCTGATCGCCGAACTGACGGTGGACGAGAACCTGCGCCTCGGCGGACTGTGGCGGCGAGGTCACGCGGAGGCACGGCGCTCCCTGGAGGAGGTCTACAACCTCTTCCCGGCACTACCTGCCCGCCGCCGCCAACCCAGCCAGCAACTCTCCGGTGGTGAGCAGCAGATGCTGGCGCTGGGCAGGGCCCTCATGGCCCGACCGCGGCTGCTGCTGCTCGACGAACCCTCCTTGGGCCTCGCCCCCAGAGTGACGGCCGACTTCATGGGCCTGTTACGCCATCTGGTCGACAGTGCCGGCTTGACGGTGCTCGTGGTGGAACAGAACGTCAAGAGCGCGTTGTCCGTCGCGGATCGAGGTGTGGTGATCTCACTGGGACGGGTGGTCGTCGCCGCGGCCGCTGACAGGCTGCGCGGTGACAACGAGCTGCGCCACCACTTTCTGGGATTCTGATGAGTCGTTTTGTCTTCCTGACCTCGGAGGGCCTTATCCGTGGTTCGGTGTACGCGGCGTTCGCGTTGGCCCTGGTGCTGATCTGGCGCGGTACCCGGGTGGTGAACTTCGCCCAGGGAGCGATGGCCGTGGCCTGTGCGTATGTGGCGTACAGCGTGGTGACGAGGAGCGGCTCGTACTGGACCGGATTCATTGCCGCGCTGGCCACGGGCCTGCTGATGGGCGCCCTCGTGGAGCGGCTCGTCATCCGTCCGGTGGAGGAGGGCCCCCACCTCAACGCCGTCATCGTGTCCCTTGGTCTGGCCATGGCCGTCCAAGGCCTGATGGGCATCGTGTACGGCAACGAGACGCGTATGCTGCCGACCCCCTTCAGCCAGAACGCCTTCGCCGTCGGCGACGTCGCCCTGGGTTCCCCTTTCGACCTGTTCGTCCTCGGCGTGGTTCTGGCACTCATGGCCGGCCTGGCCTTGTTGTTCAGCACCTCCATCGGGCTGCGTATGCGAGCCTCGGCATTCGCCCCCGAGGTCTCCAGGTTGCTGGGAGTCAACGTCAGCCGGATGCGCACTCTCGGCTGGGCGCTGGCTGCCATGGTCGGAGCGCTCGCGGCGATGCTGGCCGTCCCCACCGGCCCTGGACTGCATCCCAGCGCGATGGATCTGGTCTTTGTCTCCGCGTTCACGGGCGCCGCCGCAGGAGGGCTCGACAGCCCGCCAGGCGCCGTGTTGGGAGGGTTGAGCCTCGGCCTGGTGCTCTCATATGTGACCGGCTTCCTCGACAGCGGCCTGGCCTCGCCGACCGTCCTCGTCCTGCTCGTCGCAGTGCTGCTGGCACGCCCCGCGGGCGTCTTCTCACCGAGGCGGGCGAGACGAGTATGAGACTCTTGCGCAGCACTCTCGTGCGGCATGCGCTGATCACCGCCGGTGCCGGGCTGCTCCTCTTCGCGCTCACCTTCGCGCTCGAGCCGTTCCGCGACTACCAGCTCGCCACGGCCGCCGCCTACCTGTGCGCGGCCGCCGGACTGACCGTGCTTACGGGGCTCAGCGGCCAGATCTCGCTCGGACACAGTGCATTGATGGCGACCGGGGCCTACACGGTGGCGCTGCTGCAGAATGCCCTGCACGCGCGGGGCCTGTCCGGAGCCTGGATGCTGCCAGTATCACTCGCCGCCGGGACGGTGACAGCGCTCGTCGCAGGCGCCGTCATCGGCATGGCGGCGGCACGGCTGCGCGGGCCATACCTGGCCGGGGCCACGTTGGCGTTGGCGACCGCCGTGCCCGGCGTAGCCACCACCTTCGACGGGGTTCTCCACGGTGATGAGGGTCTGCACGTCGAGGTGGATCCAGCTCCCGGGGACCTGCCACCGTCCCTGCCGTACGAACGCTGGCAGGCGTGGCTTGCGCTAACGGCCGCACTGCTGGTGATGCTGCTGCTCGCCAATGTGGTGCGCAGCCGCTACGGCAGGCTGATGCGGGCGGTGCGCGACGACGAGATCGCGGCCCAGCTCGCGGGCATCCATGTCGCCCGCACCCAGGTGCTGGCCTTCGTGCTGAGCGCGGGCTGTGCCGGGTTCGGCGGTGGAGTCCTTGCGATCCTGTCCCTGAGCGTCTCGCCCGGCGGTTTCTCGCTTGCCCTGTCGCTCGGCCTGCTGTTGGCCGTGGTCATCGGAGGCCTGGGAAGTCTGGCGGGCGCTGCACTTGGCTCGATCGTGCTGGTCGCTGTGCCGGAGGCCTTGGACACCATCACAGGTCAGCTCGGCCTCTCCCAGGAGATGACACGGCGTCTGGAGGGCAATCTGCCGTTCGCGGTCTACGGCCTCATCCTTGCTGTTCTCATGATCGCCGCACCAAGCGGCATCCAGGGTCTCTATCGGCGGCTGGCCGTTCCGCTGCTGACTCGTATTCGCCGCTGGGGTGGTAAATCGCTCCTCTCAAGAAAGGCATGATCACCACCATGAAGAGCCACTCTTTGCGCCGCAGGAGCAGCGTCGCCCTGGCCGCGCTGCTCACCGTCACCGCCGCCGCATGCGGCGGCGGTGACGGAAAAAAGCAGGCGCCCGGGGTCACGGACACCGAGATCCTCCTGGGTTCTCACCAGCCGCTGACCGGACCGTACTCGGCCGGGTACTCCAAGATCGCGCCGGCCACCAAGGCGTACTTCGAATATGTCAACGACCAAGGCGGCGTACACGGCCGCAAGATCAACTACAAGTACATCGACGACGCCTATAACCCCGCAACCACCCAGCAGGTGGTGCGCAAGCTCGTGCTGCAGGACAAGGTCTTCGCGATCGTCAATGGACTGGGAACCCCGACCCACGGCGGCGTGCTCGAATTCTTGAAGGCCAACGAGGTTCCTGATCTGTTCGTCTCCACAGGCAGCCGGAACTTCAACCAGCCCTCGAAGTACCCCCAGACGTTCCGATACAACCCGAGCTATGTTGCCGAGGGCAAGGTCCTTGCCAGATACATCAAACAGACCCATCCAGGCAAGAAGGTCTGCCACCTGGGCCAGAACGACGACTTCGGCCGAGACAGTCTGGCGGGTGCGCGAAAAGTACTCAACTCCAAAGAGCTGGTGAAGACCCAGCAGTATGCCCCAACTGTGCCCACCGTCGGCCCACAGATCGGCGCATTCAAAGCCGCGGACTGTCAGGTCGTCATGCTTGAAACCGTTCCCCCCTTCACCCTTCGGGCACTCACCGAGGCCGCGAAGCAAAACTACAAGCCGACCTGGGTCCTCTCGTACGTCAGTGGCGACTATGCGACACTGACGAACCAGCTCGGCGACCAGAAGAAGCTGCTGGACGGAATTGTCTACGCCGCATGGCTGCCCGATGTCACCAATCGCTCCGATCCCTGGGTTCGGCTGTTCCAGCGGATCAATGCCCAGTACAACAAGGGCGCATCGTTCGACGGCATCGTGGCCTACGGCATGTCCGTGGCCTACGACACCGTCCAGGTGCTACAACGCAACGGACGTGAGCTGACCCGCGAGTCGATCACCGCGACCATGGAGAAGGGCGGCTTCCGGGGGCCGGCCTTGGGACCGTACGGCTATTCCAAGACCAATCACGCCGGCCCGTCGGCTTTCCGAATCACCAGATTGACCGATGGCGACTCTCTGTCTCCGACGTATGTCACCGACGACGGCGACGGACCCATCACTGAGTACACCGGCCAACAGGCCGTTCCGCCCTCGAGTGGCATTCCGAAGGACTGAGAGTGCGGCGCGGCAGGTCTCGGCCTGGGGTCTCGGCCTGTCCTCGTGAGGATGCGCCTGTCGCGTTCCGGTGCCGTCTGCAGGGCGGGCCGTTCGCATAGAATGGCTGGTGCCGGCGGCAGCGTCCGGGTGCCGACCAGCCCTCGCGTCCTGCAATGTGGGCGACGTTCACCGCCTGCTGCCCGGCGCGTGTCGGCGGGCGGCGGTCAGGGGCCGAGACCATCAGGTCAGCGCCGGTCGCGCGGACACTCGTCGCCAACCGCGACTCGCTTACACGAATATCAGGCGGTCGATGGCTCTCACAGGCGCCGCACGCGCAGTACGGCGGTCAGCATCGGGAGGGTGAACTCGCCGTCGGCGGTCTCCGGTCTGCTCGCAAGGAATGCGCGGATCCGGCCGAGCGCGGCCTCGCGTTCCTGTTCCGGCATGACCAGCACCCCCGCGCGCGTCGCGAGGGTCGCGACGAGAGAGTCGGCGGTGCGGCGCTGCCCATGCGGGAACTCGGCTTGCTTCGGCGAGCCAACCGGGCGGCCACGCCGGTCTTTGGAAGGTGCATGTCGGCCGTCTCGTCGCGCCAGCTGGTGGGCGTGTCACGCGGGCCGATGGCCGCGCTCCCGCTGACCCGCGCGAGCCCTGCAACCCACTCGACCCGGTCGTCCATGACATTCCACAGACCGGCCAGGATGCCGCCGGGCGCGAGGACCCTGGCGATCTCGGGTCCCGCGACGGCCATGTCGAACCAGTGCATGGCATTGCCGGCCAGCACTGCATCGACGGACGCGCGTCCGGCAGCGGTATCACCTCGGCGCTACCCGGCAGGGCACGGACAGCGGGCAGCGCGCAGCACAGCTCGCTCAGCATCGCCGGGTCGGGCTCGACCGCGATGACGTCGGCGCCCATCGCGACCAGCGTGGCGGTTAGCTTGCCGGTTCCTGCGCCGAGGTCGAGCACGCGCGGGCCCGGCGCGGGCTCAAGCGCCCAGCGCACCGCGGCCTGCGCGTAATCCGGGCGGTGCTCGGCGTATGCGGCCGCCGCTGCGCCGAACGACGAGCTGTGAAGTAGCCGTTCGTCCTGATCCACGCAGTTACCTTAACTGTGACCAAACCGCGCTGCTACCCGCCTGCGCCACACCCATCGTCGCCGAGACCCCGTGTCCTTCAGACCATCGAAGGCCAGCGTTAGGGAAGTTGGAAAAGGCTCACTGATGGCAACAGGGAAGGTCAAGTGGTTCAACCCGGATAAGGGCTTCGGCTTCATCGAGCAGGACGACGGAGGCCCGGACGTGTTCGTCCACTTCTCCGCCATCCAGACCAGCGGCTTCAAGGAGCTGTACGAGGGGAACAGGGTCCAGTACGACGTCACCCAGGGGCCCAAGGGGCCCCAAGCGGAAAACGTCATCCCGCTGGAGTAGAACGCCACCTGGCAGCAGGTCAGATGTCATTTCTCCCGGATTCTCTGTCGCCACCACGCTGCCGCATGCCATGGACTCACGGTCGCGACCCATGGGTCGGGAAGGGTTCGACGGAGGAACTCCTCATCCAGCCGGGCAGCAATCCTGCGGAGGTCTTCCCGTGCTGCCGGAGGCAGCCTGCGGAGCGCGTCGTCGAGGGTGTCCCGGGCATCCGTCGGGTCACAGCAAGGGCAGTCGGCCCAAGGCACATACAGGTATCGGCCCGGTTGGCGGAGGAAGCGCTCGTATCGGCGAAGGGCCTCCGCGACAACACCGCGCCCAAGATGCTGGGCTTCGACCTGGGTGATAGCTGCCTGGGTTCGGCGGGGAATGCCTGGAATCTGGCGGACGGGACGAGCCGACCTGTGAGCTGGCCACCGCTGAGAGCGGATGGCGCCGGGCGGCCTACGCGCCATCGGCCTTTCGGGTCTGCTTCATAGTGCACATCATGCCAGGACTCAGGCATGCCGTCAGCGGGTGGGCCAGCCCCTCGCCCGCCCGAAGAGCAAGTGGGGCTGACAACCGGGACCAAGTTCCAACTAACGCGTCCCGCTGAACTCAGCTGCGGTCGAAACAGGTGCGCAGCCGTCAGCGATAGTCAAGTTCGATGTAGTCGATGCCGGTCAGGTCGACAATGAGTCCTCGGGCGCGGCGGCCGCGGTCTTTGAAGTACATCTCCTGCAGCCCCTCGGCGACGATCGCTTCGGGCTGCCGCTCGGTGGCGCCTGCGGCGTGCGCGTCGAAGAACCGCGCGGTGTAGTCCGGGGGAAGGTGTTCCGTGATCCGTCGCAGCCGGGGGTCATGGGTCGAGCCGGGCGCGGCGGTGAAGCCGAACTGCGCCCCGGTTTCTACGGCGATGCCAGTGGCGGTGGCAGCCTGCTGGCGGGCGCGTTGTCGTACGCGGGGCTGCCAGCGGCGGCGGACCTCGCCCTCGATCCGGACGGCGATGGGCTTCGGCGGGCTCTTGCGCTCGCCGGTGAGGTAGCGCTCCCCCGAGCGCTGACTGACCCCCAGGAGTTCGGCCACGGCCCGGGGGGTCTTCAGCTGCTTGACCAGAAACCGCACCCGCGCCTGAGTGGACTTGGGGAGGGGGCGGGTGAGTACCTGCTGCTCGGCCCTGCCCGGGCGGCGGGCACGTCCCCGCGGCTCTTCAACGAGGCTGTCATAGATCGGCGCGCCAGTCGGGGCTGCGGACGCCTGCCGCGGGCACACGGCTACGTCGTCGTTGGGCTTATGTGGCGCCCCTGCACATCTGCGACGAACCGACCTCGGCGCTCGACCCGAGGGCGAGGAGGCTATGCAGCGGCCTGCCGACCGTGTCCATCGGCGGGCGCCCGCCCACTCACACCCGCGGCGCCCACCGAGGTGGTTCATCTATATGAACAACACTCATGTGGGTGTACAGCTGCTTGATCACTGTGCAAAGCTCCCCCAACTCCCCAGCAACTTACCCCCACTTCGAATGGCAGGCACCTGTGAGCGTTTCCCGGCGAACTCTGCTGGCCACTGCGGCCGGTGCCGCGGCTGCGGCGACCACGAGCATCCCCACGGCACAGGCCGCGGAGGATGGTGCCGGCCGGGCGCCGGCTCTTCCGACGCTCCGCGCGGCGGCGGACTACGCCGTGGCGAAGCTCAGCGCCGTGGCGCCGGGCGTGAGCTCCTTTCCGGTCGGGACGAAGTTCGAGAAGTGGGTCTATTCCCAGAACGGCAACTGGGTCGGCGGATTCTGGCCGGGAACGCTGTGGATGGCGTGGCTCTACAGCGATGACGAACAATTCCGCACCCTGGCGCTCGCCTCTGCGCAGAAGCTCGCGCCCCGCCAGTACGACACCAGTACGCACGACCTCGGTTTCCTGTTCTACCCATCGTGGGTCACCGCATGGCGGCTCACCGGTGACGACACATGGCGAGCCGGCGCCGTGCGGGCGGCCGACTCACTGATCCAGCGGTACAACCCGCACGGCCACTTCATCCGCGCCTGGGGCGACCTGAACAATCCGCAGAACGCGGGCCGGGTCATCATCGACACGATGATGAATCTCGACCTCCTGGCGTTCGCGAGCCAGCAGACCGGGGACGAGAAGTACCTCGATATCGCCGTCGAGCACGCCAAGACCGCGCAACGGGTCTTCCCGCGCCCGGACGGGTCGACCCCGCACGTATTCGACTTCGACCCGGCCACCGGTGCGCCGATCGGCCCGAACACTGTGCAGGGCTACAGCCCCGCCTCGTGCTGGTCACGAGGACAGGCCTGGGGCGTGTACGGGTTCACCACAATCTACCGCCGGACCGGCAACCAGCAATTCCTCGCCACCGCACGGAAGCTCGCCGACTTCGCGCTCGACGCGCTCACGCCCGACCACGTCCCCGTATGGGACTACCGCGCACCGCAGCAGCCCCACGACATCAAGGACGCCTCGGCCGGGGCGATCATGGCGTGCGGTCTGCTCGACCTGTCCAATGCGACCGGCAGGACGGAGTACCGCAAGGTGGCGCTGAGGCTGCTCACCGCGCTCTCGCAGACCTGCCTGACGACGAAGTCGACCCGCGCCGAGGCGGTCGTGGCCCGCTGCACCCGCAATCGGCCGGCGGAGGACGGGATAGAGATCTCTCTCCCCTACGCCGACTACTACCTGCTCGAAGGCATCCTGCGCGTGCTGCAGCCGCAGGACGTGGACCGGGCCATCGACCTGTCCACCGTCTGACTGGCCTTCAGGGCTACTGGGCTTCGCCCAATTTCTCTTCGATCCAAGTGTGACAAAGTGCACGACGTCGCCGGCCTCGAACAGGTAGCTTCTGGCTGCGCCAACCAAGCCCTGGCTGCCCATTCCGGCGGCGAGCGTGTCCTGGGCGATGGCCTCGAACGGATCTGTCCCTCGGGCACGACGAGGAGTAGTCGAAAGCCCCATTTGACGAGTCGATGTCATGGAATCGCCGCCACACCCGCTACCCATCAGCGAGGATCGGCTGCTCATAGTCCACGAACCGCTTACCGGGTGCCTCGGCAAGCGCCTCTAAGGGCCCCGGCGCGGGGCCCGCCGTCAGAAGACGGACCAGTCCGAGCGTGTCGTGAACGCGTCGAGGGCGGCCATCGCTCCTATCGAGTTCCCGGCGGCGTCCAGCCCGGGGCTCCAGGCGCACAGGGCGCCGCGGCCCGGGACGATGGCCAGGATGCCGCCGCCGACGCCGCTCTTGCCGGGCAGACCTACCCGGTATGCGAACTCGCCCGCGGCGTCGTAGGTCCCGCAGGTCAGCAGGACCGCGTTGACCCGCTTCGCATCGCTGCGCGACAGCAGCCGCGTCCCGTCAGCGCGCAGGCCGTGCCGGGCGAGGAAGGTGCCGACGAGGGCCAGATCGCGGCAGCTGGCCGCCATGGCGCAGTGGGCGTAGTAGTGCTCCAGGACGGTTTCCACAGGATTATGGAGATTGCCGAAGTGAGCGATGAAGTGGGCCAGTGCCGCGTTGCGGTGCCCGTGATGGGCCTCCGAGTCGGCCACGGAGTCGTCGATGGAGACCCGCGGATTGCCGGACTCGGCCCGGAGGAAGTCCAGTACGGCGCCGCGCGCATCGCCGGTGAGCGTCTGCAGGGCGTCGGTGACGACGAGGGCGCCCGCGTTGATGAACGGATTGCGCGGGATGCCGTGCTCCGTCTCGAGCTGAATGAGCGAGTTGAACGGGTTCCCGGAGGGCTCGCGGCCGACCCGCTTCCACAGCTCGCCATCGCCGTGGGCGAGCGCGAGTGCGAGCGTGAAGAGCTTGGAGACGCTCTGGACGGAGAACTGCCGCACCCACTCGCCGACGCCGTGGACCTCGCCGGCCACGGTCGCCAGCGCCATGCCGAAGGCGCCCGGGTCGGCGGAGGCCAGAGCCGGGATGTAGTCGGCGACCCGGCCACGGCCGAGCACGGGGCGGGCGGCCTCCATGGCCTCGTCGAGCAGCTGCTGGTAGTTCATGTCCACGCGGCCATTGTGACCTGCGATGCGATGACCTCCACCCTCGCGTCCCACCCGCCGCCACCGACACCCGGGACGGCTGCCGTTGCCGGACCGGACAACTCTCGCCGGGGTCGTGTACGTCGTGCGCACCACAGTGGCCTGGCGGGACGTACCGGCCCACGTCATCGGCTGTTCGGACGTGACAAGCTGGCGGCGGCTGCGGGACTGGACCGAGGCCGGCGCCTGGCCCAGACTGCACGAGGTCCTGCTCGCCGAGCTCCGCAGAGAAGGCCTGCTGGGCATAGACGTTGCCGCGATCGACGGCTCCCACGTCCCCGAGCTCCTCCCGCAGCAGTCGACGAACTGGGCTTCACCTCGTATCCGGTCGGCAGCGTTGCGTGCCAGAAGGCTGCCGCACACTGCACAAGCACTTGCAGCCTGGATGAAGGCAGGATTCCGCGCATGACCAATGCCCGCCAAGTGACCTGCCGTCCCCTCTGGAAGCGCACCCTGTGGTTCTTCGTCGGACTCGGGGCGGCCGGGGCGAGCCTGGCCGCGGTGCGCATGGCGTACTGGGGCAAGCTCCTGGACGTGTGGCTGGACGTCGGCCTGCTTCTCGCCCTGGTGGGCATCGTGTCGCTCTACGGGGTCACCGCCCAGGTGAGCGCCGACGCGTACGGCCTGCACTCCCGGACGCTGCTGCGCCGCCGGAGTGTGCCGTGGCGCGACGTCGCCGACCTGCGCGTATACCTGCAGTACGGGCGCCACCGGGAGGAGATCCGTCGTGTCAGCCTGGTGCTGCGCAACGGACGCAAGCGGCTCCTGCCCCTGCCGCATGACAGCGGCGACCCGGACTTCGACGCGAAGCTGGACGCGCTCCGCGCGCTGCACCGCCGTTACGGAGCCCCGGAGTCGAGCCACGTCCCCGTCATCTCGTACCGCACCGCCGGGCGCGGCTCGGCCGTATCGCTGGGCCTGTGCGCGCTGCTGCTCGCGTGCGCGGGCGTGGCCGCGTGGTTCGTGCCGAACACCGCGTCGGAGAAACAGGCGTGGAGGTCGGCCACCGTGCACCGGCAGGGGCGGCAGGATTCGAACCTGCGGCGTGCGGGTTTGGAGTCCGCTGCTCTGGCCAGGCTGAGCTACGCCCCTTCGGTACAAATCACCCTGGCATGGTGGCCGGTGCTGCGCCATGGAATTTCCCGAGCCAGCCCGGAGCCAGCGTCTCATCCGGCTGTAACCGCCGCGGTGCTCAACGGTCAGTCGTCCTGGTTGGCCGCTGCCGAGAAGGGGAACACCCGATCAGCGCCGTCAGCGAGCAGGAGCACGCCCGCCGCCAGCAGACATTCACGCTGATCGGAACTGTGAGCGCCGTCGATGCCGCGTCTGCGGTACCGGAGCGGGCGCGACACGCGATAATGGGCAGCATGGCACCGCAGTCCTCACACGCTTCTCCGCCGCCTGCCGCCGAAGTGCTGCGGCAACGGTACGCGGGCCGCCTGCCCTCCTCTCTCGGAGACCTCCGCGGACCCCAGCACGGTCAGGTCCAGCTGCCCCTGCATGTCGCCTGGTCCGGGCTCCGTACCTACGACCTGGACCAGCCACGCCAGCGCATGAGCCTGTACCGCACCGTCCTGGCCGAAGGACAGCGCGACGACCTCGTCACCCTGCTCAACCAGGACCTCCTGCTCGCCCAGTGGCCCGTGCTGCGCACCCTGATCAGCAGGCACATTCGCCGTGTGTGGGAGGACGCCTTCCCCACACTCGCCAGCCGGACCTCCACCGCGGCGTGAACCTCACCGAGCTCCACCGGCGGCTCCTGGCCGACATCCTCGCAATCGGCAGCCCGTACCCACTGGTCATCACCGGCGGCTACGCAGTCCAAGCCCATGGACTGGTCGACCGCCTGAGCCAGGACCTCGACGTCGCCACCGAGAACCCGACCCCCATGACGGACATCGCCCACGACCTCGAGCAGGGCCTAACCCAACGCGGCTGGCACATCACCGTGATCAGCGTCGACCCAATCTCCGCCCGCCTGATGGCCACAGACCCCACAAGCGGAGAAGAGTGCGAGGTGGACATCCTCAAAGAGAACCTCTGGTCACCGCCGGAGGAAACAGAGTACGGCCCGGTCCTCGCTCTCGACGATGTCATCGGTACCAAGGTCCGCGCCCTGGCCGACCGAGGTGCGGTCAGGGACCTGATCGACGTGCACGCCGCCGTCGACCACCGCACCACCGCCGATCTCGAACGGCTCGGCGAACGGCACGGTCGCGACGAATTCCGCCTCGAAGACCTCCGCGACCGCCTTGCCGGCGCCGAGTGGTACGACAACGAGGAATTCACCGCCCACGGACTCACCGAGACCAAGATCGCAGACCTGAGAACCTGGGCCCAGCACTGGGCAAGCGAGATCGACCAACGGCTGGGACCACCAGACGAGGACCACCACGAAATCTGACCTCCGCGCCCCCAGCTCAAACGGAAGGCCTCCAGCGGAGGCCTTCCTGATCGCTCCTCGCGCACCCGGACTGATGAAGGCTGCCATGATCGGTGATGGGGCCACCGACGGAATGCGTTGACCAGCAGCTTTGCTGCTTCGTAGCTGTGATCATCCCGTGTTGACGTCGTCGGATTCCCAGGCTGTTCGGCTGGAGTCGGGGGGCTCCGCCGCGGCCTTGGAGTAACTCGTAACGCGGGAAGACAGGGGCTGATGGTCCCTGCGTTACGAGTTACCTCGCGACCGGCGACAACACGGAGGCACGATGGCCCGGTCCGACCGGAACGCCGGCGTCCGCGGTGTGACCTGGTGTCGGTGCGAGTGGCCGGCCTGCTCCAAGATCTGGTCGCGACCTGCGATGACCGGACCGGTGCCGAAGTTCTGCTCTGACGCGTGCAAGCAGGCCTGCTGGCGGCACCGGAAGAACTCGCTGGGTCCGGGGAACTGCCCGCCTTCGACCTCTATCAAGCAGAACGCCGCGGCTGGTGGACCCGGTGGGGCGCCCGACGGGCGGAGCGGCAGGCTAGATGGCGCGCTGAGCAAGCTCGGATGCGCCGAGAAGAGAAGAAATGGGAGGCCCAAGAGGCCGCGTGGGAAGCCGAGTGGCAGGCGTTCTGGGAAGCCCGAGGCCAGAGGGCGGCCTCTGGGACCAGGAGGTCGGTTCCCGAACCCGTCGCCCGTGTCTTCGCCTCGCCGACCTGGATGACGACGACACGATCACCCCGCGCGCTGCGTGGCGACAAGCCGTGCACTGGCATCATCCCGACAAGGGCGGCCAGCCGCACCTCATGCGAGAACTGCTCGACCTCAAGGCACTTCTCGAGAACACCCGGGTCTGGCGGGGCGCATAACAACCGCTGTCCCGTCTCATCGAATCTTGAGCGGTTGCATCCAATCCTGATCGGCGACAATCCAGTTCACGGGGTCAGAGTTTGTCCATTTGCGTGTACGGGCTAACGATTCGGGCCTGGCGTGAGCCGAAGTCGACGAGCATCGCGATGCCCTCCTCGACGCCGATGACCCTGCCCAGGCCGTACTGATCGTGTGAGACCCGGTCGCCTAGGGCAAAGTGCTTGGCGATCGGAACAACGGGGGCTTCGAAGGGGCTTGTGGACAGGTGGCGCCGGGGGGCGGATTGCTTCGTCATCGTGGAGCCAGTATGCGCCTCTGGGGCCCTGACCCAGTCAGGCGAGGATGGCAACCCCGCCTCGGCACCAAGCGCCTGGAGACCTGGCTCAGCAACCGCAGCGTCCGAAACGTCGGCCAGCTCGCCGAGACAGCCGTGCAGGCCGCCGATCGCCAGCACACCAGCCTGCCCGGGGAGAAGCTGACCGCCCAGCTGGTGCACACGCTGGCGAAGGAGGTGATGGCCCTCAACCAGCAGGTCGCCGAACTCGACAAGGCCATCGAGGCCCGGTTTCGCGACCACCACACCTTCGACGTGATCACCAGCATGCCAGGCCTGGGCACCATCCTCGGCGCCGAGTTCCTGGCCGCCACCGGCGGCGACATGAGCGTCTTTGGCACCCCCGACCGCCTCGCCGGTTTCGGCGGCGTCGCACCGGTCCCGCGCGACTCCGGCAAGATCAGCGGAAACCTGCGCCGCCCCCAGCGATACAACCGCAGACTCCAGCGCGTCTTCTACACGTCCGCGCTGTTCAGCATCCAAAAGTGCGACGAGTCCCGACGGTTCTACGATCGCAAACGAGCCGAGGGGAAGCGCCACACCCAGGCCGTCCTCGCCCTCACCCGCCGCCGCGTCAACGTCCTCTGGGCACTCCTACGCGAGGGGCGGTGCTACGAGCTCACGCCGCCCGCCGCTCTCGCAACTTGACAAACGGCATTAGCCTCGCACTTTCACGAGGCGGACTGTCCGACTAGTGGTCAAGAGAGCAGAAATGCCTCTGACCAGCGAGAATGAGGATTGCTGAGGTCCTTGTTCCCGCCACCGTCGGAGGCACTTTCCAGATGAAGAAGCGTATCGGGTCCTAGCCGCGTGTCCGCGTCAAGGGCGGCGGTCGCGGAGTGGTTTCGCAAGCCGGTGCGGTACTGCTGGTCGAGACAGTCCGCAAGACCGGTCTGGATGCGGCGCTATCCGCAACTCTGGCCCCGTGGCGGAAGCCCCGGGCCATACACGATCCCGGCAAGGTCCTCCTGGACGTCGCCCTGGCGGTCGCGCTCGGCGGTGACCGCCTCGCGGATGTCGCGATGCTGCGGTGCGAGCCGGCCGTCTTCGGCCCGGTCGCCTCCGACCCGACGGTCTCCCGCCTGATCGACGTCCTTACCGCCGGGCAAACACGCTCCGGACGCCGGTGGACAGGTCACGGTCGACCTCGACGGTGCCCTGGTACTCGGCTGCGTCCTTGCCGGAAGCACCCGATCGGCCCGGCTCGGTAGCATGCAACGCATGGCCATCAAACTTGAGAACGTCGGCATCACCGTTCGCGACCTCGAAGCAACGATCTCCTTTTTCACCGACCTCGGCCTCACGGTCGTCGGCCGTGACACGGTCAGTGGTGAGTGGACCGACACCGCCGTCGGCCTTGATGGCAATCACGCCAACATTGCGATGCTCCAGACGCCAGACGGTCACGGTCGCCTTGAGCTCTTCGAGTACATCCACCCCGAAGCGATCGAGTCGAAGCCCACTCGTCCCAACGAGATTGGCATGCATCGCGTCGCCTTCTCAGTCGACGACATCGACAAAGCCCTTGAGACAGCCGCAAAGCACGGATGCCGTCCGCTTCGCGGTGTGGCGACTTATGAGGACGTCTACAAGCTCACGTACGTCCGCGGTCCCAGCGGCATCCTTGTGATGCTCGCCGAGGAGCTGAAGAAGAACTGACGGCCGATCGGGTCAATTAGCCTCGCGCTTACACAAGGCAGGCTGTCCGACTGGTGGTCAAGAAAGCAGAAAGTGCCTCTGACCAGCGAGAATGAGGATTGCTAAGGTCCTTGTTCCCGCCACCGTCGGAGGCACTTTCCAGATGAAGAAGCGTATCGGGTCCTAGCCGCGTGTCCGCGTCAAGGGCGGCGGTCGCGGAGTGGTTTCGCAAGCCGGTGCGGTACTGCTGGTCGAGACAGTCCGCAAGACCGGTCTGGATGCGGCGCTATCCGCGACTCTGGCCCCGTGGCGGAAGCCCCGGGCCAAAGGGTCCACCGACTCCGTCCACGGACCCTCACGCAAGATCGAGGTGAGGAATCGATGAGACGTGATCAAGCTTTGTTGAGACGGGACAACCGCTCACCCACCGAAGCGCGCATCAAGGACCTGTCCCGTCTCAGCCGAATTGGCCCCGTCTCAATCGGTCGGGTCCTATTCACTCACCTTCTCAAGTGAAACTGAGAGGAATAGTCAAGACCTGTGGATCGGGGTATCGCACGCCAACCCTTGGTAGGACGGGATCTATCGAGATGAAGCGAAGCGCGAATTTCCTGGCATGCTCAGGCTGCTCCTGCCGGTGGATCGACAGGAGCGAGTTCGTCCATGCTCAACCGTCGGCGATGGATCGGCGATGCTGCACGATGCGCTGGTGCGCGACTCGGTCAGCATTCAGCGCGAGGGATCCCGCCGAGTTGGATCAGCCCTCGATCAGGGCCTTCAAGGCGGTCAGGCGGTCCCGCCACTGGGCTCTCGCATCGTTTGCGACGTCTGCGTCCAGAAGATGCGTCTGCTCGACAGCCACTCGGCACTTGGCGTCCCCGTCGGCATCGATGGTGACGTTCACGCGGGTTCCGTCGGCCGCGTCGAACCGGACCGATCGCGTCGGGTTCGATGTCCGTTCGGTCAGCTCCGGCTCGGGCAGCCAGCGCCGACGTACCTCCGCCTTGGTTACGGCATCAAAGGCAGTCCGGGCAGACACCGCGAGCGTCTTGCTGGCTCCACCGCTGAAGGTGCCATCTTGGCGGGCGCCGGGTTTGCGGATGCCACGGGCCTGTTCGTACTCCACGATGACCTTCTGCGCCCACCAGTCGGACATCCCCTGACCGGTGAGCCAGTCGGCGATCTCCCGGTACGGCCGTCCGGGCGCACCCCACTCGTCGAGGAGCGCGTACCACTCCGGGTAGTCGCGCCCGGATGCGGACTTCAGCGCGTCAGACGACTTGCTACTGGACTTGTCACTCATGACCACACCCCCACGATCGCCGCGATGATCACCACGTGCAGCAGCCAGTCACCACCATGGATGGCGGCCAGGCCGACGGGCACGTCCTCACCTGCGATGGAGTTCACCCACTGGGTGAGCACGAACCCGACCCACAGCAGCACACCCAGCCCGATTGGCTCGGCGACTCCGGTCACGCCGGTCAGGTCGATCATCACCGCGATCACCACGCTGAGCACCAGCATGACGACGAAGAACACCGCGAACCGCCAGGCCTCGGGCTTCTCAGGCGGCGCGGCGCCCCGCCACGCGCCCTGCAGGCGCACCATGCTGCTCCCGAAGACGGCGTACCAGACTCCGCTGGCCACGAAGGCCGCGACCGCGGCCACCAGGACTGCGAGGTAGTTGATGTTCGGCATCTCTCCTCCTTGACATCTACAGAAGGAGACTCATCCGCAGCACGGAACTCATCGCTGTGTGTCACGCGGCTTGCTGATCACCTCCAGATTCGTCGGGGCGTTCGATGAGCTTGCCGTTCTCGAACTTTGCGCCGGCGCGGACCAGGGCGACCAGGTGGGGTGCGTTGACGGCTCGACACCGGGCTTGCGCGGACTCGATGAGCTTAAACGCCATCGCCACGCCGGCGGCGCGGGAGCCGGGGCCCTTGGTGGTCCGCTGACGGTGTCGGACGGTGGCAAAGGTCGACTCGATCGGGTTCGTAGTGCGCAGGTGGATCCAGTGCTCGGCCGGGTAGTCGTAGAAGGCGAGCAGCACGTCGAGGTCGTGGGTGATCTTGGCGACCGCCTTGGGCCACTTGGTGCCGTAGTCGTTGGCGAACGCCTGCGCGGCCTTGACCGCGTGCGCCTTGTTCTCTGCGTTGTAGATCTCCGCGAGCGCCTTCCTCGCGCCCGTCTGGGCCGACTTCGGGAGCGCGGCGAGGACGTTGCCGATCTTGTGCCACCAGCAGCGCTGCTCGCGGGTCTCGGGGAACACGCCGCGGAGTGCCTTCCAGAACCCGAGCGCGCCGTCACCGACCGCGAGCACCGGAGCCCGTATCCCGCGGCGCTTGCAGTCGCGCAGCAGGTCCGCCCACGACTCCGACGATTCGCGGAACCCGTCGGCGAGGGCGACCAGCTCCTTGGTGCCGTCGGCGCGGACCCCGATCATCACCAGCAGCCACACCTTGTCCTGCTCCAGGCGGACCTTGAGGTGGATGCCGTCGACCCACAGGTAGACGTAGTCGACGTCGGCCAGCGGCCGCCTGCCGAACGCCTTGGCGTCGTCCTTCCACTGCTCGGTCAGTCGGGTGATCGTCGAGCACGACAGGCCATGGCTCGAACCGAGGAACTGCTCCAACGCCGGCGCGAAGTCCGAGGTCGAGAGGCCGTGCAGGTAGAGCAGCGGCAACACCCCCGAGACCTGCGGGGACTTGCGTGCCCACGCGGGCAGGATCTTGGAGGCGAACCGCATCCGCTCCCCGGTGGTCTCGTCGATGCGCTTGTCGTTGATCCGTGGCTGCCGCACCGGCACCACACCCGCGGCCGTGGTGACCTCGCGCTCAGCGTGGTAACGGCTGACCGGATCCGCTCCCGGTCAGGGTTGGGTAAAGGCCGTCTGGAGGAGGCCGGCGAGGAGGGCCGCGCAGGAGCCGTCGGGGTCCAGGTCGGGGTCGTAGATGGTGAGGTTGAAGCCGACGCAGCGTTCGGACCGGACCAAGGTCCGTAGCAACGGGGCGAGTTCGTCGGGCAGGAGTCCGCCGGGGTCGGGGCTGTCGACGGCGGGCATGACGGACGGGTCCAGCACGTCCGCGTCCAGATGCACCCAGAACCCTTCGGTCACGGGCACTTCAAGGCTCTGCAGGACCGCGCCCGCCAGCTCCTCGGCGCCCCAATCCCTGATCTCTCCGACGGTCACGTTCGTGATCTTCAACTCGGTGAGCTCGGCCCGCTCTTCGTCGTAGTCCCGGATGCCCAAGACCCGTACGTCCTCGTCTCTGATGTAGGGCCGCAGCCCTTCGAGATCCGTCAGGTCCGCCTGGCCGCGGCCGGTCGCGATGGCCAACTCCTCGCCGCCCGCGGCGCCGATATGGTCGGAGTTCCCGGGGTGCCGGAAGTCCGCGGATCCGTCGATGACGGCGAGTGAGTACCGCCCGAGGCGGCGGAGGGCGAGCGAGGCGCCGAGCTGGATGGAACAGTCCCCGCCCAGGACGATCGGGAAGGCCCCTGCCTGGACGTGGTGCTCGATGCGGTCGGCGAGCTTGCGGGAGTACGTGGCGATGGCCCCGGCGTTGAACACGCCGTCGCCCTCTCTCCAGCCGCCGCGGTCGTAGCGGGGCGGCACGACGACTCCGCCCTCGTACGCCCCGAGCCGTTGCACCAGCCGCTGCTCGCGCAGCGCGCCCGCCAGCTTGTAGCACCCGGGCACGGTGCCTTCGGTGGGCGGCCGGAGGCCGAGGTTGGATGGGGCGTCAATGACGACCATGCGGCGCATCCCGCCATTCTGACCGCGGGGGATGCCCAGGGCCACAGCGGTTCGCCTCGCGGAACCGGCGCCGAGAGCCATCCGCGGAAGTGCAGCCCTCACCGACATCGTCAGGGGCTACCGGTCCTGGCTGGACACCCGGACCTGGTATCACCTCGAAACACCAACGCCGGACCCTATCGGCTGAGACAGCGCGTGCCATGCACGCACGCCGGACCGCATCAGCTGAGAAACCTCCCGTCACCGCGTCTCAGCCGATCTGGTCCACCGCAGGTCACAGCCATGGCCGCGAACAGATCCGTTGAGACGGGACAAGACCCAGCTCATTCCGTCACTGAACAGCTCTGCATTTCGTCGGTGACCCGAGTTCCTCTGGGGTACCAAGGAAGGCAGGTCCGCAGCTGGCCGGGAGACGCTCCACAACCATGGCGACGGCTTGTACGGCTGCCTCCCTGGCCCCACGGTCTGCGAACGAAGCGGTCCAAGCGCAGCTGACCCGCCTACCGCATGCATGCACGAGCCCTCGCACCTCCTCGACGGGCTCCGGAGTGCGAGGGCTCGGCACGATCCCGCCGGGCTCAGTGCTGGAAGCGGCCGGGATCAAGTCCCGGCTTCTTGACCCAGCCCATCTTCACCAGCTCGTTGCACACGGCCTGAGGCGACTGCGTCGTCCCGTACTGCTTCTTCACTTCCTTGATGCAGTCGGCATACGGGAAAGGCCCACCGGCCAACCACATCTGAAGGTGGATGTCAGAGGCGGCCTGGGCAGCCGCCCCCGTGAACAACACGCCGCTCATCGCAATGGCCGCGGCCAGGGCAAAACTCATCCGTCGCACAGCTGTCCTCCTCTCCTCACTCCGAAGCCCGGTGCTCCGGACGCGCATGAGCCTTCCCGCAGCTCATCGGAGATCAGCCGCTCAGCAAGACTCGCCACCACTCAACGAGCCGACCCGCCATAAGGAACGCCCCGTACTGAGCGTTTAGCCCTGGAATGTGGTGGTGCGCTGCGGTTTTCCCGCCCCCCTGGTGGGAGGCCCAGCAGCTCCTGAACAGGGGGCGCGGCCCTAGCTAGGTCGCGTCATTTGGATCATCGCGGGGCCGTTCCACCGGCCGCGGCACCTCGCCGCGTGGTCGGCAGAAGCAACCCTTCCGGGTGTGCGGCGGTCCTACCGGGCGTCGTGCTCAGAGGGTCAGCCTCTGTCGACTCGTACCGGTAAGCCGACTGGACAGGGCGTAGTCCATGAAGCTCGATCCCGGCCTCTGCCTGGAAGTTCCGGAGGGTTCGACGATACGGATGCTGAGACTCAGGTGCATCCAATGGCCAGGAAGCTGTTCCCCGCCACAACTGCCGCGGAAGCCTTTAGGAAAGCCTACGAGTGGGCGGGGGAACAAAAAGTCTTCCTGGTAGATGTGTCATGGGATTTCGCGCACGACGAGGACGAGCCCTACACGCTGAGCATCTATTTCACGTTCGAGCTGGATCCTGAAGACACCTGACCACGGCTATGCAGTTTCGTTTGGATCAGCCGGTGGTTGGTCCGGGTGTGCCGTTGACTGATGCGCAGTGGGCGCGGATCGAGCAGTTACTTCCAGACCGGACGCCGAAGGGTGGGCGATGGCGTGATCACCATGAGGTGATCGATGCGATTACCTGGAAGTTCCAGACTTGGTCGCAGTGGTGCACCTGCCGGAGAGGTACGGCAACTGGCGGGGCGTCTACAACCGGCTGCGGATGTGGGCCGTCGATGGCATGTGGGAGCGGGGGTTCACCGCCCTGATGGCCAAGCCGACGCCGATGAGGACTTGGACTGGGCCGTCTCGGTGGATTCCACGATCGTGCGCGCTCATCAGCACGCGGCCGGGGCCCGCAAAAGGGGCCCCGGCCGGTGAGCCGGCTGACCACGCCATCGGCCGGTCCCGCGGCGGACTGACCACAAAGATCCACCTCGCAGCCGACGGCCGCTGCCGGCCCCTGGCCTTCCATCTCACCGCCGGACAGGCCGGCGATGCGCCCACGTTCACCGGTGTGATGGCACGTCTGCGCGTTCCCCGCCGCCGTGGACGGCCCCGCGCCAGGCCGGACATGGTCCTGGCTGACAAGGCGTACTCCTCACGCGCCATCCGCGAGCACCTGTGCAAACGCGGAATCCGGGCGGTGATCCCGGTTCCGGCAGATCAGCAGGGTCACCGGCTGCGAGACGGCAGCCCTCGGTGGCAGGCCACCTGCCTTCGACCGCGAGGCATACAAGCAGCGCAACGCTGTCGAGCGGTGCATCAACCGCCTGAAGCAGTGGCGAGGCATCGCCACCCGCTACGAGAAGACCGCAACCATCTACCTGGCCGCACTCCGCGTCGCAGGCATCTTCCTGTGGTCCGCACGATGATCCAAACGACATCACCTAGCTGTGTATCCGGCCCGGCTCGCAGCCCCCGGGATGGCTGAACGTGCAGTGACTGAACAGCTGACACACGCTGGAACCATGAACACTCCCGCACCGGTTCCCATCCTCGTCTCCCGCGTGTTTCCCGGCGACCCGCCATTCCGCATCGTCCACATCAACGGCGTCCCCGCCGGAAAGGCCTCGGGCATCGTGGATGTGATCAGAATCGTGCAGCACGCAGGCTTCACACACGTGGATCTCGATGATCCAGCCGTCGTGAGGTGGGTCGGCGGAGACAAGTACACCTGGGCACGCTGACCCTCCAGCCTCAGCCCAGCCCCCAGACACCTCAGCGTCAGGCCTTGCGGCACAACCGCCCTACTGGAGTCCGCCGGACCCAACGGTCGGCGGACTCCTTGTTGTCACCTCACGGCGCACCGGCTCGAGTCCGGTGCCGATCCGCTCCGCACGGATGCACCAGGACAGCCGGCGCCACCGAGCATCAGGAGAATTTGTCGCCCATCATCCCGACGAACGAAACCGGGTCGGCATCGAACCCCCGGACGACCCCGCGGAACTCCCATCCCCCCGAACCGTCCCGAGTGAACTCCGCGACCGTCGCAGCGGTGCACCCGGAGACACCGGCGAAGTCGTTCTCCGCCAGCGCATGATGCCCCTCAAGAACCCGGACACCCGTATGCGCCACCTCGCCGAAAGTTCTCCGGCCCTCGCGCTGCTGAATGGCAACGCCCACGACCACACGAGCGTATGCGGGCGCCAACCGATCCAGCTCCAGCGTCATGACCTCATCGAAACCCAAACCCTGACCGGTCCGGCTGTCCCTGTTGAGAACAATCGTGCCGTCAGGCGATCGGCTGTCGAAGTGCACGAGGTATGCGGGCTTGCCGTACGGGTCGCCCGCGGCATACGTCGCAGCCACGATGTCCAGATCATGGGCCGGCTCACCAGAAGGGCTGGGATCCCACCTCAGTGCCACCTCGACTTTCCCAAACCCCTTGTTGAGACTGCTCACCAGACTTCCCCTCCTCATAACCCGGCTGATACGGGATCCGTCCGCGTTCCGGTCCAGGCAGACCACGTCCCCAACTGCCCGACGCCTCACCCTCGTTCCCATCGTGTCACGCTTGGTGTTCCGCCACGTGGGGACCTACCTGTTCCATCCAACGGACACGGCCGAATCGGCCGCGACACGGCGCGCGACGAGGCTCCGTTCGTCGCGCCGCACCCGAGTCGGCTCCCCCGCGCCGGGATGCGCGGCACAGACATGTCCTCCCGCGCGGAGCGCTCAAGCCATCCGCGTCCGGTGTGACGCACGTGCTCCGGTGTCAGCAGACGATGCCCCGCGATCGCAGCCACGCGCACTGTGTCTGTCCCGAGGTCCTGCCCTCGTGATCCCCTGGCGGTCCCCGGCTCCCGGCTCACAGCAGGCGTGCGAGGGGAAGCGCTGCGACGTCGGGGGCGGGCCGGGAGAGGTACAGGTCGGTGTGGTAGTAGCCGTCGGCTTCCCTGCCCGCCGGGTGCAGTCCGATCTCCGCCAGGGCGCGGAACGCGGCGTGCTGTTCAGCGCGGTCCGCGAAGCGGCGCTGCCGGAACGTCCGGGCCGGAAGGCGCTCGGTCACCAGACCCGCGCCGGACAGCAGCTCGGTGATCGGCTGGTAGGGCACCGTGCGCAGCACGAACGCCGCGATCCACGGCGGTGTCGCCATGCTGTCGAGGAGCCTGGTGAAGGTGTTGACGAAGACGTAGCCGACGCCTCCGGTGATGATGATGAGATCCGTACCGACCAACGCGCGACGCAGGGCCGGGCTCGGCTCGGTGAGTTCGAGGTTCTCCCCGAAGGCGTGATCGAGGAGCCCGATGTCATGGGCGTACGCCGCCGCCTGGGATGCCGCGTCGATGCCTGTCACCCGCGCGGCGTCGGGGCGGCGCCGGGCTGCGAAGAACAGCCGGTCCTCGGCCACGAGCTGCCGGGTCGGCAGGGCCGCGAGGCGGTCGGCGGTGTAGCGGACGTACAAGTCGGCCAGGGTGACATGGTGGTTGAGGAGCGCCGCGTTGATCCCGTAGGAGCAGCACAGGTCCACCACGGTCAGCGGCGTCCGTTCGGGACGCAGCCGGTGCAGGGCGTCGGCCAGGGCGCGGAAGACTGCCTGGCCGTGGTGGGGTATCTGATACTCCAGTGGCTGCAGCGTCGCGAAGTACGTCCGGGGGTCGGGGCAGTCGTAGATGTGGCCGAAGTCCGCTTTCCCCCAGTCGACGCACCTGCTGGTCCTGCTCGCTCCTGCTGCCACGGGGGGCCTCCTGTGTGCGTCGCATGGGGCTGGGCGGTCGAACGAGCATGGTCGGAGCCGGTGATGACGCTCCCACCGCGCCATGAACCAACCGTGATCTCGCGAGGGTGTGGGGGCATCCCGGAGACACCCAAAAGAGTGAGTGAGTCCCTGAGCTCCGAGTGCTCGGAAGCCTGGTCGGCGCAGGCTGGCAGAGGTCCTGGCGCAGCTGGTCGCTGCGCCGCTGGAAGCGGTGGCGGCCGGCCTGCTCTCGGATGACGTGGCCCCGACCGTCGGCCCTGGTCGTGGCGCGGCCGACGACGCCACGCCGCGCTCGTGATCGAAGCCGGACTTTGGGGGTAACCGGGGACTGAGCCGGGAGGAGGAAATCGTGAAGCTGTCCTTCCTCGCACCGCTGTACGCACAGCCGGGACCGTATGCGTGTGCCTATGTCGACACCTCTCGCGACATCGACGACCCCGACTCGGCCGTCGAGCTGCGCCGACGTCACCTGCGCGATGAGCTGGCCGCCCAGGGCGCGGATCCGGCCACGGTGGAGGCGCTGGCCGACGTGGTCGGCACCGACCGGGACGTGCCCGGACGGCACGGTCAAGCGATCTTCGCGGCACACGGGCAGCTGGCCCTGGTGGAAGAGCTGCCCGAGCCGCCGGTGCACGACAGGGCGCGGTACGTCACGGTGCCCGATGCCCTGCCGCTGGCGGCGCAGCACGCGCCGGACATTCCGTACGCGGCCGTCGTCGTGCGCCGTGCCGACCTGAGAGGTGAGACCGGCGCCCAGCAGGCGGCCTTGCGGGTCGAGCTGGAGTCCGGCAGGTGGCCGATCAGCAGCGTCGCGCCGGGCAACCGGCTGCACCGGCGGGTTCCGGCAGACGAGTGGCAGGAGGCTGCAGCCGAGCTCGTCGCAGAGCTGGAAGCCCTGGCCGACCGGGGCGGGGCCGAGGTGATCGTGGTGTGCGGGGTGGTGTGGGCCCGCGGCGTGCTCATCCACCATCTGCCGCAGCGGCTGCGTGAGCGTGTGCTCACCGTCGAGGGCGACGCACTGGCGGAGGACACCGGCCGGGCGCTGCTGGAGCGGGAACTCGGTGAGCTGTTCCGGGACCGTATGGCGACACATGACCGGGAACGGATCGGACGGTTCCTGGCTGAGCGGGCCCGGGAGGGCGGTGCGGCTGAGGGCTTGTCGGCGACCGTCGCCGCGCTGCAGCGCGGTCAGGCCGGTGTGCTGCTGCTCAATCGGCCTGCACAGTTCCCGCGTCGGCTCTGGGCCGGGCCGGAGCCTGCGCAGATCGCCCTCTCGGCTGCGGATCTGCAGTCCTTCGGTGTGAGCGCCGTCGAGGAGCAGCCGGCCGATGCGGCATTGATCCGTGCGGTCGTCGGTACGGGCGCCGAGTTGGTCGTCGTACCGCAGGACGATCTGCCGCTGGATGACGGGGTCGGAGTGCTGCTGCGTTACGCGGATCGGGCGACGCCGTCGTGAGAGGAAGACGTCAATTCCCCTGCGAGACAACGGAATACAGCAGTGTCGCGCGATCGGCCGAATGCCTGGGCGCCTCACCTCAACGTCTGGTGAACACTCGCTGACAGGTCGTCGCCACACGGGGCCGCAGCCCCCTGCGGCCTCGTACTTTGTCCACCTTAGGTTCTGCTGGGCGACGGGGGCTGTCGTGGACAACATTCCGTGGGACGTCACGCTCGCGGTACTCGGTGTCGTCGTCCCGATCATCGCCGCGTTGTACGAGTTCGTCGTCGTGGGCCGCAAACGGCTGGGCTATCGCGTGCAGATGGACACCACGGCCACCGACGCGGTCCACTCCCAGTACGCGGGCGCCCTGCAGCAGTTGCAGCAGGAGGACGGTACGCGGATGGTGGACCCATCGTTCGTTCTGCTGCGGATAGAGAACAACGGGGCGACCCATATCGACACCACCGACTACGCCGTCCTCGACGACGACAAGGTCGGCATCCGCATCCGCTTTCCCGGGCGCAGGGTGGCCGGAATGGTGGTGACGGAACTCAGCGACGATTTCCTGCGCCCCTCCTTCGGCGAGGGCTCGGGGTTGAGTGTGCGGAACGGGGTCATCGAACTCCCCAAGGTGCCGTTGAACCGCTCCGCGCACTACAAGGTCCTGGCCGCCCTCGAACGTGCCACGGAGAACACGGAGAGCCGCCTTGAGGAGTTCGAGGCCCCCGAGATCGTCGGCGGCATCAAGGGCGGTGTCGGAAACGGCGGAATACAGGAAACCAGGAGCCATACGGGGACGTCCTGGCAGGCCATCGCGCTGGTCTGCTTCCTCGTGCTGGTCATCCTCGCCCAGCTGACCGTCTCCCTCACCCGGGACGACACGGCGGCTCCCCTGGACTGTGCCACGGGGAAGCTGACCCTCACCGGGTCCACGGCCTTCGCGCCCGTCCTGCGGGAAGCGGCCCGGGCGTACGAGGACACCTGCCCGGGAGCCGGTTTCACGCTGGAGACCCGAGGCAGCTCAGAGGGTGTGCGTGGGCTGGACCAGGCCGGGCGGGAGAGCGGTTCCGGAAGCCCCGACCGGCTGGCGTTCTCCGACGGCGCCAAGGGGGACGGCTATCCGCAGCTGCTGCCGCGTCCCATCGCGTTCTCCCTCTTCACGCCCGTCGTCAACAAGGAGGCGGGGGTCCAGGACCTCTCCCTGCAGCAGATCAGGCGGCTCTCTGAGGGGCGCATCACCAACTGGAAGGAGGTGGGCGGCCACGACCAGCCGGTCCGTCTCGTCGGCCGGTACTCCAACTCCGGTACGCGGAGGGCCTTCGAGCAGCAGATCCTCGACGGCAGGCGGGAGCCCGGTGACACCTCCGACGACTGCCGGGAGCGGGCACCCGGCGCGGGGCGCGGCGTCGTGCGCTGCGCGCGGGGCTCCACCGGCGACGTGCTCGATGCCGTCGCCGCGACCCCCGGCGCCTTCGGCTACAGCGAGGTCGGGGCCGCCTCCGGCCGGCGGGACTCGTACGGATCAACGGCCACCGGGCCACCCTGGAGGGGGCCGACCACGGGGCGTACCCCTTCTGGGAGACGGAGTACGCCTATACATACGGGGAGGTCCGGGCCGACTCCATGGCGGCCAGCTTCCTGCGCTATCTCACGAACGAGGTTGGCAAGGACATCGTGCGCTCCCACGGCCACCGCCCGTGCGCCGAACTGCAGAATCCGGTGCTGTGCCGTCCCTCATGACGGGTGCGCCGCCGCGCGGGAGGGGTCTCGCGCGGCCGTGTGACGGTGCTGGAACAGCAGAGCCGTGGCGGCGCGCGCCTGGAGTTGCGGGGTGGGTTTCAGAGCTCGCCGCGCAGGCGGACGAACCGCACGACGGGGTCCCGGCCAGTCCTGACCTCGACCTCCGCCAGGAGCCGCTCGGTGACCGGGTGCACCGGACCCAGATCCGGATCCGTCCGGGCGGAGCCGAGCCGGTCGGCCGTGGCGGCGGCGACCTGCCGGGCCTGAACCGCGTCCAGCCGCGGCACGGTGACCTTGCGGCGGCCGTCGGCGAGCTCGACGACGACGGCTTGCGGACGGGTGGGCGGGCCGATCACCGCCACCACGGATGCGTCGGTGGTGTCGCTGTGCCGCACCTTCACCCACGCCCGGGCGTCCCCGGGGCGGTAGTGGGACGCCAGAGACCGGCAGACCAGGCCTTCGACTCCGGCCGCGGTCAGGCCCTCGTACCAGTCCAGCGCGACGGCACGGTCCTCGGTGGCGAGCACCCGCTGGATCAGCGGAGCCGCATGGGTCAGCGCGCCCTCGAGCAGGTCCCAGCGCTGGGACAGTGGCAGGCCGCGGACATCCCGCCCGGGCAGAGCGAGAAGGTCGAAGGCAATGTAGGCGAGCGCCACCTGGTCGGCGTCCCGAGCCGCCCGGGAGCGCAGCAACTGCTCGAACGCGAAGCGCCCCTCGACCCATGCGCAGATCTCCCCGTCGAGGACCGTGCCGTGGGGCAGGGTGGCGACGGCGCTCGCGATGGTGGGGAAGTCCCGCGCCAGGTCACGGCCACTGCGGGACTGCAGCGTCACCCGGCGCGGCAGGGAGAACGCCAGCGCACGGAACCCGTCGAGCTTCACCGTGTACTGCACCCCGCCCGGCATGCCGTCCTCGGGGGGAATCGCCGCGGCCCGCTTGGGTCGCATCACCTCCAGCGGCGGCCACATCACCACTTCCTCGTCACCCATACGTTCAGCATTCGACGCAGTCCCATCGAGAGCCGTGCGGCTCGCCCAAGGCCGTGGCACGCACCACCGGCCCGGCTGAGCCCGATGCCGTATCCCGTCGCGATCGGGGAAACAGGCATGGCGGGCCGCACTGCGGGCACTCCGGAAGCGTCTGCGCCCCAGGTCCGTGAAGGACATCGCCATGGACATCGTCGAGGAAACCCCCTACCGGTTCCGGATCGAACGCCAGGGACGCATGCGGGTCCCCGGTGTCGTGTTCGCCTCGCGCGCCCTGCTGCCCGAGGGCGGCGGCGAGGCGCTGCAGCAGGTCGTCAATGTCGCGACGCTCCCCGGGATCGTCATGGCCTCGTATGCGATGCCGGATGTCCACTGGGGCTACGGCTTCCCGATCGGCGGGGTCGCGGCGACCGATATCGAGCAGGACGGAGTCGTCTCACCGGGCGGCGTGGGTTTCGACATCTCCTGCGGCGTACGGCTGCTGGCCGCCGACCTCGACGCGGACGACCTTCCGCGGGTGCGCGAGGCGCTGATGGACGGCCTGGGACACGCCACCCCGCGGGGCATGCGACGCGGCGCGGTCTGGCACCTTTCGGGGCGGAGCCAGCTGGAGAAGGTGCTGACCGGCGGATCTCGGTACGCGGTGGAGCAGGAGCACGGCGAGGCTCGTGATCTGCGGCGGTGCGAGGACTACGGCGTGGTGTCGGACGCGGATGCGCGGCAGGTCAGCGAGCGGGCTTTGGAACGCGGTCTTGGCCAGGTGGGCAGCCTGGGCGGGGGCAATCACTTCCTGGAGGTTCAGCGGGTGGCCCAGGTGTACGACGAGACGGCCGCCGAGGCGTTCGGGCTGCGCATCGGCCAGGTCTGCGTGATGATCCACTGCGGCTCGCGCGGGCTCGGCCATCAGATCTGCACCGATCATGTCCGGGCGATGGCGTCGGACATGGCGCGCTACGGAATCGAGGTGCCCGACCGTCAGCTGGCCTGTGCGCCTGTCGACTCCCCGAAGGGCCGGGACTACCTGGGGGCGATGGCCGCGGCGGCCAATTACGGCCGCGCCAACCGGCAGCTGCTCGCCGACGCCGCGCGCCATGTCTTCGCCAAGGTCGCGGACGCGCACCTCGATCTGGTCTACGACGTGTCCCACAACCTCGCGAAGGTGGAATCCCACACCGTCGACGGCGCGACCCGCCGGCTGTGCGTGCACCGCAAGGGGGCGACGCGGGCGCTGCCGCCCGGCCACGCCGACCTGCCGCCGGACCTGCGCGCGGTCGGTCAGCCCGTGCTCATCCCGGGGACCATGGGCACGGCCTCGTACGTGCTTGCGGGGGTGCCCGGCGGACAGGCGTTCTACTCCACCTGCCACGGTGCGGGCCGGGTGCTCAGTCGGCACGCAGCCGTGAAGACCGTGCCCGGGAAGCAGCTGCGCGCCCGGCTGGAGCAGCAGGGGATCGCGGTGCGCGCCGGCACGTGGAAGGGCTTGGCGGAGGAGACTCCGGAGGCGTACAAGGACGTCGACGCCGTCGTGGAGACCAGTGAGGCCGCCGGCCTGTGCCGCAGGGTCGCGCGGCTGACTCCGCTCGGCGTGGTCAAGGGCTGAAGGCCGCTGAGGACCGGGCCGGGAGGTCAGACGTCCACGGTCACCGAGCAGGACCACCGCGCGTGGTCGGTGGCGAAGCGCAGCCCGTGCAGTGATACCGCCTTCGGCGACGCTCCGATGGGCTCGACCGCGTCCGTATCGGCGACGGCGAGCCGCAGGTCGAGACTGCCGTCGGCGGCGTCCGCCTCGATGTCGACGGGCACTTCACCGTGCACATCCAGCCGGTAGATCACTTCGTCGAGGACCGCCAGCAGCATGTCCTCGGCCGGTCCTTCCGCGACGGAGACCGTGACGAGCCGCGCGGGGCGGACCCGTGAGACGTCCGCGAAGGACTCCACGAGGCCGAGCACCGCTTCCGCGATGCACTCGTCACGCGTCGGGGCCCAGGCCTCGAGCCGGATGTCGGCGGTATGCGGGACGGCTCGATGCCCACGCGCCGACCTCGCCATGGGGACGGCCATGATTGCGAGTCTAATCACACACCGCCGCGTGCGCTTTTCGCTGCGGGCGCGATCGCCTCCTGATGGCTGGCTGCTCGTTCATCGTCGTGGCCGCCGCCGCGCTCATTCCGCCGCCGCCTGCGCGCTCCAGGTGCGAACCATTCGAGGCACTCGGCGGTGTGGTGTCTCGCCGGGGCATTCTGTCCGAAGCCTTGACACGGGTGGAGCACAGCCAGACCATACGGGCCGGTTACCTACTGGCCGGTAAGTGGAGGTCCAGGTGCGTCGCATCCGTTCCCGCAAACTCATCGCCTTCGCCACCGGCTCGCTGCTCACCGCGCCGCTCGCGCTGGCAGCGCCGTCGTCGGCCCGCGCAGGCGAGCCCGCCTATACCGTCACACCCCTGACGTTCACCGTGACGGTCGGCGCGGACAATGCCACCCGATGTCTGGTCGACGCCGACCTCTACCGGCCCGTGGGCGTCGACGCCGCCCACCGCGCGCCCGCGGTCCTCACCACCAACGGTTTCGGCGGCAGCAAGGCCGACGGCTCCACGGACGCCATCGCCAAGGCCTTCGCCTCTCGCGGCTATGTCGTCCTCGCCTACTCAGGCCTCGGGTTCGGCAAGTCCGGCTGCCGCATCTCCCTCGACGACCCCGCCATCGACGGCAAGGCGGCAAGCCGGCTCGTCAGCTACCTCGGCACGCGCGACTTCGTCACCAAGGACGGCTCGGGCGACCCCCGCGTCGGCATGATCGGCGGCTCGTACGGCGGCGCAGTCCAGCTGGCCACGGCCTCGATCGACCGCCGCGTGGACGCGCTCGTCCCCCTGATCACGTGGAACGACCTCGGCTACTCCCTGGCCACCAACAGCACCGACACCACCCGGGGCGTGAGCTCCGGGACGCCCGGCGTGTACAAGTGGCAGTGGACCAACCTCTTCTTCCAGATCGGCCAGGCCCAGGGACTGCTCAACATCGCCGTCGACCCGAGCCGTGCCAGTGCTGGCTGCGTCAACTTCGTTCCCCGCGCGTGCGACACCAAGTACCTGCTCGACAGCGGCCGTTTCCCGGCTGAGCCCACGCGGCGCGCCTTCGCCTTCGCTCGCAGTGTCTCCCCGGTGTCCTACCTCAGCCGCGTGAAGGCACCCACGCTCCTCATCCAGGGCGAGAACGACACGCTCTTCCATCTCAACGAGGCGGCGGCGACGTATGCGACGCTGCGCGCGCAGGGCACCACGGCCAAGATGATCTGGCAGTCCTGGGGACACAGCGGCGGCATGACGGACCCGGCCCCGGGCGAGCTGAACATCGGTACCGGCAATCTCGACTCGTCCTATGTGGGACGGCGCATCCTCGCCTGGTTCGACCGTTACCTGCACCGACGTACGGCCACCAGCACGGGGCCGGCGTTCGCGTACTACCGCGACTGGGCGCCCGGCTACGGCACCTCCTCCGCCTTCCCCGTCGGGACCGCACAGCGCCTGCACCTCTCCGGCGACGGCACGCTCGTCGACTCCGCCTCTCAGGTTCGGCGCGGCAGCCTCTCGTACCACAACGGGCCGACGGCCACCAGCCACTCCGAGAGCCCGCTAGCCGGCCGCCTCGGCCCGCTCGACCCCGAGCCGTACGACACGCCGGGCACGTTCGTCGCCTACAGCTCCGCTCCGCTCTCCGGGGCCGTCGACGTGGTCGGCGCTCCCAAGGTCACCCTCAAGGTCGACTCCCCGGCGGCCGAGCAGACGCAGGGCGAAACGGACGTCTCCCATCGCCTGGTCCTGTTCGCCAAGATCTACGACGTCGCCCCCGACGGCACCCAGACCCTGGTCAACCGCCTTGTCGCACCCGCGCGGGTGAAGGACGTGACCCGGCGCTTCACTGTGACGCTCCCGGCCGTGGTACACCGCTACGAACCTGGCCACCGGCTCCGCCTCGTCATCGCCGCGAGCGACGACGCCTTCTACGGCAACCGCGGCATCAAGACGGTCACCGTGACAAGTGCCCCTGGTGACTCGGGCTTTCTCGATCTGCCGGTCGTCGGCGGGCGGTGAGCGACAGCGAAAGCGGCGACTACGGCGGCCCGCCCTGGCGGGCCGCCGTGGCTCGGCTCCAGCGGACGCCTGGCAGGACGTCACCGCCTGCGGACGGGCCGGGCAGCCTCCCGGCTTCGGCGCGCAGGTGGTTCAGCAAGCGCCGAGCTGACGAGCCGTGGCCTCCAGACCGCAGGCGTTCGCGCCCTTGACGAGGACGACGTCTCCCGGGCCCAGGAGGTCCTCCAGCAGTGGGAGGACGGCAGCCCGGTCCTGGACGTGCTCGGCCTGGGCGCCGCCGGCGCGAGCTGCGACGGCCATCGCTCGCGCGTCCTCCCCGCCGATGGTGATCAGGTACTGCACACCGCACGCCGCCGCTTGCCGTCCGATGTCCTCGTGCGCCTGTGCCGACTCGTGACCGAGTTCGCGCATCTCCCCCAGAACCGCGACGATTCTGCGGCCACGTGCGAGGGTGCCCAAGGCGTGGAAAGCGGCCCGCATCGAGTCAGGGCTGGCGTTGTAGGCGTCGTTGACGACCGTGACTCCGTCGGGGCGCTCGGTGACCTGCATGCGTCCGCTGGAGAGCGGCTGCGCCTCGGTGAGGGCGGCGGCGACGGTGTCCAGGTCGGCACCGGCGGCGAGGGCCAGCGCGGCGGCCGCTGCGGCGTTGGCGACGTGGTGCTCGCCGTACAGCTGCAGCCGTACGGGGGCCGTGGCCTGAGGAGTGGTCAGCGTGAAGCGGCTGCGCCCCGCCTCGTCGAGCTGTACGTCGCTGATGCGCAGGTGCGCGTCCGGGGCCCGGCCGAACTGCAGGACGCGGGCCCGCGTGCGGGTGGCCATGCCGCGTACGAGGGGGTCGTCGCCGCCCAGGACCGCGATGCCGCCGTCGGCTGCGTCCGGGAGAGCTTCGATAATCTCGGCCTTGGCGTCCGCGATGGCCTGACGGCTGCCGAACTCGCCGACGTGGGCGGTGCCCACGCACAGCACCCCGCTGATCCGTGGCCGGGCCACGGCACAGAGCTGCTCGATGTGCCCTCGGCCCCGGGCCCCCATCTCGAGCACCAGGTAGCGGGTGTCGGCATCCGCACGGCATACGGTGACCGGCAGGCCGATCTCGTTGTTGAAGGACTTCTCCGTCGCCACCGTGGGCGCGATGCGCCGCAGGATCTGCAGCAGCAGGTCCTTGGTGGTGGTCTTCCCCGCCGAGCCGGTGATGCCGATCACGGTCGTGTCGGTCAGCCGGTCCGCGACGGTCCGTGCGACATCGCTCATGGCGACCAGGACATCGGGCACCACCACTGCTGGGACGCCGACCTGCCGGTCGGCGAGCACGGCGACCGCCCCGGCCCGTACGGCGTGGGCGGCGTAGTCGTGCCCGTCGGTGTGCTCGCCCTTCAGGCAGGCGAACAGCCCGCCAGGCTGCACGGTGCGGGAGTCGAACGCCAGCGGCGCCGTCACCTGGGCAGCAGGGTCCAGGGCATCGGCCAGCCGGCCGCCGGTAAGGGCGGCCAGCTCGGCAAGGGACAGGGGCAGCACGGGAGCGATGTCTCCTCGGTCGTCGGTACGCCGTCAAGGCGACGCTATCGACGGGCGTGCCCGGTTCGGCCGGTGACGCGCGAGCGAATACCCCCAGACTGTTGCACAGGGGCACTGTCCAGGGCCGCCCCACTCACCGAAGACCTCCGAGGATGCCCCGGCCTTCAGGCCGGGGTGGGGGTACCTCCCGCTTGCGGGGGCGAATCAGACTACTGCGGAACAGGACGGGCGTGGACGAATCGCCGTCAAGGCGATGCGTCGTCCACCCGCCACGCCGGTAAGGCAGCCCACATCGCGCTGCAGCTCTCAACTGTCGTACCTCCCAGGTAAGTTGGCGATCATGACGACACCGCAGATAGCCGAGGAGGCCGGGCATGCTCGGTACACCTATCGGCTTCGCGTGTCGGCAGGCGCGCACGCTGCTCTGATGGGCGAGTGGGCGCGGTGCCGGTGGGTCTGGAACGAGTGCGTTGCCAGGTCGAAGAAGGCCCACCGCGAGGGTGAGAAGTGCGGCCCGGCCCGGTTGGACAGGATGCTGACCCAGGCCCGCGCGATAATCCCGTGGCTGCGTGACGGCAGCTCGGTTCCTCAGCAGCAGATCATCCGGGACTTCGGCACGTCCCGCGCCAAGGCGCTGAGGGACATCAAGGATCGGCTGCCGATGCGGCAGCGGGCCGGGATGCCGAAGTGGAAGAAGAAGGATAAGGCCGATCCGACGCTGAACTACACCCGGCGCGGCTTCCGCCTCAAAGGCGGCACGCTGCATCTCGCTGGCAGCATCGTGCTGACCGTGGTGTGGTCGCGGGAACTGCCTGCTGAGCCGTCCAGCGTGCGCGTGTACCGGGACAACTTGGGCCACTGGTACGCCTCGTTCGTCGTGCCTGCCCAGGTCGAGCCCCTGACCGCGACCGGCCGGATGATCGGGATCGACTGGGGAGTGAAAGAGACCGCAACCACCACCAGCACCACCCACGACCTTGCCCACCCGGAGCACGGGAAGAAGGCCGCACAGCGGCTCGCGCACTACCAGCGGATGATGGCCCGCCGGAAACGCCCGAAAGGCAAGCCGCAGTCGAAGGGCTACCGTCGTGCTCAGCGTCAGGTGGCCAAGCTGCACAAGAAGGTCGCCCGGCAGCGCCAGGACACCGCCCGCAGGTGGGCCAAGAAGGTCGTCCGGGACCACGATGCTGTGGCGGTGGAGGACTTCCGCCCTAAGTTCCTGGCCAAGACCACCATGGCCCGCAAGGCCGCCGACGCCGCCATCGGCGCGACCAAAGCGGCCCTGATCGAGATGGGCCGCAAGCACGCACGCGCCGTGCACCTGGTACACCCCGCGCACACCACGATGGACTGCGCGCACTGCGGAGCGAGAACCAAGCACGCACTGCCGCTGGGTGAGCGCACCTACACCTGCACCGCGTGCGGAGTATCCCGCCCCAGGGACAAGAACTCCGCCCGCGTCATGCTCGTCCGGGCAGGTCTGAACCCGGCTGGTGCTGATCGCACAAGACCCGGCGGGGCGCCGCCCCGCCGGGCAGCGTGAGCCAGGAATCCTCATCAACCCTGAAGGCTGGAACCCTCCGCCTTCAGCCGGAGGAGCAGTCAATTCTCGAGGTCGACCGCCATCAGCGGAAGCTCTCTACCTGGGATGGATCCGGACGGCACGACTCCGATACGAGTCGCTCCCATCGCGCCGTAGAACCGCTCGGCATGGGGATCGGCGTCGATGGTCAGCCGCGTGAACCCCGAACGTCGCGCCGCGGTGAGAGCGTGCTCGAACAGCAGACGGCCGATGCCTTGACCGATGGCAGGCGAATCCACGAACAGCATGCCCATCGCTCCCACGGGTGGCTGCCCCTCGACCGTGACGAATCCAACGATGTGGCCATCGCGCTCTGCCACCGTGGCCCGGCGAGCTTCGATCTCAGAAGGCCGTAGGGTCAGCTCTTCCCGGCACTCGGCAAGGAAGACCGTGTCATAACCCCAATGGGCTTTCGAGCGCAGCGCCAACTCACTCAGAATTCCGGCTTCGTCGGCCTGCGCCGCTCGGATCAGCATCGACGTCCCACCTTCCCTTGATCCTGGTGTTGTGGATCCTGGCTCGCGTCGCCGGCCCCCGTCCACCGGGTTCCCACGTCACTGGCTGCTCGGACGCATCCGTCAGGCACCAATTGGCGTTCATATGACTGTTGTTGGCGCCGGATAGCCAGGCGTGGCCTGGGTAGTGCTGAGCCGACCAGGTGGGGTGGCATCGGTAGGGGTGGCTCATGGGGCACGTGGCCTTGAGCGGCCATGTTCCTCACTGGTGCCCATGGCTGCGGGAGCGCCGGAAGGCCACCGCCCGCCTTTGCGCCCACGCTGGCAGATCATCCGCACATGGCTCTCTACGGACGCTTTCGGGAAAGGCCGGGTTCAGTGACACAGCCTTTTGCATTGCCGGACTTCTACATGCCGTATCCGGCCCGCCTCAATCCCCATCTGGAGGAGGCGCGGGAGCACTCCAAGAAGTGGGCGCGCGATATGGGGATGCTGGAGGGGTCGGGAATCTGGGACGAGCAGGATCTCGACTCCCATGACTACGCACTGCTGTGCGCCTACACCCACCCCGACGCGTCCGGCCCGGCGCTCTCGCTGGTGACTGATTGGTACGTGTGGGTCTTCTTCTTCGACGACCACTTCCTGGAGACCTTCAAGCGATCGCAGGACCGGGAGGGCGGCAAGGAGTACCTGGACCGGCTCCCTGCCTTCATGCCGATGGACCTCACCGCCGGCACCCCGGAGCCGACGAATCCCGTCGAGGCGGGCCTGGCCGATCTATGGACCAGGACCGTGCCCACCATGTCCATGGACTGGCGGGCTCGGTTCGCCGAGAGCACCGAGAACCTGCTCAACGAATCGCTCTGGGAACTGGCCAACATCAACGCCCGCCGGATCCCCAACCCGGTCGAGTACATCGAGATGCGCCGCAAGGTCGGCGGAGCTCCGTGGTCGGCCGGTCTCGTCGAGTACGCGGCGAGGGCCGAAGTCCCGGCTGCCGTCGCCGACTCCCGGCCGCTGCGGGTGCTCCGGGACACCTTCTCCGACGGGGTCCACCTGCGCAACGACCTGTTCTCCTACCAGCGGGAGACCGAGGAGGAGGGCGAACTCGCCAATAGTGTCCTGGTCCTGGAGACCTTCCTGGGCTGCACCACTCAGGAGGCCGCGAACGCGGTGGGCGACCTGCTCACCTCGCGGCTCCAGCAGTTCGAGGACACCGCGCTCACCGAACTCGGCCCGCTCTTCGCCGAGAAGGCCCTGGACCCCAAGTCCTGCGCCGACGTCCTGGCGTACGTCAAGGGGCTCCAGGACTGGCAGTCGGGCGGCCATGAGTGGCATATGCGGTCCAGCCGCTACATGAATGGCGGCGGTTCCGCGGCGCAGTCCGCACCGTGGTTCACCCTCGTTCCGACCGGCCTGGGAACCTCTGGGGCGGGTGTCGGCCAGCTCACCGGTCGGGCCGGTGTCGGGCGGCTCCGGAAGTTCAGCCACATCCCCTATCAGCGGGTGGGGCCGTCCCAACTTCCCGACTTCGTCATGCCGTTCACCGCACGGCTCAGCCCGTACCTGGAAGGCTCCCGTCGCAATGTCGTCGCGTGGGCGCACCGGATGGGAATGCTCGAACCGCAGCCCGGTATTCCCGGCTCCCACGTCTGGGACGAGGACAGGCTCGTCGCCATCGACCTGCCTCTGTGCGCCGCGGGGATCCATCCGGATGCGTCTCCCGAGGAGCTCGATCTCACCTCGGGCTGGCTGACCTGGGGCACGTACGGGGACGACTACTTCCCCGCCGTCTTCGGCCGGACCCGGGATCTGGCGGGTGCCAAGGCGTGCAACGATCGCCTCTCCGCGTTCATGCCGGTCGACTCCTCCGCCACACCCGTACCGCCCACGAACGCGCTGGAGCGGGGCCTGGCCGACTTGTGGGCGCGAACGGCGGGCCCGATGGACGTGACCGCCCGCCGCACCTTGCGCACCGCCGTCGAGGACATGACCTCCAGCTGGCTGTGGGAACTCGCCAACCAGGCACAGAACCGCATTCCTGAACCGGTGGACTACATCGAGATGCGCCGGAAGACCTTCGGTTCCGACCTGACGATGAGTCTGTGCCGTCTCGCCCACGGACGCCGGGTTCCCCCGGAGATCTACCGGAGCGGACCGATGCGCTCCCTGGAGAACGCCGCCTCCGACTACGCGGCCCTCGTCAACGACGTCTTCTCCTACCAGAAGGAGATCGAGTTCGAGGGCGAAGTCCACAACGGAATCCTCGTCGTCCAGAACTTCTTCGACTGCGACTACCCGACCGCGCTGGCCATCATCCACGACCTGATGACCTCCCGGATGCGGCAGTTCCAGCACGTGGCCGCGAACGAGCTGCCCGTCCTGTACGACGACTTCGAACTGGGAGCGGACGCCCGCAAGGTCCTGAACGGATACGTGGAAGAGTTGCAGAACTGGCTCTCGGGAATCCTGACGTGGCACCACGGCTGTCACCGGTACGCGGAGGCCGATCTGCGCCGCCACGGCTCCGGAATGCCAGTGCCGCTCGGCGGTCCCACGGGGCTGGGAACCTCAGCCGCGCGGGCCCTGCTCACCACCTGACGGCCGTCCGGAGAACGGATACCGAGGCGCGGCCGGCTCGGCCGCGCCTCGGTACGGCCTGGCCGTGCCGATCCCGTCATCGGGCCCGCCGGGGACAGGACAGCGCATGCTCTGGCGGGAGTTGGCTTCCGCTCGTGCCGCGGCGCTATGGTCGAGGCAACCGGCCTTGTGGAGGCACGTATGCGGGACTTGGTCTACCTCTCCGAGGCCAAGATGCGGCTACTCGCCCCGCAACTGCCTGGCAAGGTGCTCAGGCGGCTCGGCTTCGAGGCCGGGCTCAACGCCGGCCTGGTGTCGCTGCGCGCGACAGTCTCCCCCGACCAGCAGCCTCGACGGTCGGGCTGTTCGGCTACGTGGCCACGGCTATCGCCACTTCCCGCCCGAGACAGTGGCCTGGCTGCACTACGTCAGCACCGCGCAGACGCTCGGATTCTCACTGGGGGAGATCGCACGGCACAGCGAGGAACTGCGCGCCGCGCCGGAGGCCGCGGAAGCATTGTCTGCGCTGTTCGAGGAGAAGATCCAGGTTATCGACGCGCGCATGGCCGAGCTCGCCGGCCTGCGGGCCAACCTGCGCGCGTCGGCACCGGATGCCCGTTGCGGGGCCGGCGGCTGAACACGAGATTGAGACTGGCAAAGTCGCGTATTCGAGTGTCGGGGATTCCCCGAAGCAGCGGAACGTACGGATACGTATCGTGACTATGCCGGGGTAGCCAGTGCACTCCGTGTACGAAGCCCAGCCGAGCAGCAGTACGCGCGACCGAGGCCGATATGGGCGGCGTGGGCTTGCCCCTGCGGGTCGTACCTTTCCGCGTCAGCATCGGTGCACGCGAAGCCGGCACCCGGCCATTACCGCGGCCGAGTGCTTGGGAGCCAGAGTATTATTTATATGAGTATTTGCCCTAAGAGTCCTTAACGGTGCTTAAAGGTTCTTTGTAGATGGGCAAGCCAGAGGTACGGAATGCGCGACATCACCTTCCGCGGCGACTCCGGCGAGCTCCCGGAGCCCGGAGGCGAGGCGGACGCACTGTTGGACGCCTGCGGCCGGGTGGCCGCCTGGAGCCCAGGAGCCCAGCGGATGCTCGGCCACCGGGCGCGGGAAGTCCTCGGGTGCAGTGCGGCCGATCTCCTGTACAACCCCGCTGACGCCGCGGACATCCTGCAGCGCCGGGACCCGGACGGAGGCTGCCGCCCGAGCCCGCTGGTGCTGCGGCAGCGCAACGGGGAGCCGCTGGAGGCCGAAGTCTGGGCCCGCCCCTTCATCTCCGTGACCGGCGAACGGCAGTGGCTGGTGCAGGCAGCCAGCACCCAGGCGGTCCGTGCATACAAGTTGGGCCGCGCACTGCTGAAGGGACTGTTCACCGACATCCCCTTCCACATCGATGTCTTCGACACACACCTGCGCTTCGTCGCCCAGAACCTCGCCCAACGACGCGCGGGAGTCTTCCGGGGAACCGAGTACACCGGGCACACCATGCGCGAGATGGCCCCGCCCGGCCTGCTCGACATGGACGCCTTCGAGGCCCGGCAACGACAAGTACTGGAGACCGGCCAGGCCCTCATCGACACGGAGGTGGTCGGCCACGTCCTCCCCGGAACTCCGCCGCGCGAGTATGTCTGGTCCGAGTCCATCCTGCCGCTCAAGGACCCGTCCGGGACAGTGATCGCGCTGGCCCACGCAGTCTCCGATGTGACCCAGCGGGCCCGCTCACGCGAGCGACTGGCGCTGGCGAACGAGGCCGCCACACGGATCGGCAGCACCCTGGACCTGTGGTGTACCGCTCGGGAACTGGCCGACTTCGCGGTGCGCCGGTTCGCCGACATCTGCTACGTCGACCTGCTGGACCCCCTCTTCCAGGGAGAGGAACCGGGGAGCGGCCCGGCGCCGCATCCCCCGCTGTTGCGCCGGGCCGCGTGGAACGGTGTGCCGGAGGACGGGGAGCCGAAGAGTAGTGGGGCGGTGGCGGTGGGTGACCTGGACACCCCGGCGATGGCACCCGACTCCCCGTTCGTCAAGGCTCTGGCGAAGGGCGAATCCGTACTGCTGACAGGCGAAGAACTGCTCGCCTGCTCCGCCGCCGTCGATCCTCGACAGGGCGCGCCGTCCGCTGGGCCGCAGATCCACTCCTGGCTCCTCGTCCCCATGGTCGCGCACGGCATCCCACTGGGCATGGCGGTGTTCTTGCGCTCCCGCAATCCCCTCCGGTTCGAGGCCGCCGATGTGCGGTCGGCCGAGGAGTTCGTGACCCGCACGGCGATATGCGTCGACAACGCGAGCCGCTACAACCGGGAGCGGACGACGGCGTTGACCTTGCAGCGCAGTTTGCTCCCTCAGCGGTTGCCCTCGCTGTCAGCGGTGCGGACCGCGTCCCGCTATCTGCCGGCGAGCGGGCACACAGGACTGGGGGGCGACTGGTTCGATGTCATCTCCCTGTCCGGTGGGCGCGTGGCCCTCGTGGTCGGCGACGTGGTGGGGCACGACCTGCATTCCGCCGTGACCATGGGCCGTCTGCGGACCGCCGTACGCACCCTCGCGGATCTCGATCTGGCTCCCGAGGAACTTCTCACGCACCTCGACGACCAGATGAACCGCTTCCTCGACGAGCGCGGCGACGAAGGGTACAAGGCGGTGAACGCGACATGCCTGTATGCGGTTTACGACCCCGTGTCGCGCCGCTGCGTCCTGGCACGGGCCGGCCATCCTCCGCCCGCAGTGGTGTCGGCGGAGGGCAGCGTGGACTTCGTCGACCTGCCCGGCGGCCCGCCCCTGGGCCTGGGTGGTGTCGTCTTCGAGGCGAGAGAGATCAAACTGGGGGACGGAGACCTTTTGGTGCTCTACACCGACGGCCTGGTGGAGTCGCGCGAGCAGGGCCTCGACATCGGGCTGCGCCGTATGCGCGAGATGCTCTCCCGTACGCCCCCTTCAGCCACGCCGGACGAAGTGTGCGACGCACTGGTCCGCCGCCTGTTGCCGCCGCACCCTCAGGACGATGTGGCCGTCCTGGTGGCCCGTATGAACGGCCTGGCCCGGGACCGGCACGTCACCTGGCGCATCGAGGCGGAAGACGAACTGGTCGGGTGGGCGAGAGACCTGACACTGCAGCAAATGGCGCGGTGGGGGCTGGAAGAGGAGTCGTTCACCACCGAGCTGATCGTCAGCGAGCTGGTGACCAACGCGATCCGCTACGGAGAGGAACCGATCACTCTGCGGTTGATTCGTGATCGCAACCTGATCTGCGAGGTGTCGGACGGGAGCAGTACCTCTCCTCACGTGAGGCGGGCGCAGGACACGGACGAAGGCGGACGTGGCCTGTACCTCATCACCCAGCTGGCGCAGAGCTGGGGGACCCGCTACGGCGAACGGGGCAAGACCATCTGGGCCGAGCAGCCGCTGCCCGGCTGATGCCCAGCAACCGGAGCCGGCTGCCGGTAGCCGGTATGTCCGCCACAACGGCCGTTCGGAATGACTAACCTCGCGCTTTTCATGAACGGGTCCGTCCGAAGTTTGATCAAAAAGGTGCGGAGTGCCTCTGACGATGGGACTTGTCCAGGGTCCTGGTCGTCGTCAAGAAAGCCCCACTCCTCAGGTGAAGATGCGTATCGGGTCGTATCCGTGTCCGTGTCGAGGGCGGCGGGCGTGGGGTGGGTCCCAGGCCGGAGGCGTGCCGGGTGCCGCGGCGGGCGAGCTTATGTAATCAACTGCCGCGTATTCCTCGACGCGTGAAGCTTTGCAGTCACCGTGTGATCGCCGGAAGCGTGGTGGCGCCAGGTGCCGTCGGCTTCGGCGGAGGTGCCCGTCAGTACCCCAGCCACCTCAGTGGCACCATTCATTTGCCATTGCCTAAACCGCAGTCCCTGCTCCGCTCCTTCCCGCCCCCCTCGCGGCATTGGCGCCACGTTCTGCCTTGCAGACAATCGCTTTGGCCGCTTTTTCAGAAAGCTACCGACGCCAGTCACGTTCGCTTTCATATGAAAAGCGTACTCATCGAGGAGGCGCATCGTGGTGCGGGATTCGAATAACCCTTCAGCGGCAAGCCAGATTTGGCCGAAAACTGGGGCAAGGGCGGCAATGCCGGGTGTGCAGAAGCGCGCTGGTCTGGGAATGCGGATCGGCGTAGGGGTGGCAGCGCTGGTTGGCGGACTGCTCCCACCGATGGTGGTCGCTGACAGCGCTGCTGCGCAGACGACGCAGCAGGAGGAGTTCACGGACCCTGGCCAACACACCTTCACGGTTCCCGGCGACCCCGATGAGAACCCCCTGGTACTTCTGACCATCCGCCTCTGGGGCGCCGGGGCCGGCGGGGGCGGTGGCGCCGGTGGAGGCGGCGGCGGAGGAGGCGGAGGCGGAGGAGGCGGCAGCGCCGTTACAACGGTGGGCGGCGGAGGAGGGGGCGGAGGCGGCGGCGGGGGCGGCGGCGCCGGCGGCGGTGGCGGCGGCTCCGGCGGCTTCGTGGAATGTACCGATGTGCCGGCTCGCCCCGGCACAAGATTGACCGTCGTGGTGGGGGCAGGAGGGGATGCCGGCAGCAACGGGACCGGCGGGGGCGGGGGCGCCGGCGGCGCCGGCGGCGGGATCTCCTCCCCCGGAGCTAGCGGCAGTTCCGGCACCGGAGGCAGCCAAGGCGGCCTCGGTGACGATGGTGGGGACAGCGAGGTGCGCCTCGCCTTGGTTGACTTGGCCTCTGCCCAAGGCGGCAGCGCCGGTTCCGGGTCCGCGACCGGCGGGGCAGGTGGCAGGGGCGGCAGCGGCGGCCGTTCCGGCCTAATCGGCGGCGGCGCCGGCGGTGCTGGCGGCGGTGGCGGTGCTGGCGGTACCGGCGGTGCCGGCGGTGCCGGTGGCCGGGAATCAGTCGTCTGTGTGGGCCTCCTCACCGGCACAATTGGTGGCGACAACGGTAGCGCCGGTGGCGGAGGCGGCTCCGGTACGACCGGAAATGCGGGGGCAAGCCAACAGAGCGGTACGGGCGGGTCCGGCGGGGGCGGTGGCGCCGGCGGCAGTGGTGGCTCCGGCGGGGGCGGTGGCGCCGCCATCATCGTCGACGGCGACGCCTTCGGCGCCGGCGGCAGTGGTGGCGACGGCGGCTCCGGCGGCTCCGGCGGCAGTGGTGGCGCCGGCGGCCCGGGCGGGCTTTTCGGCGGTGCCGGCCCCGGCTCTGCCGGGTCTGCTGGTGGTTCCGGGGGAAGCGGCGAGGACGGTAACGCCGGCGACCACGGGGCCGTCATCATCGACGTGGAGCCAATCGTCGAACCGTGAAAACCGGGATGTCCGCAGAACTCACCGCCACCAGGTCACCAGCAGAACACATCGTGAAAAGACAGCCGGTTCGCTGGTGTTGAACCGTTTCGGGTTCGGTCGGAGTCCCGATCGAACCCGAAACGGTTAACAGCCGCCAACAGAATGAGTTGATCTGTCGGAGGGTGATGAGGCAACAGGCGAGGCGGAGAAATGCTTCGTGGATGTCGGCTCGTCTCTCCCAGCGGATGCGGAGGCGTTTGAAGCCGTGGAGCCAGGCGAAGGTGCGCTCGACCACCCATCCGTAGGTGCCGTGCCGGGTGCCGCGTCGGCCGATGGCGGGCACGATCCGTCGTTCGCGCAGGCGATCTCGGTAGATGTCGTGGTCGTAGCCGCGGTCGGCGAAGACCGAGTCCGGTTTGCGGCGGGGGTGCCCGACGCGCCCCCGTACCGGCGGGATGGCATCGAGCAAGGGAAGGAGCTGGGTGACGTCGTTGCGGTTGGCTCCGGTGAGGATCACCGCGAGCGGAGTGCCGCGGCCGTCGGTGATCAGGTGGTGTTTGGAGCCGACCCGGGCCCGGTCGACCGGCGACGGGCCCGTGTGGATCCCCCTTTAGAGCCCTGACCTGGCTGGAGTCGATGACACAGCCGGACCAGTCGAGCTTCGCTGCCGCGTTCAGCTCCGCCAGGAGTACCTCGTGCAGCCGCTGCCACACCCCGGCCTCGTTCCAGTCGCGCAGCCGCCGCCAGCACGTCATGCCCGAGCCGAAGCCCGGCTCCTTGGGCAGGAACTCCCACTGGATCCTGGTGTACAGCACGTACAGGATCCCGCACAGCACCTTCCGGTCCGGCAGCGGGTTTGCGGCCCGGGTACCGGAATCTCCACGGTGAAGCCCCCACGAGCCGGACAACGCTCAACCCGGCCGTCAGACAGGGCCACCAGCACCAACCAGCGTCATTCTGTTAGGCGTTGTGAAGGCCGGAGCATCCTCCGGAGATCCCGGTGAACTCGGCGCTCCGGCATGGGCGCCCCGCAGTTCTCATGGGTACGCCGTCCGGGCGCCCCGCACGGAGGGGTGCCCTCAGGTGTCAGTGGCTTCGTCCGTGGGGGGATAGCCGTGGTCGCCGAAGAGGCGGACGAAGCGGGCCGACACGACGCTCCTGCGGTGTACGAGGCCGTGGACTCGCCGCTCGTACAGTTCGACCTGCTCCTGCCCGCCCGGCCCGATGGGCTGGACGATGCGCCCGCCGACCCGGAGTTGCTCGACGAGCGGCGGCGGCACCTCCGGGAAGGCCGCGGAGACCACGACGGCGTCGTACGGAGCGCGGGCGGGCACGCCGTGGGTCCCGTCACCGACGACGATCTCGACATTCTCCAGGCCGTGCTTGGCGAGGCCGCGGCGGGCCTCCTCCACCATGTCGGGCCAGCGCTCGATGCTGACGACGTAGGCGGTCAGGTGCGCCAGCAACGCGGTCTGGAAGCCGTAGCCGGTGCCCACTTCCAGGACACGCTCGGTCCCGGTGAGCTCGAGAGCGTTGATCATCATCGCGATGAGCGAAGGCTGCGTGGTCACCTGACCGTGAGCGATGGGGATGGGCACGTCCGTATACGCGGATGCCAGGCGGGCACGGGGGACGAAGTCGGCCCGCGGGGTGCGGCGGATGGCTTCCGCCACGCGGTCATCCGTCACACCTGCGGCGCGGGCCGCCCACACCAGGTCCTCGGGCGAAGAACCGCCGGGGTGGTCTCTCATCACCTGCACTTCCGTCCAAGTCATGGGAACGCGGTAACGGCGCCTCGCATCAGCGGATGCCCTGCCCGCCTGATCGCCGGCCGCACCCGCCACAGGACCACGCACGGGCTCCTCACGGCATGTCACCGTCGGCGATTCCCTGCATGGTGATCCGCCCTTACCTGTTCCACTGTCACTCCGGTACACCGGCTGCGCAGCACGGGTGACCCGGACGAATTCCCTCTCGGGATGGCACCACTCGCCGCGCCGGCGTCATTCGGCGGCCAGGGGACAGCCGTTAGCCGGATGGGTGCGGTGATCGGGTTGGAGTCGGCTTGCGTGGGGAGCGTATTGTCATGCTCACACCATGCTTCTCGACCCCCACAAGGGAGGCTGATCGTGCTAGTCCGCAAAATCGTACGCGCGATACTCGCGGCACTGTTGACGACGCTCGTCCTGTCGGGCGGCCAGGCGTCGGCCGCCACCGCTCCTGCCGCCGCGACGGAACGTACCGCGGCCCCGACCATTCTGACCTACGACGACGGAGCGGCCGCCGAGTTCACCGACGCCGTGAAGCAAGGGGTGACAGTCTGGAACGACAGCGTCGCCAATGTCGAGCTGAGGCCGGTCGAACAGGGGCAGAAGGCGAACGTCCGGATCATCGCGGACAACGGCTGGCCCCGTGCCGCCGTGACGAGCCTCGGCAACGGCACGGTCTACATGGGCCGCCAGGCCACCGACCAGGGGCACAACGCGGTACGCATCGCCGCGCACGAACTCGGCCACATCCTGGGCCTGCCCGACAGGAAGCCCGGGCCCTGCTCGAGCCTGATGTCCGGCTCCTCCGCCGGCACCTCATGCACCAACCCCTACCCCAACGCCGCTGAAAAGGCGGAGGTCGAGCGCAACTTCAGCAGCCGCCTCGCCGAACTGGCCGGCGTGGAACGCCGTCTGGTGTTCCAGGACTGATGGGCGAGACGGATCCATCAGGGCGACGTTCTGACAACCGAGTGAGATCTCCTCGCACTCCGGTCGACCGCCGCCGGTGAGTTCCGACGTGAAGGCCTGCTCCCCCAGCGCCGACGGTGACCGCCACAGCGAGTCCGCCGACGTCACCCCGCCGGTGCGCGGGAGCAGGCCCCCGCCGCCGGTCCGGCCCCGGGGCTTGACGAGCGGGCCGCATGAGCCCCATCCACTCCCCGGCGCGACCGCCCCCAACACAGCGCCCCGATACTCCCGCCGACACCTCGCCGATGGATGCACCGATCGGGATCCGGACCCTTGCCGACGCCATGCCGCCAGGTACCAGGCCTTCGTTTGCATATCTATACGTGTCTTGTCATAATATTCCTACCGTAACGACAGCCAAGGAGCACCACCGCATGGCCCACGGAGCCCACCCCGACGCTCCCACCCCGGCCCCCCGCGCGAACATCGTCCTGGCCCGCGACTGCCACGAGTGCCGCGGCTGGGGCACCGTGATCACCGTCCAAGGCCGGCACGAGCTGTGCCCGTACTGCCAGGCCCCGCTCGGCAGGAACACCCTCGAGACCGGTATGGGCGCCGCCCGCCTCGGCGACACCCGGCCGCTCCTTTGAACGCTGACGCGCGCTGATCCGTCTGTCAGCTGCCGGCAACGTACTCGGTGCGTGCGCCGCGGCTCGCCCGTGCACACCCCTGGATCAAGGGTGAGGCCTGACCGTGTGCCGCGGTCGGACTCTGGCCGCGACGACCGCGACATCGTCCTCCGCCGCCTGGGTGCCCAGCCTGCGCAGCACGTCGTCGACCAACTTCTCGAGATCGGTTCTCACCGGGAGCCGCAGGTGGGCCAGGCGTGCCAGTGATGCGTCGATGTCCTCGCCGCGCCGTTCCACCAGGCCGTCGGTGTAGAGCAGCAGCACCTGGTCGGGCAACAGCTCGCGGGTGACCCGCTCGTAGCCGCCGAAGCCGGTGCCCAACGGCGGGCCGGTGGGCACGGGAAGGACGTCGACCAGACCGTCCCGGTCGATCAGCGCGGGTGGCAGGTGCCCTGCGCTGGAGTAGGAGCAGATGCCGCGGGCGGGGTCGGCCAGCGCGAGCAGGCAGGTCGCGGGCCGGCTGGACTCGCTCTGGGCGATGGTGTCGTCCAGCTGACGCAGAATGCGGTGAGGCGGCAGATCGGTTGCGGCGACGTAATGCAGCATCGAGCGGTAGTTGCTCATGTCGACCGCGGCTTCCACCCCGTGTCCCATGACGTCGCCCATCACCAACAGGCTGCGCCCGTAGTGCAGCCGTACGGTCTCGTACCGTCGCCGCCGACCAGTGCGCTGCTGCCGGAGGGGAGATACCGGCAGGCCACGTCGATGTTGGGGTGAGGCATACCGGGTTCGGCGAGCAGCGCGCGCTGCAACTCGAGGGCGATGTCTTCCGACCGGCTGTACCGGCGGGCGTTGTCGATGCCGATGGCGGCACGCTGGGCCACGCCCTGAATCGTCCGCGCGTCGTCGTCGGTGAATCCGCGGCGGTCGCCCGCACGTGCCAGCATCGCGGCACCGAGGAGGTGGGACCGGGCGACCAGCGGCACCACGAGCGTCGAGTGGATGCGCGCACCACGGTCCGCCTCGATGCGCCCGGTGCCCGGCATCGCAGCGATCGCTTCCGCTTCGGAGAGCTCGTTCCGCAGGACGGGCTGGGCGGTGTGCAGGCAGACGGAGACGGGGGAACCCTCTGGGTACTCCACGTCCGCGCCCTGCGCGCCGGCATCGTGCAGGTGCAAGCCGAGCGCGGGTTCGCAGGCCCGTCCGGCGCGGCGCAGTCGCAGCGGTCCTGGCGTCTTCAGTCGGGCGCCCACCGGGATGTCGGCGGGGAAGACTTCGACGGTGGCCAGGTCGGCCAGCGAGGGTACGAGGAAGTCGGCCAGCTCGGCGCAGGTGACGTCCGGGTCCAGGGTGGTACCGATCCGGGCGGTGGCTTCTTCGAGGAGGACGAGACCGGCACGGGCGCGTTCCAGGTCCCGCTGCCGCTGGTGTGCGGTGGTCACGTCGAGCAGGATCCCGACCAGGCCGATCATCTCGCCGTGCGCCTCGAGCCGATGGAAGGTGCCGTACCACCAGTGACGTCCCTGTCGGGAGCCTGCCGGACGAACAGCGGCGGTAGCTTCGCGGGGCTCCCCGTCGTGCAGCACCTGGCGCAGGACGCCCGCATGGCTGCCCAGGTCTGCGACCGGATCTGTGACGGACCGGCCCAGCAGGTCCGCGGCCGCCATGCCGGTCATCTCGGCGAAGGCGGCGTTGACGTAGCGGTACCGCAGGTGCGGGTCGACGATCGCGATCCCCGCCGCGCTGCCGCCCAGTGCATGCTGCAGGGTGTCGCTGACACCGTCCGCCGAGAGGGGTCCGGCAGCGTGCGTCGGAGCGTTCGGGTCGCGACGGCGGCCGGGTGTGTCCTGGCCCACCCGCCTACCTCCTTTGGGCGCGGTGGAATCCGCCTTGTTCCCATCATCGCCGACCGGCAACGCGGCCGCGGCATTCCGCCCCCTTAGCTCTGGCCACTCTCCGTTACTACGGTGCCGCGGTGCGGCATCACGATCGCGCCCTTGGACCACGATGCGGCACGGCGCGGGTCCGGCAGCGACCAGCCTCCGCCGTGCGCGTGGGTGTTTTCGTGACCGAAAAGTGATCCCCTCCGCGCGACGGACAGCACCTTTCTCCGCGTAAAGCAGTGACAGACTCTGCGCCCTTGGGGACGGTGTGGAGAAGACCACAAAGGGGAGGTGTCTCGCGCATGGCGAGACGGGTCAATCAGCGGATGCGCAGGGGCGTTACGGGGACCGCGGTCGCGGCAGTGGCCATGGCGGCATTGACCGCCTCGCAAGCCCCGGGGGTGTTGTCGCGGGCATCCGATCGCGCCGAGCAGGACATCCCGGCGACGGGACCGAGCATTTCCGGTGACACCTCCTACTACACGGACCTCCCTCCGCTGGGGAAGCGGGGCCGGCCTGGTACGCCCTCGGATCGCGCGCCGTCCGTACGGGTCACGACGGGTGCGGGAGCCATCCCCTCCACTGTCCTTGCCGCTTACCGAAAGGCGGAGGAGGAGCTGGGCAGGAGCAACCCGGGCTGCAACCTGTCCTGGGAGCTGCTCGCCGCGATAGGCCAGGTGGAATCCGGCCAGGCGCGCGGAGGGCGGGTGGACGCCGACGGTACGACACTGGCGCCCATCCTCGGACCGCAGTTGAACGGGAACGGATTCGCGTCGATATCCGACACCGACAACGGCGCCTACGACGACGACACCGCCTACGACCGGGCGGTGGGACCCATGCAGTTCATCCCCTCGACGTGGGCCACGTGGGGCGCCGACGGCAACGGCGACGGCGAGGAGGACCCGCACAACATCTACGACGCGGCCCTCGCCGCGGGCCGCTACCTGTGCGCCGGCGGTCGCGATCTCTCCGACCCGTACGACCTCGACCGCGCCATCCTCGGTTACAACCACTCCGAGCAGTACCTGCGCACCGTCAAGGCCTGGTTCGCCTACTTCCGGGACGGCCACGTCGAGGTGCCCGACCACACCTCCTCCGGCTCTCGCGAGCCGCGCTCCTCCCGCCCCACCGCCCGGCCCAAGCCGTCCTCGTCGGCGGAACCGGAGCGATCGAGCCGCCCCACCCCGTCGGCCGGCACCTCGCCGTCGGCCCGGCCCTCACCGAGCCACAGTCGACCGAACGAGGAACCTGAGGCCGACGAACCGGATTCCGTCATCCCCGACACCGACGACGTGCTGCCCGGGATCCCCAAGCCGTCCCTTCCCGGGACCGGCCGGGGCGGGCCGCTCGGTGGTGACACCGCCGACCAGTCGGAGAACGGCGATCTGCTGACGCCCTGACAGACCGGGGCGGTGACCCTGGCGGGCCACCGCCACCCCGGCGCAGGTCCGCGACGCTCATGCGGCGGGGATTCGACGGTTCGTCAGTCGGCCGGTGTCCCGAGGAGGCTACGCTCTGCTTGTGGCGCGTAACGAAGTGGAACGGCTGGCCCGGATACGGATGCAGGTGACAGGCGAGTCTTTGGAGCAGGCTCTGGCCGCCCTGCGGGGCCGGAAGCCTGCCCCCTCCGACGCCGACGAGCCCGCCGACTCCGGCCACATCGGCGGCTCGGGCCCCGACGAGCGCATCGGCGCAGCGGCCCGCACCACGCAGCTGGACCACACCGCGGGCGATGACCCGGCGGACCCGGGAGCGAACGGGGGCCGCATCCTACGGATCGTCAGGTAGCACGCTTCCCGTCAACCGCCCGCGCCGGGGGCCGAATGCCGCATACGTTCAACGCCGGTCGCGGACCTGAGGACTTCGCCGCCGTCGAGCGGGATGGTCCGGCATGATGGGCGACTGCACGTGGCGCGGTATCGACCGGCCGGGCACGGACAGGAGGGGAAGACGTGAGCGGGAGTGGTGCGCACGGGGAGTCGGCGGGGACCAGCAGGGGGGTCGCACACAACGCCCGGGTCTGGAACTACTGGCTGGGCGGCAAGAACAACTACCTCGTGGACCGCGAGGTCGGCGACCGCGTGACCTCGATGTACCCCGCAATCGGCCAAGTGGCCCGCGCCGACCGGGAGTTCCTGGGCCGTGCCGTACGGTTTCTGGCCGGTGAGGCGGGGATCCGGCAGTTCCTGGACATCGGTACGGGTCTGCCGACCGTGGACAACACCCATGAAGTCGCGCAGCGGGTCGCGCCGGAATCGCGGATCGTCTATGTCGACAACGATCCCATCGTGTTGGCGCATGCCCGCGCTCTGCTCACCAGCTCGCCCGAGGGCGTCACCGACTACGTCGACGCGGACGCACACGACCCCCACACCATCCTCCGCGCCGCCGCGCGGACGCTCGACTTCGAGCAGCCCGTGGCGATCATGATGCTGGGCATCCTGAACTTCATCGTCGACACCGGCCAGGCCGGGGCGATCGTACGGCAGCTGCTGGACGCGGTTCCTTCCGGCAGCTTCCTGGCCGTGACCCACCCGACTCTGGAGCTCGGTGGCGAGGGGAACGCCGCCGCCATGCGCTTCTGGAACGATCACGCGACACCCCCGATCGTTGCCCGCACCAGGGACGAGTTCGCTCAGTTCTTCGACACGCTGGACCTCCTCGAACCGGGCATCGTCTCGTGCTCGCGGTGGCGGATCGATGCCAAGCCCGGAGAGGAGCCCGCCGAGGTCGCGCAGTTCGGCGCGGTGGGGCGAAAGCCGTGACACCGGTGGTGCCCGGGCATCGGCCCGGGCTCCCGGCGCGGTCCACCCCATGTGCGGCGCAGCGGCGGGTCAGCCCGCCTTCCAGTCGGGCCGACGGCCGCTGAGACCGACGGCGCGGTCCAGCAGTGGGGCATCCGGCGCGACCTCGACGACGGGCCCGAACGTGCCCTGCCGGTCCGCGGGGTCCGTCGACTGGGACAGCAGCGCGATTGAGACCTCGAGGCTCGCGCTGTCGCAGGTGAACTCCTGCCCGGTGGCGCGAGCGAGATCCCAGCCGTGCAGAATGATTTCGTTCAGCGCGATCCGGCCGGCATCAGCGGCCGGCAGAGTGACGTCACCGGCCTGGGTCATCCCCTCCCACGCCTCGGGGCTGCGCCACGCCGCGACCAGTTCCTCCAGCTGGCGGGGGATGCGGCTGCGCCAGTCGGAGGCCAGCGGAGGGGCAGGCTGGCTCGGATCGGTCTGTGTCGTCGGCCCCAAGGTCTTCGTGGCGGCGTCGCGGAAGGCCGCCGTCAGGCCGTCCAGATGCTGCAGGATGTCCCGTACCGCGTAGGACTCGCAGGGTGTCGGCGCCGAGAGCTGATCGTCACCCACGCCGTCCACGAGCAGCGCCACCTGCCGGGCCGGCCCCTCAAGATCCACCATGACCGTCATTCCGTACCTCCCTCTCGCCGCGCAGTCTCACCACAAGGGTCACCCTGCACGCCCGGTCCGGCACCCGCCCCTGCGAGCACCTCCACTCATGCAGACCCGGGCAGCGGGCGGAACTCATCGCTCACGGAGCGAGGAATGGGCAGCTCTTACGGTGCGTCTGCCGCGCCTCGTACGGCGTAGTCGCTGAGGGCCGGCTCCAGCAGGTCGAAGACGCGGCGCGCCGAGTGCGTGACGGTCTCGGCGATCCGCTGGTCGTCCTGGCCGTCGAGGGCGAGCTGCAGCAGCTGGCGGAACAGCACGCGGTGGGCACCGGCGAGTTGCGCCGCCACCGCACGGGGCGTCACATCGTCCGGAGCGGCGCCGGTTTCGGCCGCCAGGACGGCGGCGAGGGCGTCCTCACGCTGCTCGTGGAGGTCGCGCAGCCGACCGACGAGCGTGGGGCTCTCGACGATCATCCGGGCGAACTCGATTCCGGAGAAGCCGATGACCGGATCGTGCTGCTCCACCGCCGTGAGGAAGGCCTGGCGCAGCGCGGCCAACGCCGACTGACCTACGGCACGGTGCGAGACGGTGCGGGCCAGGCCGGCCACGAACTCCGCGTGCCGGTCGAGGGCGAGGTCTTCCTTGCGGGGGAAGTAGTTCGTGACCGTCTTCTTGGCGACCCTGGCCGCGGCCGCGATCTCGGCGACGGTCGTCTGCTCGAAGCCCCGCTCGATGAACAGTCGCGTCGCCTCGTCCGAGATCAACTGTCGGGTCTCCTGCTTCTTCAACTCCCGCAGGCCGACTGTGTCCGCGCTCATGTTCACCCTCCTCGAGACACCACGAATCTTACCTTCGACATAATATTCCCTTGACCAACTTCATACACCGGAGGTAAAGCTAGGCGCGTAGTAAGTTTTCTCGACCTTCCGAGCCAGGGGGATACGCAGATGCCCGCCCACTCTCAGCCTCAGCAGCAGCCACGGACGACGTTCGACGCGGTTGCCGAGTTCGACCGCCAGGTGCAGAACCTCCTGGACCGGGACTACGCGGCACTGGCGGACCTCAGTCCGGACTCGTTCGCCCGATCCCTCTCGCCGCTCCGCGACGTGGCCGTCGCCCACAGCGCATCCGCACAGCCGCCGGAAGCGGGGCACGCACCGTTCCTGCTGGTCATCACCAGGGCGCTGGTGCCGATCGAGCGCACGATGCCGCTCACGACCCTGCACGGCAAGACCAAACCCGGCTTCGTCGACCGCTCCTTCGAGCCCGGCGCCCTCGAACGGTTCGTCCCCGCCGAGCCGGTCCAGCTTCCGGACGAGCGTGCCTACCTACTGTTCGACGTCGACCGCGGCGAAGAGTTCTGCGGCGCGGTCCCGCGGGAGGCGATGGCGGCCATCGCGGAGCGGCAGCGGACCGTGCTCACCATCGAGGAGGGCATCGCCTTCGTGACCCACTGTCCGGCGGCGCTGGCCAAGAACAAGTGCTTCTCCCTGGGCGGCTCCCGGTGCGGCGACCGCCGGGTCCCCGCGATCTGGATCAGCCAGAACGCCCCGAAGCTCGGCTGGTGCTGGGAGGGGAACCCGCACACTTGGCTCGGCATGGCATCCGCGGGAAGTCGCGGTGCGGCATAAGGCGGTATGAGAACGACATCGTCGGGCTCCACCCCTCGAAGGGTGGAGCCCGACGTCTTCTCACGGCTACCCGTGCCCCTGGACCAGGTGATCCACGCGGAGTCTCCGCACCCGCGTCAGCGCCTCGCCAACCGTTCGGGCAGCCAACGCAGTTGTGCCTCCTCCTGGCACGACCCGCCGCCTTCATGCCCGTTGAATGCGTAGACCTCGATGTGCTTCTCCTCGCCCGCGTAGGCGTTGAAGGCGGCGAACACCGTCGAAGGCGGGCAGGTCTGGTCCTCCAAGGCAGTGGAGAAGAGCGCAGGCGCCCGGCCCCTCGCAGCGAAGTGGACTCCGTCGAAGTAGGAGAGCGTACGGAAGACCTGCCCCTGACGGCCGCGGTGCGTCTTGAGAAAACTGCCGATCTCCCGGTACGGGTGACTGTCCGTGAGCGTCGCCCCGCGTTCGAAGTGACAGAGGAAGGGCACATCGGGGGCGATCGCGGCCAGGTCCGGCACGAGCGCGCCCACCGCCAGGGTGATGCCCCCGCCCTGGCTGGCTCCCACGGCCGCCGTACGGGTCGCGTCCGCGAGCGGGTGGGAGCGTGCCGCCTCGACCGCCCGTACGGCGTCCGTGAAGACCCGGCGGTAGTAGTAGGCGCGCGGGTCCTCGATCCCCCGGGTCATGAATCCGGGGTAGGCCGGCCCGCCGCCGACCGGATCGTCGGTGTCACCGCCTCCCCAGCCACTGCCCTGGCCCCGGGTGTCCATCACGAAGTGGGCGAAGCCAGCGGACGGCCAGAGGAGATGGGTGTGCGGCAGACCCCGGCCGCCGCCGTAGCCGAGGTACTCGACGACGAGCGGCAGCGGTTCGCGGGCGCCCGCCGGGTGGAGGAACCAGCCCTTGATGGGGTGGCCGCCGAAGCCGGCGAAGGTGACGTCGTACACCTCCACTGCCGTGAGCGGGGTACGGACGGGCTCGAACCGTGCGTTCAGCTCGTGGCCGCGGGCCTCGATGAGCGTCTTCTCCCAGAACGTGTCGAAGTCGTCCGGCTCGCAGAGCCGGGGCCGATAGCCGCGCAGCGCATCGAGCGGAAGGTCGAACAGGGCCATGGACAGGTCTCCTCGCACCGTGAGACGACGGGTGTCGCCACGCGCCCTCGGGCTCGTGTGCGGACACACTGAAGCAGCGGGACGAAACCGAGAGCCCGGGGGCTCCCGGACGCCGTCGCTCCTGCATGCCTACCCCGACGACGCGGTCGCCGCGCCCCGGCCTGCCCGGCCCTCGCATGCTGCTGCGGAATGCCCAGGTGCTGCGGCACCATGAGCCCATGGTCGATCATCTGGCATGCGATCGGGGGGCGGCGCGTACGAGCCGCCGCAGGGCCCGGAGGGAGCAGCCGTGCGGGTAGCGCTCTTCGTCACCTGTGTCAACGACATGCTCTATCCGCGCACGGGACAGGCCGTCGTCATGCTGCTGGAGCGGCTCGGGGTGGAGGTGGACTTCCCGGCCGCCCAGACCTGCTGCGGGCAGCCGCAGTTCAACACCGGCTACCGGCGCGAGGCCGAGCCGCTGCTGCGCCGCTACGCCGCCGCCTTCCGCGACCACGACTACGTCGTGACCCCGTCCGGTTCGTGTGCGGCGATGGTGCGCGACAACTACCCGCGGATCGGCGCCAAGGCGGCCGCCGAGGGGCGGGGCGGCTCGCTCGCCGAGGCGGGCGCCGATGTCGTGCCGAAGACCTACGAGCTGACCGAGTTTCTGGTGGACGTGCTGCGGGTGACGGACGTCGGGGCGTACTACCCGCACACCGTCACCTATCACCCCACCTGCCACGGGCTGCGGATGCTGGGCCTGGGAAGCCGTCCGCGCCGGCTGCTGGAGCACGTCAAGGGTCTCGAACTGCGCGAGCTGCCGGACGCCGAGGAATGCTGCGGCTTCGGCGGCACCTTCGCCGTGAAGAACGCCGCCGTGTCGGCCGCAATGGGCGCGGACAAGGCGCGCAACATCGCCGCCACCGGGGCCGAGGCCGTCTGCACGGTCGACAACTCCTGCCGACTGCACATCGGCGGTACGCTCGCCCGGCTGGGCTCCCCGGTGCGCCCCGTCCATATCGCCGAGATCCTCGCGAGCACGGAGGGGGACGTGCTGTGAGCAGTACCTACCTGGGCATGCCCGCCTTCCCGCAGGCCGCGGCGCGGTCCACGCAGGACACCCGGCTGCGGGCCAACCTGCGCCACGCCACCCACACCATCCGCACCAAGCGGGCCAGGGCCGTCGCCGAACTCGAGGACTGGGCGCGGCTGCGCGCCGCCGGGGCCGCGATCAAGAACCGTACGCTGCGCCACCTCGACCACTACCTGGAGCAGGCGGAGGCGGCGGTGACCGCGGCCGGGGGCCAGGTGCACTGGGCTGCCGACGCGGCCGAGGCCAACCGGATCGTCACGGAACTCGTACGGGACACCGGCCAGACGGAGGTCGTCAAGGTCAAGTCCATGGCCACCCAGGAGATCGGCCTCAACGAGGCCCTCGCCGAGGCCGGGATCACGGCCTGTGAGACCGATCTCGCCGAGCTCATCGTGCAGCTGGGCGACGATCTGCCGTCGCACATCCTGGTGCCCGCGATCCACCGCAACCGCTCCGAGATCCGCGACATCTTCCGCGACAAGATGTCGGACTGGGGGCGGCCGGCGCCCGAGGGCCTCACCGATGCACCCGCCGAGCTGGCCGAGGCCGCCCGGCTGCACCTGCGCGAGAAGTTCCTCCGGGCGAAAGTCGGGGTCTCCGGAGCGAACTTCATCGTGGCCGAGACCGGCACCCTGGTCGTCGTGGAGTCCGAGGGAAACGGCCGGATGTGCCTCACCCTCCCGGAGACCCTGATCTCGGTCGTCGGCATCGAGAAGGTGGTGCCCACCTGGCAGGATCTCGAGGTCTTTCTGCAGCTGCTCCCCCGCTCCTCCACGGCGGAGCGGATGAACCCGTACACCTCGATGTGGACGGGGACCGCGGACGGCGACGGTCCGCGGGCTTTTCACCTCGTCCTGCTCGACAACGGCCGCACCGACACGCTCGCCGACACGGTGGGCCGGCAGGCGCTGCGGTGCATCCGCTGCTCGGCGTGCCTGAATGTGTGCCCGGTGTACGAGCGGGCGGGCGGGCATGCGTATGGGTCCCCGTATCCGGGCCCGATCGGTGCCATCCTGACGCCCCAACTGCGAGGGACGGCGAGCGAGGTGGACGCCTCGCTGCCGTACGCCTCGTCGCTGTGCGGTGCCTGCTACGAGGTGTGCCCGGTCGCCATCGACATCCCGGAGGTGCTGGTGCACCTGCGGGAACGAGTCGTGGAGGGCGGCGAGGTGACCCGGCGCGGCGCCAAGGTCACCATCAAGCCGGCGAAGGGGCACGCGGCCGAGCGAGCGGCGATGCGAGCCGCCCGCTGGACGCTCGACCACCCCGGCGCCCTGAGTGCGGGGCATCGCATCATGTCCCGGACCCGCCGGGTTCATCCGAAGCGGTTGCCGGTCCCCGGACGGGCCTGGACGGATACGCGGGACCTGCCGGAGGTGCCCGCCGAGTCGTTCCGGCACTGGTGGCGGCGAACCCGCGGCGAGGGGCGGCGAACATGAGCAGCAGGGAGCACGTACTGGGACGCGTGCGCCGGGCGCTGGTCGACGTGCCGGACGGGGAACGGCCGGAGGATGTGCCCGTCCCCCGCGACTATCTGCGGATCCACGGCGAGCGGACCCCCGCTGTGACCGTGGACCTGCTCGCCGAGAACCTGGCCGACTACCGCGCCCTCGTGCACCGGTGTTCCGGCAGCGAGCTGCCGGGGCTCATCACCCGGCTGCTCGGCACCCGTACGGCCCATACGGCCGTGGTGCCCGAAGGACTGCCGGAGGACTGGCTCGCCGGGGCGGTGGCGGCGGGCGTCGAACTCGTACCGGACGCAGCGGAGTCGACCGCCGGAGAACTCGACGCGGTGGACAGCGTCGTGACGGGCTGCGCGGTCGCCATCGCCGAGACGGGCACCGTGGTGCTCGACGCCGGTCTCGGTCAGGGCCGCCGCAGGATCACGCTCGTGCCCGACCACCACATCTGTGTTGTGAGGGTCCCGGAGCAGGTCGTGGACTCGGTGGCAGAGGCATTGGAGCGACTCGACCCCGCCCGGCCGCTGACCTGGATCAGCGGGCCGTCGGCGACGAGTGACATCGAACTGGACCGGGTCGAGGGCGTGCATGGCCCGCGCGTGCTCGAGGTGATCCTCCTCGAGGACTGAACGTCGCAACGGCCCCGCCCGTATGCCTCATGGACGCACGGGGCGCAGGACTCTGGCGCGGCGCCGGCCGCGGTGGCCGGGCGCCCCACGGGAGGCGTGGACGAGCAGTTCCCTGCGGGCCGCTGCCGCTTAAGTTCCGCAACCTCTTTCGCAATATCACCGGTGATCGGCGCCGAATTGCTCCCATCCACCCTGTTCAGGGTGGTGGACACCACATACGTGGCCAGGCTGTTCAGCTGCGACGGCACCAGATCGCCCTCGTCCATCACGCGTGGCCAGTGCGCAGCAAAAATCTGATAAGTTCTGCGGCCCAGCAGATACGCGTCTGCGGCGGCGAGCCAATCGGTCACAAACCGCCCCGTGTCCTCATCCCCCCACGAAGAGGACCAGCCAGCCGCCTTGCTCAAACCCGCCGCTGGGATCCTCGTTGGGGCCCAGAGGCCGCATCCCCCCATCCAGTGACAGGAACGTGGTCAGCGTGACGTTCGTCATGACCTCTCTTCCCCGCCCAAACGGTCCGAGTCCCTTCACCACCTCGGACTCCGCGGCCACAGGAAGCTCGTCGCGCGTCGGCACGCGGCTTCCGCCCGCCGTGACCGGCAACGCCGCCGAGTCGCGGCCGCGCCGTTGGGCGCGGGTGCTGCCGCCATCTCCGGAAGGAAGCCGTCCGGTGATGTGGCCCACACTGGTGCAGCTTTTCCTGCCGTCGCCGGTACTTCGGGCCTCCCTATCCGTATCGCGTTACGGAGAGCACAGTTCAGGCCAAAGGTTGCTGCCTGCCCCTGTCGCCGGAACCCGTAGCGCCGCCGTTCGTCTCCCCTAGGGGAACAACGACAGGAGAGGCTGTGAAGATCGACCCGGCAGAGATGCGCAATCAGTGTCCGCAGTGCGGCGGCCAGATGCAGCAGAGCCCCCGCGGCGGCTGGCTGTGCGGTAACTGCGGAGCGCAGCGATGACCGACTGCGGCACCCAGGGCTACTCCACCACCACCTGCCCGACCTGCGGTGCGCAGATCGAGGGGCTCGACAACCGCTACGCCTGCGCTCTCTGCGGCTGGATCAGCCCGCCCGACGACCGGCGTCCCGGACATTCCGGCGAGGAGCAGTCCCAGGGCACCGCGGGTCCGATGAGGACCGATCAGGTCCGGTGAGTCCCCGTCCGGCCGGTGCGGCCTCCACCAGCCGGTGGCGAACAATCAGACAGCTCCACTGTCCGCCCGCACCCCTCGTCCCGGGACGACAGCGGGCCCGACGGGATCTCTCGGGTACCACCGGCGGCTCGCGCCGGGGAGCCCATCAAGCCTCGGTGACGAGGGCGAGTCGTGGTCCGATTGGATAGGCGCATGCTCAGTTCTGGGATTGAGGCCGCAGTCGACGAGGCCATCCGGGCCGTGGCCGCCGAGGAGGCGCTCTCCCGCTTCAGGAGGTTGTCGCCGGCCGAGGTGGCGGAGAAGACCGGCCCCCGGGATCTCGTCACGGTCGCGGACCGGGCGATCGAGGAGCGGCTCACCACGGCACTGACCGCCATGCTGCCCGGCTCTCTCGTCATCGGCGAGGAGGCGGTCCACGCCGATCGGCGGCGGCTGGACGGACTCGGGGGCGACGCGCCCGTATGGATCGTCGACCCGATCGACGGCACCGCCAACTTCGTTCGCGGCCAAGCGGAGTTCGCGACGTTGGTGTCCCTCGCCCGGCACGGCACGCTGCTCGCCTCGTGGACCTACCTCCCCGTGCCCGGCCTGATGGCCGTCGCACGACGCGGCGAAGGGGCGGTCCTGAACGGAGAGCCGATGCGGACCGCGGCCGGGCAACCGGACGACGAGGTGCTGCTCATGGCGAGCGCTAGACCCGCCTCGCTCAGCGAAGAGCAGCACGAGCGGTTCTACGGGATCGGCCCCGCACAGGGGGTGAAGGCCTGTGCGAGCGGCTCGGCCGGCTGCGACTACCTCGACGTGGCCCGGGGTGATATCGACGCCGTCTCCTATGTCTTCGACAATCCCTGGGACCACTCTGCGGGGATTCTGCTGGTGGCCGAGGCCGGTGGGACGGTGCTGGACGCGCGCGGCGAGCCGTTCCGCATGGCGGGCGGCGCGCTGCCGTTCACCGCCGCGCGGGACGCGGCGACGGCCCGGCGGATCGTCGGGCTGCTGGCCGCTCCGCTCCGGGCGGAGCCGGTGTGAGGCTCCCGCTCAGGCGACCCGGGGCGGGTCGCGCCTCCGGGCTCCGCGGGCGAACCATGTGTCCGGCGCGAAGCCGACTGAGCGTCCGGGATGGAAAGCCGCTGCTGAACGACCGGAAACCGTTGCCAATTCGGTCAATTGCTTGAGCAGCTCGGTCTCTTCCGTCGTATTTATCGATGTTGCTTGTCCTCGTACCTTCCCGTAGGTCACCGCGCCCGACTGCGTGCCGGTGGCCGAGTGAAGAGGAGCCGATCGTGTCCGTACAGGAAGCACAGGCGCAGCCCGTGCTGGTGGAGCCGAGAAAGATCGTCGTGGACGGGAAGGTCCGGGAGGTCGCCGTGCCCCCGCTCGTACCTCCGCCCACCCACGGCAGCCTTGCGGATATCCCCTTCGACAACGCCGACCAGGCGCCGGATGATGCGGTGCTGAGCCGCAAGCAGCCGGACGGCACATGGCAGGACGTGACGGCGGCGGAGTTCGCCGCGGAGGTGCTGGCCACGGCCAAGGGACTGATCGCACACGGCCTGCGCCCGGGAGACTGTCTCGCGATCATGGCTCCTACGCGGTACGAATGGACGCTTCTCGACTTCGCCGCCTGGGCCGCCGGCCTGATCACCGTGCCCATCTACCCCACCTCCTCGGCCGAGCAGACCCGTTGGATCATCCAGGACACGGGAGCCGTCGGCTGTGCCGTCGAAGGCGTCGACGAGGCGCTGCTGATCGATGCGGCACTCGATCAGCTCCCGCACGTCGCCCATCTGTGGCAGTTCGACGCCGGGGCGATCGACGAGCTCAAGGAGACCGGCCGCGGTGTCCCCGACAGCGAGGTGCACGTTCGTCGCTCCGGGCTCTCTCCCGACTCCGTCGCCACCATCATCTACACCTCCGGCACCACGGGCCGGCCCAAGGGCTGCGTCCTCACGCACGGCAACTTCCTCGCCGAGGTGGACAACGCGATCGAGCTGCTGCACCCCTGCTTCAAGTCGGTCTCCAAGGAGCCCGCCGCCACACTCCTCTTCCTGCCGCTCTCGCACGTCTTCGGGCGGATGGTCGCCATCGGCTGCCTGCGCGCCCGGGTACGACTCGGGCACGCCCCGAGCATCAAGACCGAACCTCTCCTCACCGACCTCGCCGCCTTCCAGCCGACCTTCGTCCTCGTCGTCCCCTACGTCCTGGAGAAGATCTACAACACGGCTCGGGCGATGGCCGAGACGATGGGCCGGGCGGCCTCGTTCGACCGTGCGGCGAAGATCGCGCAGCGCTGGGGCGAGGCCCACGAATCCGAGGAGCACGGCACCGGCCCGGGGCCGGGGATGGCTCTGCGGACCGCCCGCGCGGTGTACGACCCCGTTGTCTACCGCAGGATCCGCGCCGCCCTCGGCGGCAAGGTCAAGTACGCCATCTGCGGCGGTTCTCCGCTCGGCCACCGCCTCGCCGCCTTCTACGCGGGCGCCGGCATCGAGATCTTCGAGGGCTACGGTCTGACGGAATCCACTGCCGCGGCGACCGTCACCCCACCGCTCAAGCCCCGCCTGGGAACCGTCGGCTGGCCGCTGCCCGGCACGGGCATCCGGATCGCCGACGACGGGGAGATCCTGGTCCGCGGCGGCCAGGTCTTCACCGGCTACTGGGATGCCGTGCTCGGTGCCGCCGTGCCCTTCACGGTGGGCCCGCCTCCCTCCTGGCCCTCGTTCGACGAGGGTTCGCCCCCGTCTCGGGGCGACGAGGAGAGGTGGTTCGCCACGGGCGACATCGGCGCGCTCGATCAGGACGGCTACCTCACCATCACCGGCCGCAAGCGGGAGATCATCATCACGGCGAGCGGCAAGAATGTCGCACCTGCGCCGTTGGAGGACCGGCTGCGCGCGCACTCGCTCATCGGTCAGTGCATCGTGATCGGCGACAACCGGCCGTTCGTGACGGCTCTGGTGACGCTCGATCCCGACGGCCTCAAGCACTGGAAGACGATCCATCGCAAGGAGAGCGCGACGAGGGCCGAGCTGGCCTTCGACCCCGACCTGTGCGCCGAGGTGCAGCAGGCGGTGGCGGACGCCAACGAGCTGGTGTCGCGGGCCGAGTCGATCCGCCGCTTCAGCATCCTGCCGGTGGACTTCACCGAGGCGAACGGACATCTCACGCCGTCGATGAAGATCAAGCGGGAGGCCGTCGCCCGGGACTTCGCGAAAGAGATCGAGGCGCTGTACGAGCCGTAGTCACCGGGGGCCGACGCCAGGTCCCCCCGCGCGCCCGGGGGCCCGTAGTTCCCCCGGGTGCGCGCCCCCGCGGGCCGTCAGGCCGGGCCCGGCACCGGGGTGAGCGCTGCCGGAGGCGCGGGCGACAGGGCGGCCCGCGCCGGGTGGCGGGACACGGCCGAGGGCCCTCCCTCCAGGCAGAAGCGGAGGGCGGTGAGCAGCCGCTCGACGTCCTCCTGCGGACGGACCACCAGCCGCAGGAACTGGCTGCTGCTGCCGAGCTTGTTGCCGCATTCGCGGACGAAGAGGTTGTGCTCGGCGAGCAGCCGGTCGCGCAGCGCGGCGCCGTCGACGCCGTCGGGCAACTTCACCAGGAGGAAGTTGCCTTGGGAGAGAAAGACCACGAGCCCGGGCAGGCCTGCGAGCGCGATCGACATGTTGGCGCGGTCGCGAGCGAGCAGGGCCAAACTCTGCCGGTACTGCATCCCGTAATCCCTGAGCATGAACACCACGGTCTCGGCGAAGGAGTTGAGGTTCCACTTGGGCAGCGCCTTGCGCACCGTGGCGGCGAGGGCCGGGTTGGCGACGAGGTAGCCGAATCTGATGCCGTGCAGACCGAAGTTCTTCCCGAGGCTCTTCAGAACGACGACATTGGGCCGGATCGCCGCTTCATCTGCGATCGACGGGTTGCGCTCGGCGTCGACGAAGTCGATGAAGGACTCGTCGACCACCACGAGATCCAGATCGGCCAGCTCCTCGAGGAGCCACAGCACCTGATGGCGCCGGAGGTAGCCCCCGTCGGGGTTGTTGGGGTTGCAGATGACGGCCACTTTGGAGCCTCGCCGCCGGATGAACCGGACGTAGTCCTGGGGGTCGAGGGCGAAGTCCTGCTCTTCGCGCAGCGGGAACATGTCGACCCGCTTGCCGGTCTCCAGGGGCTGATCGGTCCAGCGGCCGAAGGTCGGGATGGGAACGGCCAGGCTCTCGCGCACCAGCAGATGGTCGATCCAGGTGATCAGCTCGGTGGATCCGTTTCCCATCGCGACGGTCTGCGGATTGAGTCCGAGCACGGCGCACAGCTCGGCCGTGACCGTATCGGCGTCGCTGGGGTAGTACTTCAGGATCGTCTCCAGGGAGCCCTGCAGCCGCCCGAACATGTCCGGAGTGGGGAAGTACGGATTGCACGGGATGCAGAAGTCGAGTCGGTCGGCGGACGACGCGGCCCGGGGGTACGCCTCACCCTGTGCATACGCTTCGACGCGGCCGTAGGTCTCGACGCGGCCGTACGTCTCGGGCCGGCCGGCCCCCTGGGTGCCCGGCGCGACGCGGTTGAGCATGGCCCAGGACGGGCTGTGCGCGGCACTGCGCAGAACGCCGGTTTCGAGGGGTTGGGACACGGCGGAGGTCTCCTTACGGTCGATTGCGCCGCGGGGTGTGCCCGACGGCGGCGAGAAACGCGACGGTCAGGGAAGCCGCCGCCGACGGAGTAGGGCGAAGGCCCCCGCCGCGGCGAGGGCGAGAAGTGCCGCGGCGCCTGCGAGCACGGGCACGACGTCACCGTGCGATCCGGCGGCCGCCGTCCTCGGCTCATTGGGGGACGCTCCGGGTGACGGCCGGTTGTTCGTGGGCCGGTCCGCACCTGCGGTGGCCTCACCGCGCGGACTCCCCCTGTCGTCGGCGCCACTGACGGCCGTACCGCCGCCACGAGCCGCCCCGCCGTCGCCGCTGGTGAGATCGAGGTCGGAGCAGGAGTAATAGGTGTCCGGTGTGTCGGAGTTCCGCCAGATGGTGTAGAGCACATGGCGACCGGTCCGCCCGGCCGGAAGCCTCCCGCGGATCTGGTACGAACCGTCTTCGAGCGCCGGGTCGGTGACCGAGACCAGTGGCTTCGGCTCGAGGTCGTCCCAGCTCAGGGGCGCGGCAGGATCGTAGCGCCGCTTCGTGAGATACAGGCTGAAGGTCCCCTGGTGCGAGATGGTCGACCGGTAGGTCAGAGTGAAGTCGGTGCCGGCCTTCATCCTGGTCGCGGGCCAGTCGGCGCGAGCGAGGTCCAGCCCCTTGTAGGCATCGATCCCGGCGCTGCACAACTGGCCGTCGGGGATGACTCTGCGGTCCCGGCCGCGGACGTCGGGCCGTCGCAGGTTGTCCCAGTCGTCGAACGCATGCCCACCGCCCGCGGCGACCGCCGCGGCACAGGCCGCCGACGCCGTGCGCCGTCCCCCCTCCGGGCCACAGGCGGCGACGCGGCTGATCGGATCCGTCGGCGCCCCGTGCGCCTGAGCCGGCCCCGCGGCCACCGCGGTGAGCAGGAGCGGGGCGACACCGACGAAGGCAGCCGCGACGGCGGTGCGATGGACGGTCATCCGGCAGACCTCCTTGGCGGGTCGGGCGGTGGGCCCGCCTGCCGTGTAGTACGGCCCTGCCCGTCCGGGTGTTCAGCCGGCGGTGGCACCGAGTGCAGTCAGGGCAGCCGACCGCCGCACGCCGCACGCCGCCCCGCGCTTGCGTCGGGGAGCTCACGTTGGCGCAGAAAAATGCCTCGGCCAGGACGGGGGGACCTGGCCGAGGCCGACTGAGGTGCGGGGCGCATGGGATGGATGCCGACTCCATGGCGGCGCTACCGCTAGTTGAAGACTACAGCACTTCTCTCGGCAGTCTCCCGGCAGCGAGCAAGCTCGTCGACCGCGGTGGCCACGGTGGGCCGATCCGGTGACCTTCGGCCGCGCCCCTGCGACGGGCGAGCGCGCCGACGCGAGGATCGTCCGATGAACCCCTCATCCGGGCGCCGGCCGCCCCATCTCGACCCGGGAGAGGCGACCAAGGGCCAGGGACAGGAAGCGAAACGGGCCGCGAGCGAGTGGCGGGACCTGCGCGCCAAGGCCCGCAGGGTGGTCGCCGGTTACGCCCGCGACGCGGAGGATCTGGTCCTCCTGCTGGAGGCCCTCGAACTGGATCCGGGCACCGACGCCCGACCGTACCGCGCGGGCCGCAGCAGCAGACGCGACGTCGACGACGATCCGTGAGCCCCTATCACGCTGATCTCATGCGGCGCGAACGGCGCCAGTGACACACGCATGGTCGCCCCACGCCTGTGTGCGGTGGTCGCACCGGGGGCGCTCCCCGTTACGACACCCGCCTTGCACCGGGCAGAGACTGACAGGGGATCAGCGGCCTGGGCCTTGACGGCGGTGCCGCGGGGGCTTACGTTCCCCACGCATCACCGGTGTTCACATGCGAGCCCCAGGTTCACATACGAGAACACTCGGCCGGCCACCGCTCGATCGGAGTGCCTCGTGGACGACGCACGACCTGAAGTACGCCGCACCGCCCGCAGGAACATGGGCCGCGTCGCCCTCGTACTCGCCGCCCTCGTCGCGGCCGTCACCGTGCCGATGGGGCATGCGGTCGGCCGCACCGAAGCGGAACGGATTCCCGCAGTGCCGCGGACCGTCGTGCTCGAAGGCAAGGAACTCCTCAGGGCGCGGGCGAAAGTACGGGCCGGCGACAAGGACGCCATACGAGCGCTGGATGCACTCACCGCACGGGCCGACGCATGGCTGGACCAGGGACCGTGGACGGTCACCGACAAGGAACAGGTGCCGCCGAGCGGGGACAGACACGACTACTTCAGCCAGGCCCCGTACTGGTGGCCCACCCAGCCGAAGACAGAGGCCAATCCCTACGGTTGTCCGTACGTTCAGCGGGACGGCGAGCGAAACCCCGATGTGGACCGGATGACCGACCACCCCGAGCGCGCCAAGGTCTTCGCATCGGCCTACGAGCTCTCCCTCGCGTGGTACTACACCGGCGAGCGCTCCTACGCCGAACACGCGGCACGCATCCTGCGCACCTGGTTCGTGGACCCGACGACCCGGATGAACCCCCGCCTTGTCCATGCCCAGTTCATCCCGTGTAAGTACGACGGCCGCGCCATCGGCATCATCGACTTCTCACAGGGCTTCACCAGCCTCGTCGACGCCGCCGCGATCCTGGACACCGGCGCCCCCGGCTGGTCGCACCGGGACAGCAGCGAATTCCGCACCTGGAACGTCCAGTTCCTCGACTGGCTGCTGAACAGCGCGTTCGGCAAAGAGGAAGCCGCGGCCAAGAACAACCACGGCACCTTCCACGCCATGCAGGTGGCCGCACTGGCCGCCGCGGTCGGCCGCGAGGACCTCGCCCGTAGCACGGTTGTCGACGCCCGTACGCGACTGGTGAACGCGCAGATCGCCCGCGACGGCCGCCAGCCCGGCGAGCTCTCCCGCACGCGCAGCTGGCACTACTCCACGTTCAATCTCGTCGCGTTCACCCGTCTCGCGGCGATCGGCGAGCGCGTCGGGGTCGACCTGTGGCGCTACACCGGCCCGGGCGGTGGCAGCATCCTCGGGGCAGTCCGCTATCTGCTGCCCGCCGCCACCGGAGCCCAGCCGTGGCCGCATCCCGAACTCGACTTCCGCGCCTACGCCGCCTCTGACATCGTCCACGCGGCGGCCGACGCGGGTGACCGCGAGGCGCGGGCCGCGCTGAGGAAGCTGCAGACCCCGCCGGGGGGTGACCTGTGGCTCCTGCGCCCGGCGGCGGAACAGCTCGACAGTATCCGGGACGGGTCGGGCCCGCCCGCACCTGCCGGGAGGGAACCCACCGGGCACGACTCCGGGTCAGCGGCCTGACGGGGCCGCGCAACGCCGACGTCATGAACAAGCTCTGCCGAGCGGGGGTTCAGATGCCGACGCCGTTGTCTCGCAGGTAGCCAAGGGGATTGATGTCGGAGCCGTAGTCCGGGCCGGTCCGCACCTCGAAATGGAGGTGCGGGCCCGTGGTGTTGCCGGTCGACCCGGACCGGCCGATCCGCTGGCCTCCGCCCACCGGCTGGCCGGGACGGACAGTGAGCGCCGACAGGTGCGCGTACTGGCTGTACTTGCCGTCGGAGTGGCGTATGACGACCTGGTAGCCGTATGCCCCGCCCCAGCCCGCCGAGACGACCCGGCCGCCGGCGACGGCCCGCACGGATGTGCCGGTGGGGACCGAGAAGTCGACGCCCGTGTGGTAGCCGCTGGACCAGCTGCTGCCGGACGCACGGTAGGGCGTGCTCGGGCCGACACCGCTGACGGGTGCGGTGAACTCCGCGGCGTGGGGAGCCGGTTGGGCCACTCGCTGCGGCTTCGTACGGGGCTTGTGTGCCGTCCTAGGCGCCCTCGTCTCCTTCGGCGACGTGGCGGCACCCGGCTTGCCGGGCGGCTTGGTCCTCGGCCCGAGCGCGAGTCTTTGACCAGGGAGGATCAGATCCGGATCGCCGCCGATAACCTCGCGATTGTCCTCGTACAGCCGCTCCCAGCCGCCGTCGACATCGCGTACCCGTGCGATGGTGAACAGGGTGTCGCCGCTGACCACGGTGTAGGACTCGGGCTTCGCGCGCTCCTGGCGTTCGGTGGCGGGCCGTTCGGTGCCCGTGGCCGGAGTATCGGCCCTTGCCGCACCGGCGGACGCGGCCCGGGGGCCCACTCCTTCGCGCGTCAGCGCCACCCCGCCTGACCCGACGGCCTCGTCCCAGGTGTCGGCGGGTGCCGCGGTCGCCCCGGAGACGCCCACGAGGGGCAGGGCCATGCCCGCGCCGCCGGCGGTGACGGTGAGGGAGGCCTGAGATATGCGGTTCGGCTGATGGCGGCGGTGGCGGCCACGTGCGGACATAGCGCGCTTCCTCTCCTGCGGGCGCACGAAAGGCTAGGACGGGTATTCCCGGCGCCACAAGAGTGCCTCGGTATTTCGAAGATCCTCGTTCCGGAAGCCTCCTGAAAAGCCGTCAGCTTCTATCAAGACCATCGTCTCGCGGGACGCGGTTTCCCCTAGGAAAGGATGCGAGGAAACTGCCCGCGCTTGCGAAACTGGCCGGAACACGGCAGTCCGCGCGCAATGCATGAAGCGGAATACCGAATACTGTGAAGTCCATCACACACGAGCGTGGCGCGGAGGCAGTGCATGCGTGATCCCATCCCTTCGGCCGGCGAACTGGTCCTCATGTACGGCCTGGAACCGCTGCCCCTGGAGGGCGGTCTCTTCCGCCGCACCTGGGCGGGACCGGAGTCGGCGGACGGGATCCCCTCCGGCTCGGCGATCCTCCTCCTGCTGTCGGTCGAGGACGGCCACTTCTCCGCCATGCACCGGCTGCCGCGCGACGAGGTCTGGCACTTCTACCTGGGCGATCCCGTCGAGCTGTTGCTGCTGGAGCCCGGCGGGGACTCCCGGGTGGAGGTGCTCGGGCAGGACGTCCGCGCCGGACAGCACGTGCAGTTCGTCGTGCCGGGCCGCACATGGATGGGTGCCCGGGTACGCCCCGGCGGCGATCGCGCGCTCCTCGGCTGCACGATGGCCCCCGGTTTCACCCCGGCCGACTACGAGGGCGGGGACGAGGCCGAACTGACCGCGCGCTATCCCCTGCACGCCGGACTCATCCGCGCCCTGTGCCGCGCCTCATGACCACGGGTCCTCAGCCGCGCCCTCGGAACGCGGACGCGCGGGTGACGACAACGACTGAGGCGCCCGCCCCCGTCGCCAGGTTCGGACGCCTCAGTCGTGAGGAGAGGGGGCAGATGCCCTCCCGATGTCGCGGGCTCAGATCGTGACGCCGTGCTCGCGAAGGTAGGCGAGCGGGTCGATGTCCGAGCCGTAGTCCGGGCTGGTGCGCACCTCGAAGTGCAGGTGCGGACCCGTGCTGTTGCCCGTCGAGCCGGACAGACCGACCCGGTCACCGCCGGAGACCTTCTGCCCCGGGGAGACGGACAGCGAGGACAGGTGGGCGTACTGGCTGTACTTGCCGTCCACGTGGCGGATGACCACCTGGTTGCCGTACGAGCCGCCCCAGCCCGCGGAGACGACCTCGCCCGCACCGATGGACTTCACCATGCTGCCGGTGGGGGCGGAGAAGTCGACACCCGTGTGGTAGCCGCTGGCCCAGCTGCCGCCGGAAGCGCGGTACGGGGTGCTCGGCGAGGCGTCGACCGGCGCGGTGAAGCCGGAGGCGTTCTGCTTCGGCGCCTCCTGCCGCGGCTTCTCCGGCTTGGGAGCGGCGGGCTTGGGGGCCGGCGGCTTCGGCGTGGCCTCGGCCTTCCCGTCGCCGATGGAGAGCTTCTGACCCGGGAAGATCAGGTTCGGGTTGTCGCCGACGACCTCTCGGTTCTCCTCGTAGACCGTCTGCCAGCCGCCCGAGACCTGCTCAGCGGTGGCGATCTTGTAGAGGGAGTCGCCGGGGACGACGGTGTACGACTCGGGCTTCGCCCCACCCTTGTCAGCGGCGGGCTTGGACTCGGCCTTCTTCTCGGCCGGGGCGGACGCCTTCTTCCCCTGGGGGGAGACCTCGGGCGCGGGTCCGCCCTTGGTCAGGCCGGCCTTGCCCGAGCACACCGGCCAGGCGCCGGGGCCCTGGACCGCGAGCACCTTCTCGGCGATGGCGATCTGCTGCTCCTTGGACGCCAGGTCGGCCCGGGGCGCGTATTCGGTGCCGCCGAACTCGTTCCAGGTGTCCTGGGTGAACTGCAGTCCACCGTAGAAGCCGTTGCCGGTGTTGATGCTCCAGTTGCCGGTGCTCTCGCACTCCGCAACCTTGTCCCAGGTGTCGACGGAGGCGGCATTCGCGTGGCTGACGCCTATGAAGGGGAGCGCGATACCGGCGCCGCCCGCGGCGGCGGCTGTATAGGCTCGGGAAACTCGACTTGGCTTGTAACGGCGGTGACGACCGCGTGCAGACATAGGGATCTTCCTCTCCTACGCCTGCGAGGTGAGCTGTCGGGTTCGGGCTGGAGTTGCCCGGCCGCGCCCTGACCAGCGCCTTGCGCTGCGGCACGTCTTCACCCCAAGCCGCGCCTCACAAATTCGCGAGGTACGGCACTTACCTGGTTCCCCCGCTCCTGCCGTGGTGCGTTGTGGTTCTCCTTCGGCCGGCGGCAGGACTCGGCGCTCCGGCAGAAGGCCGCCCACCCTTTCGATGGGCAGGCAGCGCAAAACTAGACGCATCAATTTCTTCGCGACAAGTAGCGGGTATTCCGCGGATTGCTTTATCGGAGATCCATTTGGCGTGGTGTCACGCTGCGCTGCCGCCCCTTGCCCGAGAGCGATAGGCATTACTACGGAACGACTCCTCACCATCGGCGAGCTGTAACCGAGTTGGGGGATGTGCCCCTTTCGTGCACCCAGCAGCGCATGAACACAGGATTGTTCTGTGAGATGGCTCACCTGGGGCCGATTGTCCGATTTAGCAGAGGTGTTCACGTTTGCTGTATTGAAGCTATTAGCAGCCTCTTTGGTGCTCATGGATGTATCCGGCGAATCGGATGAATAACCCTTATCGCCGCCCGGCGTACCGAGGCGAAAGCCGCTGCCCACTATCGTGAGAGCCCCCGGTCGCGAACCTTCGGAGTCGGTGTGGAGAGAGCGGACGAGCTGATCGACGCTTCGCTGGTGACCTCACCGGCACCCCGAGCACCCCTAGCCCGGAGAAGATCCCTCGACCAGTCCGCGTGGACCCTCGCGGCTACCACGGCGCTCCTCCTCGGTGCCGCATTCGCCGTGGCCAAGGGGGTCGGCGGCCTCAACGCGCCCGCCTTACAGGCGTGGCGGACCATCTGCGTCGCGATCGTGGTCCAGGCCCTGCCGTTCCTGCTGCTGGGTACGGCGCTCTCGGGAGCCATCAACGCGTTCGTTCCCGCCCATGTCTTCAGCAGGGTCCTCCCCCGGAAGCCCGCGCTCGCCGTTCCCGTGGCGGGCGCCGCCGGCGTCGTCCTGCCCGGCTGCGAGTGCGCGTCGGTGCCGGTGGCGGGGAGCCTGATCCGCCGCGGGGTCGCCCCCGCCGCCGCGCTCACCTTCCTCCTGTCCGCTCCAGCGGTGAATCCGGTCGTCCTCACCGCGACGGCCGTCGCCTTCCCCGGTCGGCCCGAGATGGTGGTGGCGCGGTTTCTCGCCTCGCTGATCACGGCCGTGGTCATGGGGTGGCTGTGGATCCGGCTGGGCCGTGCGGAGTGGCTGCGGCTACCGGTCCGCACCGGCGGGCACCGGCCGGGGCACAGCCGGTGGGAGGAGTTCCGGCTCGGCTTCCAGCACGACTTCCTGCACGCGGGCGGCTTCCTGGTCCTGGGGGCGATGGCCGCGGCAACCTTCAATGTCGCCGTGCCGCACTCGGTGCTGGACACCTTCTCCGGGTCGGCGTGGCTGTCCGTCGCCTTCCTCGCGGCGCTGGCCGTGGTGCTCGCCGTCTGCTCGGAGGCGGATGCCTTCGTCGCCGCCTCGCTGACCGGCTTCTCCCCCACGGCCAGGCTGACGTTCATGGTGGTGGGGCCGATGGTCGACCTCAAACTCATCGCCCTGCAGTCGGGCACCTTCGGGCGGGCGTTCGCCGCCCGGTTCTCAACGGCGACGACGCTGGTCGCCGTCGCCTGCAGCGCACTCGTCGGGTGGTGGATCCTGTGAGGCGGAATGTCCAGGTTCTGCTGCTTCTGCTCTCCGGCGCGGGCGTCCTGCAAATCTCGCTCCTCAGCGAGGTGTACCTGCGGTACGTGAAGGAGGGCCTGCGGCCGCTGCTGATCGTCTCAGGGGTGCTGCTGGTCGCCCTGGGAATGGTCGGCGCCGCGCGGGACGGCTTCCCCTTCACCAAGCGCTCGGCGGAGTCCGACGGCAGCTACGGGGACCATGGGCACGGTCACGATCACAGCAGTGGGCCGCGGATCGCCTGGCTGCTGTTCTTCCCGGCGATCACTCTGCTGTTCTTCACCCCGCCCGCGCTCGGCTCCTACACCGCCGCACGCGAGTCCGACCGGACGACCGGGACGCAGGCGCGGTTCGCTCCGCTGCCCGACACCTCCCCGGTCGCCCTACGGCTCTCGGACTTCCGGGCCCGCGCACGGCAGGACCGGGGCCGGAGCCTGGAGGGCCGTACGGTGCGGCTCACCGGCTTCGTCACACCCGGCAACGACCGAACCTGGTACCTGACCCGGCTCATCCTGAGCTGCTGTGCGGCCGATTCGCAGTCGATCAAGGTCGCGATGCACGGCACCGCTCCCCCGCCGGCCGACTCCTGGGTCACGGTGACCGGCACCTGGCGGCCAGTGGGGACCATGGGCACGCCTTCCGCGGCGGCGGCACTCGACGTCGAGACGGTCCGGCGCGTCCCCGAGCCAGCGAACCCGTACGCGGACTCCAGACCGCCCGCGGGCTGACGGCGGGCGACCGCTGCCGGATCAGCGAATGGACATGCCCGAGAGGGTGCGCGCGATGACCAGACGCTGAATCTCGCTGGTCCCTTCGAAAATGGTGTAAATGGCGGCATCCCGGTGCATACGCTCCACCGGGTATTCGCGAGTGAAGCCGTTGCCGCCGAGGATCTGCATGGCCTGGGCCGTAACGGACTTGGCCACCTCGCCGGCGTAGAGCTTGGACATCGACCCCTCGGCGCTGGTGAAGGGCTTGCCCGCGGTGGCCATCCAGGACGCGCGCCAGACCAGCAGCCGGGCCGCGTCGATCTGGGTGCGCATGTCGGCGAGCTGGAAGGCGACGCCCTGGTTGTCGATGATCGGCCGGCCGAACTGGACGCGGGTCTTGGCGTAGTCGAGGGCGACCTCGAAGGCGGCGCGGGCGATCCCGACGGCCTGGGCGCCGACGGCCGGCCGGGATGCCTCGAAGGTGGCCATGGCGGCGTTCCGAACACGCTCGCCGCCCGTCTTCGCGCGCTCCCGGGCCCGGGCGAGGCGCTCGTCGAGCTTCTCCTTACCCCCGAGCAGGCAGTGACCGGGGATGCGGACGTCCTCGAGGACGACTTCGGCGGTGTGGGAGGCGCGGATGCCGTGCTTCTTGAACTTCTGGCCCTGGGAGAGTCCGGGGGTGTTCGGAGGCACGATGAAGGAGGCGTGGCCCTTGGAACCCAGCTCTGGGTCGACCACGGCGACGACGACATGGACGTTCGCGATGCCGCCATTGGTGGCCCAGGTCTTGGTGCCGTTCAGCACCCACTCGTCCTTGGCCTCGTCGTAGACCGCCCGGGTGCGCATCGCGGAGACGTCCGAACCGGCGTCGGGCTCGGAGGAGCAGAAGGCCGCCACCTTGACGTCGTTCGCGTCGCCGTACATCTGCGGGATCCAGGTGCCGACCTGCTCCTCGGTGCCATTGGCCAGAACGCCGACCGCCGCGAGGCCGGTGCCGACGATGGACAGGCCGATGCCCGCGTCGCCCCAGAAGAGCTCCTCCATGGTCACGGGGATGCCGAGGCCGGTCGGGTCGAAGTACTGCTGCGCGTAGAAGTCGAGGGAGTACAGGCCGATCTTGGCAGCTTCCTGGATGACCGGCCACGGCGTCTCTTCGCGTTCGTCCCACTCGGCGGCCGCCGGTCGCATAACATCCGCGGCAAAGCCGTGGATCCACTCCCGGACGGTCTGCTGATCCTCGTTGAGCTCGAGCGTGAACTCGGCCATGTCCCCTCCACCTGCCTGTTACTTGCGGTAACCACAGTCTGTTACCAGCTAGTAGAAAGTGTCAACTCCTCGTCGCCATCCGATCTTCTCGGCTCCCAGGTGTTACGTTGCGCGCAGGCACCACTGCACACGGGCGGGGAGAGACCATGGAGACCAGTCAGCGGGACGATCAGCAGCGTGCCGCAGAACGGCGCCGTAAGGAACTGCTGGAGGCCGCGGACCGGGTCGTGCTGCGCGAGGGCCCCGGCGCGTCCATGAACGCCATCGCCGCCGAGGCCGGCATCACCAAGCCGATCCTCTACCGGCACTTCGGCGACAAGGGCGGGCTCTACCGGGCGCTGGCAGCGCGCCACACCGACGCTCTGCTCGCCGGGCTGCGGGCCGCGCTCGACGCCCCCGCCGACCGCCGTGACCGCGTCGAGAACACGCTCGACACCTATCTCTCCGCCATCGAGGCGCGGCCGCAGGTCTACCGCTTCCTCATGCACCCCTCCGACGAGGCACAGCCCGGCGAGCAGGGATTCGACGTGGGCCGTCACTCCGCACCGCTGCTCCGCCGGATGGGCGAGGAACTCGCCCAGGTCATCGCCGAGCGGGTGGACCTCGGACCGGGTGGCGACGAGCTGGCCCGGGCCTGGGGGCACGGCATCGTGGGCATGATGCACGCGGCCGGTGACTGGTGGCTCCGGGAACGGCCCTGCTCCCGCGACCAGTTGGTGCGCAGCCTCGCGGACCTGCTCTGGGGGCGGCTGGCCGCGGCGGGCGACCGCCTGGGCGGACCGGCCTTCTGACGGCACGGCTCCGGCCTTGGAGGTACGGCACGGCTGAGGTACGGCACGCGCACCGCGGCCGCCCGTGCGCTCGCCCTGCCCAACCGGCTTACAGGTGCCCGGCCGCAGAAGCCCCGGCCGACGCGAACCACGGGGCGCGCCGGGCGGCACGCAGCGCCCGGCGCCGCCGCAGTCCCGTCAAGCGGTCGGTGAAGATCCCCCCGGCCAGGTGATCCGTCTCGTGCTGCAGGCAGCGCGCGAAGAACCCGGTGCCCTCGATCCGCACCGGCTCCCCGGTGCGGTCGACACCCTCGACGACCGCGCGGTCGAAGCGGGGCGTCCCGGCCTCGATCCCGGGCAGCGACAGACAGCCCTCCGGCCCGGTCACCGTCACGCCGTCGGCCTCGACGAGCCGTGGGTTGACCACGTGCCCGAGGTGGCGGCGGTCCTCGTCGTCCGGGCAGTCGTAGACGAACACCCGCAAGGGGAGACCGATCTGGTGCGCAGCGAGACCGACACCGCACGCCGCGTACATCGTGGCGTACATGTCCTCGATCAGCCGGGCCAGCGCCGTGTCGAAGGCGGTGACGTCACGGCCGGGCGCGTGCAGCACCGGGTCACCGAGTATCCGCATCGGCCGCACGCGTCCGGAACTGCCGGGAATCGCACCATGTCGCACGGGCCCAGCGTACGGTCCGCCCGGTCACCGGCGTCCGCGGGCGGGTGGCGGTTCGGGGCCCGCCGGTGGATCTCGATAGGCTGAGCCCCTACCGCAGCCTCCCGGCTGGCAAACCGGCACGGAGGGGGCGTGCCACCCGAGTCCGGGGGCGGGCGTCGGCGCCGGATGCAAGGAGGAGCAAGGACGATGGCAGGCAACACGGAGCCGCTGTCGCCGCGGGCCAAGCTGGCCGTGACGGCGGGGAAGGCCGCAGCAGCGGTGTCGCGGGCCGCAGGCCGCGGCAGCGGATCGGTGATCGGTGGCCGAGTGGCGTTGAAACTCGACCCCGACCTGCTGGCGCGGTTGGCGTCACATCTCGACGTGGTGCTGGTGTCGGCGACCAACGGCAAGACCACCACGACCCGGCTGATCGCGGAGGCACTGCGGGCCAGTGGCCCGGTGGTCTCCAACGCTCTCGGCGCCAACATGCCCGCCGGCATCACCTCGGCGCTCTCCGGGGGCTCCGACGCCAAGTTCGGTGTCATCGAGGTCGACGAGAAGTACCTCGCCGGGGTCGCCCGGGACGTCACTCCGAAGGCCATCGCCCTGCTGAACCTCTCCCGCGACCAGCTCGACCGCGCCGCGGAGACCCGGATGCTCGCCGAGCGGTGGCGTGAGGGCCTCTCCGGTGCGAAAGCGACCGTGATCGCCAACTGCGACGACCCGCTGATCGTCTGGGCCGCCTCCTCCTCCCCCAATGTGATCTGGGTCGCGGCCGGGCAGGAGTGGAAGGACGACGCGTGGTCCTGCCCATCCTGCGGCGGTGTGCTGCAGCGCCCGGGCGACGACTGGGTCTGTGGTGACTGCGGTTTCCGCCGCCCGGTCCCCAGCTGGGCCCTCAACGGCGACTACGTTCTCGACCCACACGGTTCCGCCTGGCCGATCCGCCTCCAGTTGCCGGGCCGGGCGAACAAGGCGAACGCCACCACGTCCGCCGCCGTGGCCGCGCACTTCGGTGTCCCGCCGCAGGTGGCGCTGGAGCGGATGTACAAGGTGCAGGCCGTCGCCGGGCGGTACGACGTCGTCGGCTTCCAGGGCCGCGAGCTGCGGCTGCTGCTGGCCAAGAACCCGGCCGGCTGGCTGGAGACGTTCTCCCTGATCGACCCGCCGCCCACACCGGTGATCCTCTCGGTCAACGCCCGCAGCGCGGACGGCACCGACACCTCATGGCTGTGGGACGTCGACTACACCCGGCTGACCGGCCACCCGATCGTCGTCATCGGCGACCGCAGGCTGGACCTGGCCGTACGGCTCGAGGTCGCGGGCCAGGACTTCCAGGTCTGCGAGAGCGTCGACGAGGCCGTCCGGCTGGCGCCGCCCGGCCGGATCGAGGCCATCGCCAACTACACCGCCTTCCAGGACCTGCGCCGCCGCGTCGGCAACTGATCCGCACCCCGACCACGTAGAGGATGGTGAGCATGAGCGACAACAGCCTGCGGCTGGTGTGGGTCTACCCGGACCTGCTGAGCACCTACGGTGACCAGGGCAACGCCCTGGTCGTCGAGCGGCGGGCCCGGCAGCGGGGCCTGGAGGTGTCCCGCCTGGACGTGCGCTCCGACCAGCCGCTTCCCACCTCCGGCGACATCTACCTGATCGGTGGCGGCGAGGACCGGCCGCAGCGGCTGGCGGCCGAGCGGCTGCGCCGCGACGGCGGGCTGAACCGGGCGGTCGCCAACGGCGCGATCGTCTTCTCGGTCTGCGCCGGGTACCAGATCCTGGGGCACGAGTTCATCAACGACCTCGGCGAGCGGGAGCCCGGCCTGGGGCTGCTCGATGTGGTCAGCACCCGCGGAGAGGGCGCCCGGTGCGTCGGCGACGTGCTGGCGGACATCGACGCCGAGCTGAACCTGCCGCCGCTGACGGGGTTCGAGAACCACCAGGGCATCACGCACCTGGGTCCGACGGCGCGCCCCTTCGCCCGGGTCCGGTTCGGCCAGGGCAACGGCACCGGCGACGGCTTCGAGGGCGCGTACCACGACACCGTCTTCGGCACCTACATGCACGGCCCGGTGCTCGCCCGCAATCCGCAGATCGCCGACCTGCTGCTGAAACTGGCACTGGATGTGAACGCGCTGCCGCCGGTCGACGACCGCTGGTACGAGGCGCTGCGCCAGGAGCGGATCGCCGCCGCCACCCAGGTCGCCTGACCGAGCGGCCGCCCTGCGTGCCCGTCCCCGCCGCCCCGCGCTTGCGGGGCGGCGGGCCCTTGTAGAGTGAGCGCGTCCCACCGGACGACGGGGTCCGGCGCCGGCCCACGTTCCAGAGGTAGTACGAGCAATGCGCATTGGTGTGCTCACGTCCGGCGGCGACTGCCCCGGGCTGAACGCCGTCATCCGGTCCGTCGTGCATCGCGCCGCAGCAGACCACGGCGACGACGTCATCGGCTTCCACGACGGCTGGAAAGGCCTTCTGGAGTGTGACTACCGGAAGTTGGACCTGGACGCGGTGGGCGGCATCCTGGCCCGCGGTGGCACCATCCTCGGCTCGTCGCGGGTGCAGCCCGCGCATCTGCGGGACGGCGTGGAGCGGGCCAAGGGTCACGTCGCCGACCTCGGCCTGGATGCGATCATTCCGATCGGCGGCGAGGGCACGCTCAAGGCGGCCCGGCTGCTGTCGGACGCGGGCCTGCCGATCGTCGGCGTCCCGAAGACCATCGACAACGACATCGCCTCGACCGATGTGACCTTCGGCTTCGACACGGCCGTGGGCGTCGCGACCGAGGCCCTGGACCGGCTCAAGACGACCGCCGAATCCCACCAGCGCGTGCTGATCGTCGAGGTCATGGGGCGGCACACCGGCTGGATCGCCCTGCACTCGGGTATGGCGGCGGGCGCGCACGCGATCGTCGTGCCCGAGCGGCCGTTCGACATCGGCGAGTTGACGGAGCTGGTCGGCCGACGCTTCTCGGCGGGCAAGAAGTTCGCGATCGTGGTCGTCGCGGAGGGCGCCAAACCGCGTGCGGGCTCCATGGAGTTCGACGAGGGCGGCAAGGACATCTACGGGCACGAGCGGTTCGCCGGTGTCGCCCGGCAACTCTCGGTCGAGCTGGAGCAGCGCCTGGGCAAGGAGGCGCGACCGGTGATCCTTGGTCATGTGCAGCGCGGCGGCACCCCGACGGCGTACGACCGGGTGCTCGCCACCCGCTTCGGCTGGCACGCGGTGGAGGCCGCGCACCGTGGCGACTTCGGGATGATGACGGCGCTGCGCGGGACAGAGATCACGCTGGTGCCGCTGGCCCAGGCCGTCGAAACGCTCAAGACGGTGCCGGTCGAGCGGTACATCGAGGCCGAGACCGTGCTGTGAGCCGGCCCCGGGCCACGGTCCCCGCGTCACTGCCCCCGGTCGGAGCCCCGGCCGGGGGCAGTTCTACCCTGGTGCGGACCAGCTGGTGCGAAACGGGAGCGAGCGGATGGATCACAGCGGCCACGGCATGAGGACGGACCTGCCGCCGTTCACGCTCGGGCGAGGTCTGGAGTTCACCGGGGAGCCGTTCTTCCTGGTCGGCTGTGTGCTCGCGCTGGGTCTGTACGGGTGGGGCGTGGTGCGGCTGCGGCGGCGCGGCGACGCCTGGCCCCTCGGCCGTACGGTGGCGTTCGCGGTCGGCGTGCTCACCGTGGCCCTGGTCATGTGCACCGGGCTGAACGACTACGGCATGGTCCTGTTCAGCGTCCACATGGTGCAGCACATGGTGATCAGCATGCTGTCGCCGATCCTGCTGCTGCTGGGTGCACCGGTGACGCTGACGCTCAGGGCGCTGCCCGCGGCGGGGCGCGGCCGGAAGGGGCCCCGGGAGCTGCTCGTGGCGCTGCTGCACAGCCGCTATCTGCGGATCGTCACGCATCCGGTGTTCACGATCCCGCTCTTCATCGCGAGCCTGTACGCCCTCTACTTCACTCCGCTCTTCGACGGCCTCATGGGCAGCGCGGCCGGCCACACCGCAATGATGGTGCACTTCCTCGCGGTGGGTCTGGTGTTCTTCTGGCCGATCATGGGCGTGGATCCCGGGCCGCACCGGCCGGGCTATGTGATGCGGATGCTGGAGCTGTTCTCGGGCATGCCGTTCCACGCCTTCTTCGGGATCGCGCTGATGATGGCGACGTCCCCGATGATCGGCACGTACGCGAGCCCGCCAGCGTCGCTGGGGGTCGACGCGCTGGACGATCAGCAGTGGGCGGGCGGCATCGCGTGGGCGTTCAGCGAGATCCCGTCGGTGGTCGTGCTCGTGGCGCTGGTCTTCCAGTGGTACCGGTCCGAGCAGCGGCAGGCGCGGCGTACGGACCGGGCCGCCGAGCGCGACGGGGACAAGGAGCTCGCCGCGTACAACGCTTATCTCGCCTCGCTGCAGGCGCGCGGACAATAGCCCAGTGGCGGTGTGCCCCGCCGGCGAGGGACGATGGTCCCCTGGGTCGGCCCGGCCCGCCGACAGGCGACCCGGGCCTCCGGGAGGAGGATGCGGCATGCCCGGATCTGCGAAGGCCATGGCGATCCTGACGGTCGGCGGACTGGTTCTGGTGACCGCGTACACCGTGGCCCTGGGGAGCAGCGGCTGGCTCTGGTTCGGGTGGGTGGTGCTCGGCCTGATCACCGCCGGCGTGCTGGCCACCCGGAACGTCTGACCGGGTTACGTTCGGTTCCGCCCGAGCTGACCTGACTCGGGCGCTCACCGTCGGTACCCGACCGGCGTGCGGGCACTCCCCCACCGGCGGCGGTACGTCTGATCCACTCGCATGATCCGCCTCGTCGGACTAATGTGCGTCGCCACGGGACGAGGGGGAAGCGGGGTGGTCATGTTCTATTACGTGCTCAAGTACGTGCTCCTGGGGCCTTTGCTGCGGCTACTATTCAGGCCGCGCATCGAAGGCCTGGAGAACGTGCCGGACGACGGTGCGGCGATCGTCGCGGGCAACCACCTCTCGTTCTCGGACCACTTTCTGATGCCCGCCATCCTGCCCCGCCGCATCACCTTCCTCGCCAAGGCCGAGTACTTCACCGGACCCGGGCTCAAGGGCCGGCTCACGGCGGCGTTCTTCCGCAGCGCCGGCCAGATCCCCGTGGACCGCTCCGGCCGGACCGCGGCCCATTCCGCGATCACGGAAGGCCTGAAGGTGCTGAGCAAGCGCGAACTGCTGGGCATCTACCCCGAGGGCACCCGGTCGCACGACGGACGGCTCTACAAGGGGCGGGTCGGCGTAGCGGCAATGGCCCTCAAGGCAGGGGTTCCGGTGGTTCCGTGCGCCATGGTCGGCACCTTCGAGATCCAGCCGCCCGGGCGCGTGCTGCCGCGCATCGGTCGGGTAACGATCCGCTTCGGCCGGCCGATGGACTTCTCCCGCTACGCGGGCATGTCCGACGAGCGCACGGCGCTCCGGGCGGTCACCGACGAGATCATGTACGAGATCCTGCAGCTGTCGGGGCAGGAGTACGTCGACCGGTACGCGACCGACGTCAAGGCCGAGCTGGCGGCCCAGCGCAAGGCACGGCGGCCCGGCTGAGGGCGCTGCGCCGACGGCCGGTCGGCTGAGCCGAGGGAAGCAGCGAGGGGACGGCCGCGGATCCGGCCGTCCCCTCACCCGTGTGTCCGTCCTGCCGGTCAGTGCCTGACGGGCGGCAGGTCGTCGGCGTGCTTCGTGGCCGCCGACGCCGAGGCGGGCTTGGGCGTGGCGTGCGGGCTGCAGGTCACATCCCGCGCATCCACGGTGCCCTTGAGCAGATACGTGTCCACCCGGTCGTTGATGCACGCGTTGACCAGGCCGGTCACTCCGTGCGAACCGGCGTCCTTCTCCGTGATCAGGCGCGAGCCCGTCAGCCGCTTGTGCAGCTCCACGGCCCCCTCGTACGGGGTGGCGGCATCACGCGTGGCCTGCACGATGAGCACCGGCGGCAGACTCTTGCCGGTCCCCACCTCGAGCGGGGTGTACTGCGGACCGCTCCAGGTGGCGCACGGCAGGTTCAGCCACGCGTTGGACCAGGTGAGGAACGGATAGTCGCGGTGCAGCCGGGTGTTGTCCCGGTCCCACTTCGCCCAGCTGGTCGGCCACTTGGCGTCCGCGCACTCGACGGCGGTGTAGACGGCGGTGCCGTTCTCCGCGGCGATGTTGCCCGCGGTGTCGGACAGGTCCGGTCCCGCGGCGTCGACGAGCGCCTGCTCGTCACCGGCGCGGTACTTGCTCCACACGCTCGCGACCTGGGTCCACGCCTGGTCGTAGTACGGGGCGCTCTGGAAGAAGCCGAGCAGTTCGGCCGGGCCCACGACCCCGCCGATCGGCTTCTTCTTGGCCGTCGCCCGCAGCTTCTCCCACGCCTTCTGCACCTTCTGCGGGGTGTTGCCGATGTGGTAGGCGGCGTCGTTCTTCGCGACCCACGCCTTCCAGTCGTCCCACCGCATCTCGAAGGCGACGTCCTGATCCAGGTTGGCCTGGTACCAGATCTTCTCCCGGGACGGGTTGACCACGCTGTCCACGATCATCCGGCGCACGTGGCCCGGGAAGAGCGTGGCGTACACGCCGCCGATGTACGTCCCGTACGAGACGCCGAGGAAGTTGAGCTTCTTCTCACCGAGCGCAGCACGGATGACGTCCAGGTCGCGCGCGACGTTCGGCGTGGTCATGTGCGGCAGCATGGCGTCGCTGCGGTCCTGGCAGCCGTCGGCATACTCCTTGGCCAACTTGCGCTGGGCGCGCTTGTCGGCCTCGTCGTCGGGCACCGGGTCGAGCTTGGGCGCCTTGACGAACTCCTGCGGGTCCATGCAGGAGATGGGCGCGGAGCGGCCGACGCCGCGCGGGTCGAAGCCCACGAAGTCGTACGCCTTGGAGGTCTTGGTCCACAGCGGGTTCTTGGTGGTGACCCGGAGCGGGAACCGCATGCCGGAACCACCTGGTCCGCCCGGGTTGTAGAGGAGCGCGCCCTGACGCTCCCCGGCCGCTCCGGTGTGGCCCACACGGTCGACGGCGATCTTGATGCTGCGGCCGTTCGGTTTGGTGTAGTCGACGGGAACGCTGACCCAGCCGCACTGAATGGGTTTGGGCAGCTCCCAGTCGGCGGGGCAGTCCTTCCAGTCGATGCCCTTCTTGGCGGCCCGGGCGGCGGCGATCTTCACCCCGCGCGCCTCGGCCTTGCCGCGGTCCTGTCCCCCTTCCGCACCGGATGCCGGCACGATGACCGCTCCTGCTATGAGCGTTCCCGCTATCAGAGTGCCGGCCGTGCCGAGCACTGCTGCGCGTCTCACGATGGTTTTCCCCCTGCCGGGTACGCCGCTTGATCATGGCGGCGGTGATCATAAGAAATTGCAGAGGGATCCTTTCGTCTCCGGAGGGAGGAGCGAAAGAACATCCGGAGGTTTCTTTACCAAGACGTCAACTTCGCGGCCGTATCCAGGAGCCGGCGCAGCCGCAGTGCGTCCGGGGCGACGGCGGTGGACAGGGCGGCGGGGCCCGCGAGCGGAGTGAGGATCGCCTCGCCCTCGGCCGGGTCCTCGCCGAGGACACGTACGGCGGCAGGGTGCTCCCCGAAAGCCGGGGCGGCGACGAGGAGTTGGCCGACCGCCCGGTGGCCGGCGAGGACGGCCGGACCGTCCCAGCCAGGGGCACCGGGGCCGTAGGACGTTTCCTGGTCGAGGAGCAGCGCGTCGCCGGTCCGTACGGTGAGGCGGGTGGTGAGCCGTCCGGGATCCTCGCCGCAGCGGCCGAGGACCTGTTCCTCGCGCAGCACGAGCCGGGCGGTCGGGGCGAGCTGGACCCGGGTCGTCAGGCGCAGATCGCTGCCCTGCGCGGAGATCACCGGCTCCGGGAGCCAGCGGAGTTCGGCCCCCTCTCCCACGGTCAGGCGCACGTCGTAGGTGGCGGGGCCGGGGTCCCGGCCGGGGAGGGCGACGGTCGCGGCGGCCGTGGTCACCTGGAGCGCCGCGCCGGGTTCGACGATCGCATCGATCCGGAGCCGGTCCCCGCCCAGCGGTGCGCTCATGGCGCCGATCACGCAGACGCACGCGTGGCGCCCGTGCGCGCGAATACGGCGCAGGGCGAGCGGGCCGTCGCCGTCGAGGACCGGCAGGACGGTGCCGCCGCGTCCGTCGGGCGCCGCGGTGATCCGGGCGGCGGCCCGTACGGCGGTGGTGCTCACGGCAGGTCCGCGGTCCACGCGGCGAGTCGCTCCCGCACCCAGTCCACCACCGGCTTGACGCCGTCCTCCCTGGTGAGGGAGGTGAAGGCGACGGGGAGCTCACGGCGCTGTGCCCCGGCGTCGCGGGCCATCCGGTCGAGGTCGGCGCCGACGTACGGGGCGAGGTCCGTCTTGTTGACCACGAGCAGGTCGGCGGTTGTGACACCGGGGCCGCCCTTGCGGGGGATGTCGTCGCCGCCGGCCACGTCGATCACGAAGATCTGGGCGTCGACGAGCCCTTTGGAGAAGGTGGCCGTGAGATTGTCGCCGCCGGACTCCACGAGGACCAGGTCCAGGGGGCCGACGGCCTCTTCGAGGTCCTCGACGGCTTCCAGGTTGGCGGAGATGTCGTCGCGGATCGCGGTGTGCGGGCAGGCGCCGGTCTCGACGGCGGTGATGCGCTCGGGGGGCAGGACGGCGTTGCGGAGCAGGAACTCGGCGTCCTCTCGGGTGTAGATGTCGTTGGTGACGACGGCGATGGAGAGCTGGTCGCGCAGGGCCCGGCACAGGGCGGCGACGGTCGCCGTCTTGCCGGAGCCCACGGGACCACCGAGTCCGATGCGCAGGGCGCGGCGACTGCCGTCGGGCCGCCGGGCGGGTGGGGCGCTGTAGGTGTGCCGCGGGGGAAAGGTCTGGGGGTGGTCGAGGTGCATGTCGGCTCCGTGGGTCTCGTGGGGGTACGGCGGGTTCGGGGCCGGGGGGTCGGGTCCGAGGGCCGTGTTCGGACGGTGTCTATGAGGCGAACAGGCGTACCGGCCAGGCGGCGTGCTGCTCGGCGGCGATGTCGAGCAGCGGCGCCGAGGCCGCGGGCAGGACGTGCAGGCCGTCGAGGACCGCACGCCCGGCGGCGTCGGCGGCGTGCTCAGCGACCCGGTCGAGTTCCGGGGCGAGCCGGGCGAGCACGGCCGTGGCCTGGAAGGGGTCGAGCCCGAGGAGCCGGACGGCGGCCGTGGCCGGGCCGGTGACGGACTCGTACGCGGCGGTGTGGGCGGCGTCGAGCGGGGTCAGCCCGGCGGCCCGGGCGGCCAGTCCCAGCACCACGGGCTGGTGTGCGCCACGGGGGCGGGCGGCGGCGAGCGCGTCGAGCTCCGAGGACGGCCAGGCCGCACGTGCCGCACGCATCATCTGCCGGCCGAGCCGGCGGGCGGCGGCGCGGAGGGCGGGCGCGGGGGTGCGGGCGTCGGCGGCCTCGTCGAGCCGTACCGGGTCGACCCCGGCGGCGGCCGCGGCGGCGATGGCGGCCGTGGCGAGTCCTGCGGTGTGCAGCCTTCCCCGGCAGAAGCCCTCCAGTGTGGCGGCGTCCCGGATCCTGCCCGCAGCCACGGCCGCTTCGGCTCCGCCGGAGTGCGCGTGCCCTCCGGCGGGGAACCGCCCGTCGGCCAGCACCAGCAGCGCGGCACGGCCCGCAGGGCGACTCGCGTCGCGCTGCGTCTCGGCGGGCGGGGAAGGGTCCCCGCTGTCTCCGGCCTCCCGGGGCACCACCCGCCCGTGCACCGGCGCGCCGGGTACCGCATGCTCTTCGTCCGGCTCCGCAGAGGACACAGCCCGCTCGCGCGGAAACGCCGTCGGCGGCGGAGGGGGTCCGGCGCTGGAGCCCGTAGGGAGCCCGGGTAGTGCAGGGTCCGGCGCGCCGGCGACGCCGGGCTCGGCCTCCTCGGGCGCGCCGGGGCACGGCCCCGGCCGCCCATGCTCCGAGCCGGGACCCGTGGCGGAGTCCGGCCCGCGGTGGGCAGGGTCCGGGCACGCGCCGGGGACAGTCCGGGGCAGCCCCGGGGACCTGTCCGGTCGGTAGGGGTCGGCTGTGGTGCTCATACGGTGATCCGGGGCATCGGGCGTCAGAAGAGGAAGTACCGCTGGGCCATGGGCAGTTCTGCCGCCGGAGCGGGGTCGACCGGCTCACCGTCGATGGTGACGGTGAACGTGTCCCGGTCGACCGTGACGTGCGGGCGGGCGTCGTTCTCCCGCATGTCGGCCTTGCCCACGGCCCGGGTGCTGCGGATGGCGACGAACCGCTTGCCCAGGCCCAGCCGCTCCGGCAGGTCGTCCTCGATCGCTGCCGGGGCGACGAAGTTCAGCGAGTTCGCGGCAGGGGCGCGGCCGGTCCCGCCGAACATGGGGCGTGGCATCACCGGCTGCGGCGTGGGGATGGACGCGTTCGCATCGCCCATCTGGGCGTAGGCGATCTGCCCGCCTTTGATGACGAGTTGCGGCTTGACGCCGAAGAAGGCCGGATCCCACAGCACGAGGTCGGCCAGCTTCCCGGTCTCCACCGAGCCGATCTCGTGATCGAGGCCCTGTGCGACAGCCGGGTTGATGGTGTACTTCGCGACGTAGCGGCGGGCCCGGTGGTTGTCGGCGCGGCCGTCGCCCGGAAGGGCGCCGCGGCGCCGCTTCATCACATGGGCCGTCTGCCAAGTGCGCAGGACGACTTCGCCGACCCGGCCCATCGCCTGGGAGTCCGAGGAGATGATGGAGATGGCGCCGAGGTCGTGCAGGACGTCCTCGGCGGCGATCGTGCTGGGCCGGATGCGGGACTCGGCGAAGGCGAGGTCCTCGGGCACGGCCGGGTTGAGATGGTGACAGACCATCAGCATGTCGAGGTGTTCCTCGACGGTGTTGACGGTGTGGGGGCGGGTGGGATTGGTCGAGCTGGGCAGCACGTTGGGCTCGGCGACCACCGTGATGATGTCCGGCGCGTGACCGCCGCCCGCTCCTTCCGTGTGGTACGCGTGGATCGAGCGGCCGGCGATGGCGGCGAGCGTGTCGCCGACGAAGCCCGCCTCGTTGAGCGTGTCGGTGTGGATCGCCAGCTGGACGCCGGTCGCCTCGCACACGCTCAGGCACGCGTCGATGACGGCCGGAGTCGCCCCCCAGTCCTCGTGAATCTTGAAGCCCAGCGCCCCGCCGCGCAGTTGGCTGTTCATCGCTTCAGGGGACGTCGTATTGCCCTTGCCGAGCAGCCCGATGTTGAGCGGATACGCCTCCATCGCCTCGAACATCCGGGCAATGTGCCACGGACCGGGCGTGATGGTGGTGGCCTTGCTGCCCTCCGCGGGGCCGGTGCCACCGCCGACGAGTGTGGTGATTCCCGAGGCGAGAGCCTCGTCGGCGATCTGCGGGCAGATGAAGTGAACGTGCGCGTCGATCGCACCCGCGGTGAGGATCTTGCCGTTTCCGGCGATGACTTCGGTCTCGGGGCCGATGACGAGGTCGGGGTGGACGCCGTCCATGGTGTCCGGGTTCCCCGCCTTGCCGATTCCGGTGATACGGCCGTCGCGGATGCCGATGTCCGCCTTGACGACTCCCCAGTGGTCGAGGACGACGGCACCGGTGATGACGGTGTCGGGGGTGCCGTCGGCCCGCGTCGCCCGGGCCTGGCCCATGGACTCGCGGATCACCTTGCCGCCCCCGAACACGGCTTCGTCGCCGGCGGCCCCGGGCCCGCCGGCGAGGTCCTGATCGATCTCGATGAGAAGGTCGGTGTCGGCGAGCCGGATCCGGTCGCCGACGGTGGGGCCGAACAGGTCGGCGTAAGCGGCACGGGACAGTTCAGGCACCTTCGGCTCCGTTCTCCCCCGGGGCCACGGCCGGGGCGTCGAGCGGACCTCCGGTCCGGCCGCGCAGGCCGGGGACGATCCGGCGGCCACGGATCGGCACCAGCTCGACCTCGACGGGAATCCCGGGTTCGTAGCGGACGGCGGTGCCCGCGGCGATGTTCAGCCGCAGCCCGCGGGCGGCGGAGCGGTCGAAGTCGAGGCCGGGGTTGGCCTCGGCGAAGTGGTAGTGCGAGCCGACCTGGACGGGCCGGTCCGCGGCGTTGAGGACGGTCATACGGGTCACGGGGGCGCCGGCGTTGATCGGCACCGGCCCCTCTCCGTACAGCACTTCTCCGGGAATCATGGGCGCACTCCCCCGCTCAGGCGATCGGCTCGTGGACCGTGACGAGCTTGGTGCCGTCCGGGAAGGTCGCCTCGACCTGCACGTCGTGGATCATCTCCGGGACCCCCTCCATGACGTCGTCCCGGGTGAGGACCTTGCGGCCCGACGACATCAGCTCGGCGACGGTGCGGCCGTCGCGGGCGCCTTCCAGGATGTGAGCGGTGATGAGCGCGATCGCCTCCGGGTGGTTCAGCCGCACCCCGCGGGCCTTACGCTTCTCGGCCACGTCGGCGGCGACGTGGATGAGCAGTCTCTCCTGCTCGTGCGGGGTCAGTTGCACGCCTTCCACCTCACTGTCGTCGGCACCCCGCTCGCGCGGCGGAGGCGTCCTTCCGTGACGGGCTGCGCCGCCGACGCGGCGCGGACGTAGGTGTGGGACACACCGTGATCGTCGCGGTACTCCGTACCGACCTGCGGCTCCGGTCGTTTCGCGCCCTGCCCGCGAGGCTAGATCGGGCGCGTTTCCGTCGCGTTAACTCCTACGATGTCCGCTGATCGACACCCCCACCGCGCGAGGCTCCTGTCGAAGAGCTCCTGCCGGGCGAAGAAGCCCTGAATCCGATGGGGGTCGTGCCGCAGTGCCGGCTGGCGCGACCGCGTACCCCGACCCTCCGAGCTCGACGCGGCTGCCGCCTTACTCGCCCGTCCGCGGGCGGCTCCCCGTACGGCCCGGCCGCCCGCCGTCGGCCTCCGGCGCGGGGTGCTCCGCAGCGATGCCGAAGCGGCGCCGTTCGCCCGCAGCGGACGCTCCGGGGCGCACCACCGAGACGGTGCTGATCACCCGCTCCTCGCCCACCTCCTCCGCCTGCTCCAGGCTCTGCAGGTCAGCGGCGGAAACCAGCGCCACAAGCGGCTTCCCGTGGCGCGTCACGACAACCCGCTCACCGCCGTAGACGACGCGGTTGATCAGGTCCGCCAGCTCTGCGCGGGCTTGCGTCACCGGAATCTCGTAGGCCATGCTCCCCATCATAACGGGACGTACATCCTGTACATTTTTTACAGGAGCCTGCCGCATGGATCGCACACGAGAGGCGCAGCGATGGACCGACCGACCGCCCGCCATGTCCTGCCGGAATTCACCGAGCGCACGAGCTCCGGGGTCCGGACCATGGACCCGTACTCCAAGCTCCTCGAGGAGCGCATCGTCTTCCTGGGCACCCCGATCGACGACACGTCGGCCAACGACGTAATGGCGCAGCTCATGCACCTCGAGCACGCCGCCCCGGACCGGGACGTCTCGCTCTACATCAACTCCCCCGGCGGCTCGATGACGGCGATGTCGGCGATCTACGACACGATGCAGTTCATCAGCTGCGACGTCGAAACCGTGTGCCTGGGTCAGGCCGCCTCGTCGGCCGCGGTGTTGTTCGCCGCCGGTGCGCCCGGAAAGCGGCTGATGCTGCCGGGCTCCCGAGTACTGATCCACCAGCCGTCGGTCGCGGAGCCCATTCAGGGCCAGACCGCCGATCTGGAGATTCAGGCCAAGGAGATGGCGCGCATGCGGGCGCTGTTGGAGGAGATGCTCGTCCGGCACACCGGGCAGCCGCCCGAGCGGATCGCCGCCGATGTCGAACGCGACACGATCCTCCCTGCCGAGGAGGCCGTGGCCTACGGACTCGCGGACCGGATCGTGCACAGCCGTAAGCAGCTGAGCACGCTCTTCGGTGCGGGGTGAGCGGCCGTGCTGCCACCCGAGCTCCCGCCCCTGCCGGCCCTCACGCGGGCCGAGAGCGATCTGGTGGATCGCTACCTGGAGGTGCTCGACCTGCTGGGGCGGATCAATCCGGCTCGCGCGGCCGACACGTACGGGGGCCTGCGGGCGGCCCAGGCGTTGGTCGGGAAGGCATCGGCGCTGAGGGATGCGCTGGCGGTCATGCACGAGCGCGGCGAGAGTCGGCTGCACGCCGGGACGCTGGCGCGAGCACTGCGGGTGCTGGACGGCGAGCGGCGCGCGGAGCGGGTCACTCTGCCACCGGAGTCGCAGAGGTGATGACCCGTCATGCGGAGCGGCCGGCCGTGCCGCCGAATGGGTTCCGCCAATCGATGTACCGTCAAGTCGACAAAGCTTGATGATCGACTTGCGGTCACCGGCATCATCGGCCGCCCCCGCCGAGACCTTCGCCGCTGGTACGAGGCCTGCACGGGCTCGCGCATATCCACCCAAGAACCCGCTAATCAACCAAATGTCCCATACGTGACGAATATCACATGCGGCTGTTTCGACTCGGAATCGATGCCTTATGTGCGTGACGATCCGTGAAACGACAAGCCCCCGCTACACGGCGGGGCGGTCCGAGCGGACGCCGAATCCTGCCGCCGCGCGGATGTCCGGTCGACAGGAGTGGATCGGCAGGAGTGGAGGGCCCAAGCAGTTCGGGGCCGGCCGGCCGTCAGCGGACGCCGGTCGCCCCTCGGGGTGAAGCCGTTGCCACGGCCGGGCATTCTTCGCCTGCCCGAACCCGACAGGTCACCCTTCACAGGCGGCTGACGAAGGGTTGCGCAATGACCGCGCACGCACATGTCCCGTCTCTTCTCTGCCGGGCCGGTGCCGCCTCGGCACTCACCCTGGCCGCCGTCGGTGGGACGCTGCTGGCGCCCAGCGCCGTCTCGGAGGCGCACGCCCGGCCGCGACCCGCGCCCCAGGCGTCGGTCGGCGCCCCGGAACATCTCGGACGCGGGTCACCTCCCTGGGCGCAGGCCCCGATGCCCGGCTCTCAGCCGCTGCCGTGGTCGCCGGCCGCGGTGGGGACACCTGGCATGAGACCTGACGCCACGTACAGCCACGTGGGACCGAAGCCGCCCGGCGCCGGAAAACCCAAGCCCAAGAGGGCCAAGGGCAAACGGTCCGGCGCCAGGAGGCCCGCGGCGCACCGGTCCAGGGCACACCACACCAGACCGAAAGGACGCCCCGGCGTCACCGCACTTCGGGTGGCCGCCGCGAAGCGAGGCGCTCCCTACGTGCACGGCGCGGAAGGACCGCACCGCTTCGACTGCTCCGGCCTCACGCAGTACGCATTCCGACATGCCGGGAAGAAGCTGCCCCGCACGGCGGCGGCCCAGTACATCAGGACCCGCCGTGTCCCGGCCTCCCAGCGCCGCCCGGGCGATCTGGTCTTCTTCGTCTCGGGACGCGGCGCCTACCACGTGGGCATCTACGCCGGGAAGGGCAGGCTGTGGCACTCCCCCAAGTCAGGAGCTGTGGTGCGGCGCGACAAGATCTGGTCGAGGAGCGTCCGGTACGGACGGGTCGGATGAGCCCCCGCTGCGCAGGGCCGCAGGGGCACTGACGACGCGACCGCCCACGGCTGCCGGTGGTCGGGTGATGGCGTGAGCGCCCGTACCCGGGAGCCTGAGAGGTGGTCAGGCCACTGACCACGGCAGGGAGATCCAGACGGTCTTGCCGCCCTCGGCGGTCGGCGTGACGGACAGCTTGCCCCCGGACTCCGCGGTGAGCCATCGAATGATGACCATCCCTCGGCCGTTGTCCTGCTGCACCGCGGCGGGCAGCCGCCTGGGCCAGCGCGGGTGGCTGTCGGTGACTCCGACGCGCAGCCGCTCGTCGCGGTCCAGTTGTATGTCCACCCTGAACGTCGGCGACTGACCGAAGGTGTGCAGGACCGCGTTGGTGGCGAGCTCGGAGACGATGAGGCTTACGGTGTCGGCGGCTTCGGCGCCCTCCGGCAACCCCCACTCGGCGAGAACGTCCGTGACGTACCTGCGCGCTGCGGTGACCGACGCCGGGTCGCTCGGCAGGGTGACGGATGCTTCCTGGTGGTCTGCCATGGCGACGCTGTCCCTTTCCCACCGAGGCCGGGCTCCCGATCGGTAACGCGCTGAGGAGATGAGGTCGGGCCCCGACATCGGGCGGCTTCTTCGGCCAGAGTGCCACTGATGCTGCCGGTGCCGCGCGCCAACCACCACCACGCGCAGATATCTGTCGCCCGATGCGGTGAACTCTGCCACGTACCACCGTCTTTGGCCAGCACAATGGGGCGTCGGGAGCTCGGTACGGGCGCGCGCCGGGCAGCCGGCGGAACGCGTCGCGAGGCGGCCCGGGTGTGGTGGCGGAGGCCGGTCAGACCGGCGGTGCCGTCGCAATCAACGTTCGGAGGGCGCCGTCCACTTGACGCGCTGTCAAGTCAGCCCGTGCGGTCAGGCGCAGCCTTGAGATGCCGTCGGGCACCGACGGCGGGCGGAAGCACCCCACCACCAGGCCGGCCGAGCGGCAGTCGGCGGCCCAGCGCACCGCCGCCTCCGGGGACGGAGCCCGTACGGAGACCACGGCCGCATCCGGCCTGACCGCCGAGAGCCCTGCCGCCGACAGCTCGCGGTGGAGCGTGGCCGCGACCGTCCGGGCTCGAACCGCGCGCTCGGGCTCGCGGGCCAGCAGCCGCAGACTCGCGAGGGCCCCGCCCACTGCGGCGGGAGCGAGCCCGGTGTCGAAGATGAAGGTCCTGGCCGTGTTCACCAGGTGGTCGATCACCTGGGACGGGCCGAGGACCGCACCTCCCTGGCTGCCGAGGGACTTCGACAGCGTGACGGTGGCCACCATGTCCGGGGCACCCGCGAGACCCGCCGCGTGCAGCGCACCGCGCCCGCCGTCGCCGAGGACGCCCAGCCCGTGCGCATCGTCCACCAGCAAGGCGGCGCCGTGCGCGCGGCAGGCGGCAGCCAGGTCCGGCAGCGGCGCGGCGTCCCCGTCCACGGAGAAGACGGAGTCGGTGACCACGAGCGCTCGCCCGCCGAACCCGTCGAGGCACTTGGCCACCGCGTCGGGATCGGCGTGCGGGACGACCGCGGTCCCGGCGCGCGAGAGACGGCAACCGTCGATCAGGGAGGCGTGGTTGCCCGCGTCGGAGACGATGAGCGAGCCGCGGTCGGTGAGCGCGGTGACGGCCGCGAGGTTGGCGGCGTACCCGGAGGACAGCACCAGCGCTGCCTCGAAGCCGCAGAAGGCCGCGAGCTCCGACTCGAGCTCGGCGTGCAGTTCCGTGCTGCCCGTGACCAGGCGGGAGCCGGTCGCCCCCGCGCCCCAGCGCCTCGCAGCGGCAGCGGCGGCGGCGGTGACCTCCGGGTGCCGGGACAGGCCGAGGTAGTCATTGCTCGCCAGATCCAGGAGGGTCGACTCCGCCGGGCGCGGGCGCAGGGTCCGGACGAGGCCGGAACGGCGGCGGGCCTGCGCCTGCTCGTCGATCCAGTCGAAGGGGGTCCTCCTCGGGGCGTCTCCTCCGGACTCCGCCCGGGTGGGGGTACCCCCCACGCCGGAGGCAGGGGAAGGGTCGTGAGGCATGGGCCGTCCCTCGCGTCTGTCGGGTCTGCCCAAACCGTAGTGGCGGGATGCCACGGTCAGGGTGTGGCAATACACACACCTCGATCCGGCTCTGTTGTGCGGTCTCTCCTTGGCCGCGGCCGGTGCCGTAGGCGAGGATCTGCGCCATGGACCTGCTGAAGACGCTGGTGGACAAGGGGCTGCGCCGTGAGCTGCCCACTCGGGACGAGGCTCTCGCCGTGCTGGCGACGTCGGACGACGACCTGCTCGATGTGGTGGCGGCCGCCGGCCGGGTGCGCCGCCAGTGGTTCGGGCGACGGGTGAAACTCAACTACCTGGTCAACCTGAAGTCCGGGCTGTGCCCCGAGGACTGCTCGTACTGTTCCCAGCGGCTCGGCTCGAAAGCCGAGATCCTCAAGTACACCTGGCTGAAGCCGGACGAGGCCGCCGCGGCCGCCGGCGCGGGCGTTGCCGGTGGCGCCAAGCGCGTCTGCCTGGTGGCCAGCGGGCGCGGCCCCACCGATCGGGATGTGGACCGGGTGTCGAAGACGATCGAGGCGATCAAGGAGCAGACCGAGGGCATCGAGGTGTGCGCCTGTCTCGGGCTGCTCTCCGACGGGCAGGCCGAACGGCTTCGCGCGGCGGGCGCGGACGCGTACAACCACAACCTCAATACCTCAGAAGCGACATACGGCGACATCTGCACCACGCACGACTACGCGGACCGAGTCTCGACCGTCCATCAGGCGCAGGCCGCCGGGCTGTCCGCCTGCTCCGGGCTGATCGCCGGCATGGGCGAGTCCGATGAGGACCTGGTGGACGTGGTCTTCGCGCTGCGCGAGCTCGACCCGGACTCGGTGCCGGTCAACTTCCTCATCCCCTTCGAGGGGACGCCACTGGGGAAGGAGTGGAACCTCACTCCGCAGCGGGCCTTGCGCATCCTGGCGATGGTGCGGTTCGTCTGCCCCGATGTGGAGGTACGCCTGGCGGCCGGCCGCGAGGTGCACCTGCGCTCGCTCCAGCCGCTCGCCCTGCACCTGGCCAACTCGATCTTCCTCGGCGACTACCTCACCAGTGAGGGGCAGGCGGGCAAGGCCGACCTCGACATGATCGCCGACGCGGGCTTCGAGGTGGAGGGCACCGGTACGACGACCCTGCCGAAGCACCGGGCGGACGCCCTGGCGGCGGCCGGAGCGGGGTGCGGCTCGCACACCTCGGACGGCGGAGGCGGTTGCGGACCCTGCGGCGGCGGGACGACGGACGCCCCGGCCGGCGGCGCCGATGCGAGGCAGGCCGCTCCCTCCGAGGCCCGCACGGACCTCGTCGCGGTACGCCGCCGCGGAGCGGGCACGGAGCTCGCGCCCAATGCCTGACCCACTGACCACCGCCGAGCTGCTGGCTCTGGACCGGCAGCACGTCTGGCATCCGTACGGTCCGATGCCAGGACGGCAGCAGCCACTGCTCGTCGAGTCCGCCGCCGGCGTCCGGCTGCGGCTCGCGGAGCCGGTGGAGGGGCAGGCGGAACTCGTCGACGGCATGTCGTCGTGGTGGTCGGCGATCCACGGCTACAACCACCCGGTGCTCAACGAGGCCGCACGCTCGCAGCTGGGACGGATGAGTCATGTGATGTTCGGCGGGCTGACCCACGAGCCCGCCGTGCGGCTGGCCGCCCGGCTCGTCGAGATCACGCCCGAGCCGCTGCGCCATGTCTTCCTGGCCGACTCCGGTTCGGTATCGGTCGAGGTCGCGGTCAAGATGTGTCTGCAGTACTGGCGGTCGATCGGGCGGCCGGGCAAGCAGCGGCTGCTGACCTGGCGCGGCGGCTATCACGGCGACACCTGGCAGCCGATGTCGGTGTGCGATCCGGACGGCGGGATGCACCACCTGTGGTCGGGAGTGCTGCCCCAGCAGATCTTCGCGGACGCGCCACCGGACGACGTCGACACGGAAGCCGTCCCCGCCTACTCCGCGCATCTGCGGGAGCTCGTCGCCCGTCACGCCGATGAGCTGGCAGCCGTGGTCGTTGAACCGGTGGTTCAGGGCGCCGGCGGCATGCGGTTCCACGACCCGGCATACCTGAAGGTCCTGCGGGACGCCTGCGACGAGCACGGCGTCCTGCTGGTGTTCGACGAGATCGCCACCGGCTTCGGGCGCACGGGGGCGCTGTTCGCGGCCGAGCACGCCGGGGTCTCTCCCGATGTGATGTGCCTCGGCAAGGCGCTGACCGGTGGTTATCTGACGATGGCGGCGACGCTGTGCACATCGCGCGTCGCGGCGGGCATCAGCTCCGGCGACGTACCGGTCCTGGCGCACGGCCCCACCTTCATGGGCAACCCGCTGGCTGCGGCCATCGCAGACGCCTCGATCGAGCTGTTGCTGTCGTACGACTGGCAGCAGGAGGTGAAGCGGATCGAGGCCGGGCTGCGGGACGGGCTGGCCGACCTGGCGGGGAAGCCGGGCGTCCGAGACGTACGGGTGCTGGGCGCGATCGGCGTGGTCCAGCTCGACCACGCGGTGGACATGGCGTCGGCGACCCGTGCGGCGGTGCGGGAAGGCGTGTGGCTGCGGCCGTTCCGCGATCTCGTCTACACCATGCCGCCGTACATCACGGGCGACGACGATGTGGCCCGGATCTGCGCCGCGATGTGCGCGGCGGCTGCCGCCGGGTGAGCCGGCCTCCGGGAGTGCGGCGCCCGGAGCGAACGAGGGAAAGGGACGAATCGGCTATGACGGTTCTCGTCGTCACGGGGACGGGGACGGAGGTCGGGAAGACGGTCGCGACCGCCGCGGTGGCGGCCCTCGCGCTGCAGACCGGTCGCTCGGTGGCCGTGCTCAAACCCGCGCAGACGGGTGTCGGCGCGGGCGAGGCGGGTGACGCGGCCGCGGTCGCGCAGCTCGCCGGGCCGCTGACCGCCGCCGAGCTCGCCCGCTTTCCGGAGCCGCTGGCCCCGGCGACGGCCGCCCGCAGGGCAGGGCTCCCGCCGGTGCGGCCGCGGGACGTGGCCGAGGCGGCGGAGAAGCTGGCGGCCGGACACGACCTGGTCCTGGTCGAGGGCGCGGGCGGACTGCTCGTACGGTTCGACGACCAGGGAGGCACCCTGGCGGACGCGGCGCATCTCCTGGGTGCCTCGGTACTGGTGGTCGCCCCGGCCGGGCTCGGGACGCTCAACGCGACTGCTTTGACGGCGGAGGCGCTGCGGGCCCGGCACTTGGAGTGCGCGGGTGTGGTGGTCGGCAGCTGGCCCGCGGTGCCGCCGCTGGCCGCCCGCTGCAACCTCAGCGACCTGCCGGAGTCGGCGGGCGCGCCCCTGGTGGGGGTGATCCCGCAGGGTGCGGGGACCCTGGACCCGGCGGACTTCCGGCGGGAAGCGAACAGTTGGCTGGCCCCGAAGCTGGGCGGCACATGGGACGCCGAGGGCTTCGTGGCGAGGGCGACCCAGGCCGCGGCCCCTTCGACTTCCTAGATCGACGCACCGGGCTGGTGCACCGACCGCAGGCCCATCTCGCCGCACCACCGCTCACAGGGCGGTGCGAGCGGCGCCCGAAGGGGGACAATCCCGGTAGCCACGCCCTCCGTAGGAGAAGGGGTCCGCCATGCCGCTGCGCAACGCCAAGGTTCCGCGGGACGCTGTGCATCACCCGCTGTTCGCCCGCTTCTACGCCAGGATCAGCGTGCTGGCGGAGGAGAAGGCCGGAGTCGGAGCGCACCGGCAGGAGTTGCTCGCCGGACTCACCGGCCGCGTCATCGAGATCGGTGCCGGGAACGGCCTGAACTTCTCGCACTACCCGCCGCAGGTCTCCGAGGTGGTGGCGATCGAACCGGAGCGGACCCTGCGGCAGCTGGCCCTGCGGGCCGCCCGCCACGCCGAGGTGCCGGTGGACGTCGTGCCCGCCGCGGCGGAGGCGCTGCCGGTGAAGGGCGAGGCCTTCGACGCGGCGGTGGCATCGCTGGTGCTGTGCAGCGTGCGGGATCTGCCCCGTGCTCTCGGGGAGATCCGCCGGGTGCTGCGCCCCGGTGGCGAACTGCGCTTCTACGAGCACGGCGTGGCGGAGGGCCGGGCGATGGCGGTGGCTCAGCGGGCCCTGGACCGTACGGTGTGGCCGCTGATGTTCGGCGGCTGCCACACCGGCCGGGACATCCTGGCCGCGCTGCGGGAGGCGGGGTTCGAGGTCGTCACGGTGCGGCGGCTGCGCGTACCCGAGAGCGGCGTGCAGCTGCCGACGTCGGCACATGTGCTCGGGGTCGCTCGGCGGCCGCTGACGGACTGACCGGACGCCGGGGCCCACCGCTGTCAGGCCCGTGGCCTACCGGCTCCACGTGCGCAGTTCGTCGGCGATGGCCTGGACGTCGGCGGTGCCGTCCTTGACCAGCCGAGCGAGGTCGCGGACCTGCTCGGGGGATGTGGTGACCTTCAGACCGCTGGCGACGAGATAAGCGTAGGCGACCGCGGAGGCGAACATCGCGTTGGACCGCTCCAGGGCGGGTACGTGGAGCAGCAGTTGCAGGAGGGCGGCCGCGCGGTCGTGCGGCTCGGCGTAGACAGGCACACCGAATATCTCCGCCTCGTGGCGGCTGACCGCGGCGACGAGTGCCCCCCAGTCGGTGACCTGCGGATCCCCGGGCGTGTTGTGTTCGGCGATCATGAGAAGCCAGGCGAGGTCGATGCGCAGGGTCAACGGGACGTGCGCCCCTCGCGGAACTCCTCGGCGAACACGTCCTCGTACTGCTTCATGAAGTCGGCCGCCGCCTCGACGAACGTCTGGCCGACCTCGCCGGCGTCCTTGCGGACGAGCTCTTCGATGTACCGGTTCATGCTCACGCCCCGCTGGTGGGCGCGCTGCCGCGCCGTTTCGGCGGTGGCCGCGTCCACACGGACGTTCAACTGTGTCTTCGCCACGCCACAACGCTAGCGCCAACCCGCTAGCGAAGCAAGGCGCCGGGGACACCCCCTCCGGGACGGCGTCCTCCGTCGGTACGAGCCGGGCTGCCGGGACGGTACCGCAGGAGGATGCCCGCACCTCCGCACGGACTTACGCTCGATCGCGTACGGACGGCGGACCCGGTGCGGGGAGGCGACCTTGTCCACACCTGCGGCTCAGCAGGCCTTCGGCGCGGCGGAGGGTGCGGACATCGCCGCCCGCGCCTCGTCCCTCAGCAAGGCGTACGGGTCCGGGGAGACCGCCGTGCTCGCCCTGGATGCGGTGGACGTGGCGATCGCCCGCGGCCGGTTCACCGCCGTCATGGGCCCCTCGGGGTCGGGGAAGTCCACCCTGATGCACTGTCTGGCAGGCCTGGACTCGGTCTCCTCCGGCCAGGTGTGGCTCGGCGAGACGGAGATCACCCGGCTGAGCGAACGGGAACTGACGCGGCTGCGACGCGACCACGTCGGCTTCGTGTTCCAGTCGTTCAACTTGCTGCCCACGCTCAACGCGGCGGAGAACATCACGCTGCCCATGGACATCGCGGGCCGCAAGCCGGACGCCGCGTGGCTGGACCGCGTGATCGACACGCTCCGCCTGCGGGATCGTCTGGGGCACCGGCCGGCGCAGCTGTCGGGCGGCCAGCAGCAGCGCGTGGCCTGTGCCCGCGCGCTGGCCTCCCGCCCGGAACTGATCTTCGCGGACGAACCGACCGGGAACCTGGACTCACGCTCGGGCCTGGAGCTCCTGGAGTTCCTGCGGGAGGCGGTCGACCAGCTGGGCCAGACGGTGGTGATGGTGACGCACGACCCCGGCGCAGCGGCCCATGCGGACCTGGTCCTGTTCCTCGCCGACGGGCGGATCGTCGACGAGATGCCGCGCCCCACGGCCGAGGCCGTACTGGAACGCATGCGGGTGTTCTCCGGAGCGAGCGGCGACATCCCCGGCTCAGGCTCAGGCTCCGGCCGCGCCGCACGGAAGAACTGAGCTCCGGTGCTCCGGGCGACGCTGCGCAGCTTCTTCGCTCACAAGGGCCGGCTGCTGCTGTCCGCGCTGGCCGTATTGCTGTCGGTGGCGTTCGTCGCCGGGAGCCTGATCTTCTCGGACACGGTGAACCGCACCTTCGACCGGCTGTTCGCCTCCACGTCGGCCGATGTGACGCTGTCTCCGAAGACCGAGTTCGACGAGAGCGGGGGCCCGTCCTCGGGCCTGGTACCGACCCTGCCCGCAGCGCTGCGCGAGCGTGCCGCCTCGGTGGCCGGTGCGGCCGACGCACATGTCGACGTCAAGGTGGAGAACATCACCCTGGTCGACGAGCGGAACGAGCCGGTGGGTCCCACGTCGGGGGCGCCGACCATCGCCACCAACTGGTCCGTCACCGACCGCACCCCGGTGAAGCTCACCAGCGGGCACGAGCCGCACGGCGCGGGCGAGGCGCTGATCGACGCCGATACGGCCCGCCGCGAGGACATCGGGATCGACGACACCCTGCGCGTGGTGGCCGGGCCCGGCACGTTCCCGGTCCGGGTGGTGGGCGTGATGACCTTCACCACGACCAACCCCGGCGCGGCGCTGGTCGCCCTGGACACGCCGACCGCACAGACGAAGCTGCTGGGCAGGGCGGGGACGGCGACCGCGATCTCGGTGGACGCCGCGCCCGGCACCGAGGACACCGTGCTGAAGCGGCGCGTCGCGGCTGCCTTCGGCCCGGGATACGAGGTGACGACGCGCGATGAGCAGGCGGAATCGGAGGCCGCCGGGCTGGGCGGCTTCCTCGATGTGATCAAGTACGTGATGCTCGGCTTCGCCGGGATCGCAGTGCTCGTCGGCGTGTTCCTGATCGTCAACACCTTCTCGATGCTGATCGCTCAGCGCACCCGCGAGCTCGGGTTGCTGCGGGCGCTGGGCGCCGACCGCCGCCAGGTGCGCCGTTCGGTGCTCGTCGAGGCGCTGCTGCTCGGTCTGGTGGGCTCGACGCTCGGGCTCGTGGCCGGGGTCGGGCTCGCGGCCGGGCTGATCTCGCTGATGAGCCTGCTGGGAATGAATCTCGACGCGGCGGAGATGGTGGTGCGCTGGGTGACACCCGTGTCGGCGTACGCCGTCGGCGTGGGCGTAACGTTCGTCGCCGCCTTCCTGCCGGCCCGGCGGGCGGCGCAGGTCTCTCCCATGGCGGCGCTGACCGACGCGGAGGTGGCCGGCGTGGGACGGCCGCTGCGGGTCCGCGCGATCGCGGGCGCGGTGCTCGCCGCGGCAGGGGCCGCTGCGCTGGCGGGGTGTGCGACCGCCGCGGAGACGGCGTCCGCGTCGTCCCTGCTGCTGTTGGGGATCGTGCTCACGCTGGTCGCCACCGTGGTCGCGGGTCCGCTGCTGGTGCGTCCGGTGATCCGCGTGCTGGGCGGCGCGTTCCCCCGGCTGTTCGGGCCGGTGGGCCGGATGAGTCAGCGCAACGCGCTGCGCAACCCGCGCCGCACCGGGGCGACAGCGGCGGCTCTGATGGTCGGACTCGCCCTGGTCACCGGCATGTCGGTCGCCGGAGCGTCGATGACCAGGTCCTTCGACGAGCAGATCGACCGCCAACTCGGCTCGGACTTCGTCGTGCAGAACCGCAACTTCCAGCCGTTCCCCCAGGAGATCACCGAGCGGGTGCGGACCGTCGACGGGGTCGGCACCCTCGTACGGCAGCGGTTCGCCCCCATGCGTCTGGAGCTCCCGGGCGGGAAGACCCTCCGCACCACGGGGGCGGCCTTCGACCCCCAGCTCGACCGGGTGGTGAACATGGACTACGCCGCGGGGAACACGGCTTCCGCGCTCGCGGACGGCCGCATAGGGCTGGAGAAGAAATACGCGGACGGGCACGGCATCCGGATGGGCAGCACCCTCGAAGCCACCTTCGCGAACGGGCGGAAGGCCGAACTGACCGTGGGCGCGCTGACCAAGCAGGAGTCGGGCGACGGCCTCGGCACCCGGGGAGGATTCTTCCTCGGGATGGCGACCTTGCAGCGACATCTGCCCGACGGCCAGGACGCGGCCGTCTACGCCAACGCGGCCGAGGGCACGGACGCGCCGCGGCTGCGCGAGCGGCTGGAGGGCGCACTGGACGCCTTTCCGCAGGTCCAGGTGCGCGACCAGGCCGACTACAAGGAGCTGGTCCGCGGACAGATCGCCGTACTGCTCTACCTGGTGTACGCCCTGCTGGGCCTGGCGATCGTCATCGCCGTCCTCGGCGTCGTCAACACCTTGGCCCTGTCGGTCGTCGAGCGCACCCGGGAGATCGGGCTGCTGCGCGCCATCGGACTCTCCCGGATCCAGCTGCGCCGCATGATCCGCCTCGAGTCCGTGGTGATCGCCGTGTTCGGCGCGGTGCTGGGCCTCGGACTGGGGCTGGTGTGGGGCGTGGCGGTCCAGCAAGTGCTGGCCCTGGAGGGGATGAAGGCGCTCGCCGTTCCCTGGCCGACGATCGTGGCGGTGGTCGTCGGATCGGTCGTCGTGGGACTCGCCGCGGCGTTGCTGCCCGCACTGCGCGCAGCGCGGATGAACGTCCTGGCCGCGATCGCCCATGAGTGAGGCCGGTGTTCACGCCCTGCCGACGCGGCACCGACTCGGATCGAGCGGTTGAGGGGCGACCCCATCGTGGGGCGCGGAATGCCGTCGCGGTCCCCGTCGGCCGCATGGTGGGATGGCGGGCATGGACGATCTCCGCATACGGGCCGCGACGCCCTCGGACCTCGGCTCCGTACTCGCGCTCTGGGAGAAGGCGGCCGAGGGCACCAGCATCAGCGACGACCCGGATGGTGTGGCCCGGCTGATCGCCCGTGACCCCGGTGCCCTGCTGCTCGCCGAGCGTCAGGGTGCACTCGCGGGGACGGTGATCGCCGGGTTCGACGGGTGGCGCTGCCACCTCTACCGGCTCGCCATGCATCCGGACCACCGGCGCCGGGGCGTGGCGAGCGCGCTGCTGGAAGCGGCGGAGGACCGGTTCGCCGCGCTGGGCGGCCGCCGCGGCGATGCGATGGTGCTGGACCGCAATGACCTCGCCCATCACGCCTGGAGTGCCGCCGGTTACCTCCGCCAACCGGAGTGGAGCCGCTGGATCAAGCCGCTGGAGCGCTGAGAGCGCCTGGGGCGGTACGCCAACCCACCGCTCGCCTTTGCCGATCTTTTACCATGGTGGTCCATCCGTGCCCGACGGCACCGGCCCGAAAGGTGTGAGCGTCCGCCCATGGGCGAGCCTCCCAGTAGTCCCCCTCGAACACATCGCGCATTCGCCACCTCCTTGCCGGATCATGGGATGGAGGTGGACCGATGACCGAAGTGCTTCTGCTGGCGCTCGCTGTGCTTCTGACGCTGGCCTGCGGCGTCTTCGTGGCGGCCGAGTTCTCGCTGACCACCGTTGAGCGCAGCGTGCTGGAGCGGGCCGTCAGCGACGGCGAGCGTGGCGCGGACAGTGCGCTGAAGGCCGTTCGGACGCTCACCTTCCAGCTGTCCGGGGCGCAGTTGGGCATCACCGTCACCGGCCTGGTGATCGGCATGCTCGCCGAGCCGTCGCTCGGCAGACTGCTGACAGGTCCGCTGGAGGCCATCGGGCTCTCCGCCTCGACGGCGTCGTCCGCCGCCCTGCTGCTGGGCACCGCGATCTCCACGGTCGTGCTGATGGTCGTCGGCGAGCTGGTGCCCAAGAACTGGGCCATCTCCCGGCCCCTGTCCGTCGCCCGCCGCGTCGCGGGCCCGCAGCGGGCGTTCAGCACGAGCTTCCGTCCGCTCATCGGGCACCTCAACAACGCGGCCAACCGGATGGTGCGGCGCTTCGGCATGGAGCCCACCGAGGAGCTGGCCTCCGCCCGCGGACCGCAGGAGCTGATGGCCCTGGCCCGGCACTCCGCCAGAGAGGGCGCGCTGGAGGCCGACACCGCCGAGCTCTTCGTCCGCACCCTGAGTCTGGCGGCGCTCACCGCGGAGAACGTGATGACCCCACGCGTGCAGGTCATGGCCCTGGACGAGGAGACCACCGTCGAGGACGTCACGAACGCCACGCGCGCCACCGGCCTCTCCCGCTTCCCGGTCTACCGCGGGAACCTCGACTCGGTCATCGGAACGGCCCACGTCAAGGACGTCCTCGCGATACCGGCCGACCAGCGGGCCTGGCGCCCGGTCTCGGAGATCCTGCGCGAGCCGCTGCTCGTCCCCGAGTCGCTGACCGTGGACCGGCTGCTGGACCGGCTGTCCGCCAAACGCAGCATGGCCGTGGTCATCGACGAGTACGGCGGCACGGCCGGCGTGGTCACGCTGGAGGACATCGTCGAGGAGGTCGTGGGCGAGGTCCGCGACGAGCACGATCCGCTGGAGGTCCCCGACCTGGCACCGGCGGGCACCGACGAGGACGGCCGTGCGGTGTACGACGCCGACGGCGCGGCGCGCACGGACCAACTGCAGGCCATCGGTCTGCGCGCGCCCGAAGGACCGTACGAGACCCTGGCCGGCCTGGTCGCCACCGAGCTCGGCAGGATCCCGGCGGAGGGCGACGGCGTGGAGGTGGCGGGCTGGCGGATCCAGGTGGTCGACGCCGCGGGCCGTCGCGCGGCGCGCGTACGGCTGCACGCACCCCTGCACGGCGGCCCCGACGAGGGCGACGGCCCAGCGGTCGAGGAGGGGAACCGATGACCGCGGTCCTGCAGCTATTCATCGGCTTCCTGACCCTGGTCGCCAACGCGTTCTTCGTGGGCGCGGAGTTCTCGTTGATCTCGGTCCGCCGCAGTCAGCTCGAACCGCTGGCCGAGGCGGGCGACCGCCGCGCCCGCAGCGCCATGTGGGGTCTGCAGAACGTCTCGGCGGTGATGGCCGCGGCGCAGTTGGGTATCACGCTGTGCACGCTGGTCCTCGGTGTGGTCGCGGAACCGGCGATCGCGCACCTGGTGGAGCCGCTCTTCCACACCGTGGGGCTGCCTGACGGCCTGCTCCACCCGGTGTCCTTCGTCATCGCGCTCGCGGCGGCGACGTATCTGCACATGCTCTTCGGCGAGATGGTGCCGAAGAACGTCGCACTGGCCGAGCCGGTCCGCTCGGCGCTGCTGCTGGGGCCGCCGATGGTGGCCCTGACCCGGGCACTGCGCCCGGTGATCTTCGGGGTCAACGCCTTCGCGAACGCGCTGCTGAAGCTGTTGCGCGTCGAGTCGAAGGGCGAGGTTCCGGCGACGCTCTCGGACGACGAGCTGGCGCTCGTGGTGGCGAGCTCCAGTGCGGCCGGGCTGCTGGACGAGCAGGCGACCGAGCGGCTGCACGACGCCCTGGAGCTGGGCCGCCGCCCGGTGGGCGACATCGTGCTCCCGGTCGAGCGCGTCGTCTCGGCGCGGCTCGGGGTGACCCCGGAAGGGCTGGAACGGCTGTCCGCCGCGTCCGGCTTCTCGCGCTTCCCCGTCGTGGACGAGGACAAGCGGATCCTCGGCTATCTGCACGTCAAGGACGCCCTGGAAGCGCAGGCGCGGGACCGGCCCGTCCAGCGCGCGGCGCTGCGCCCGATCGCCCGGGTCAAGGCCGCCACACCGATGGACGACGTGCTCGCGGCGATGCGCGGCACCCGAACGCATCTCGCCGCGGTGATCGGCGACGACGAGCGGCTGGCCGGGCTGGTGACCATGGAGGACGTGCTGCGGGAGCTGGTCGGCCGGACCCTCTCCGGCTGAGCCCCGGTGCCGACGGTACGGAAAGGAACCGCCGATGACGTCCCAGCTGGTGGTGGACGAGGTGTCGGTGGGCTACCCCGCCCGTCCCGTGCTGGAACGGGTCTCGCTGCGCGTCTCACCCGGTGAGCACGTGGGCGTCATCGGCGACAACGGCTCGGGGAAGTCCACCCTGCTGCAGCTGCTCGCGGGCCGTCAGCTCCCCGATGAGGGCCGGGTGACGGTGACGGCGGACGGCGGCACCGGCTATCTGCCGCAGAGCCTGGAGCTTCCGCCGCGGGCGACCGTCCAGCAGGCGATCGACGACGCCCTCGCCGATCTTCGCGATCTGGAGCGGCGCATGCACGAGGCCGAGGCCGCTCTCGGCTCGGCGGACGCCCAGGGCGTGGCGGCGTACGGGGACCTGGTCGCGGCGTACGAAGCGCGCGACGGCTATCGCGCGGAGACGCGACTGGAGACGGCCCTGCACGCGCTGGGCCTGCCGTACCTGGACCGCGAGCGACTACTGGGCACCCTGTCGGGCGGTGAGCAGTCCCGGCTCGCGCTGGCGTGCGTCCTCGCGTCGTCGCCGGAGCTGCTCCTGCTCGACGAGCCGACCAACCATCTGGACGACCAGGCGGTCGGCTGGCTGGAGGAGCGGCTGCGGGCGCACCGGGGCACGGTCGTCGCTGTCACCCACGACCGGGAGTTCCTCGAGCGGGTGGCCGATGCCGTAGTCGAGGTGGACGGTGCCCGGCACGCACTGGCCCGGTACGGCGGCGGCTGGAACGGCTTCCTGGAGCAGAAGGCCGCCGAACGGCACCGCTGGGAGCAGCGTTACCGGGAGTGGCGGGACGAGGTCGAGCGGCAGGAGGAGCTGGCCTCCGCGGGGGCGGCGCGCCTCGCCGGAGGCTGGCGCATGAGCGACCGCCCGGCGTGGACGAAGCACCAGCGTTCGGTGGAGGGTCAGCTGTCCGCGCGGGTGCGCAACGCGCGGGAGCGGCTCAAGCGGCTGCGTGCCGAGCCGGTGCCGCGCCCGCCGGACCCGCTGCACTTCGCGGTGGCCATCAGGGGTGGTCCGGATCCCGCGGAGGCGGACGCGGCCGAGCCGGCGGCGGAGCTGGTGGGGGTGGCCGTCGGCGACCGGCTACGGGTCGATCGTCTGGTCCTCGCCCTCGGTGAGCGCCTGCTGGTGATGGGGCCGAACGGCGCGGGGAAGACGACGCTGCTGCGGGTGCTGTCCGGGGAGCTGGTGCCCGACCGGGGCCGGATCCGGCTGCCGGAGCGGATCGGCCGACTGCCACAGGAGGTGCCCGCCACCGCCTCCCGGCGGCCGCTGCTGGCCGCCTTCGCCGAAGGGCTGCCGGGCGAGCCGGAGGACCACGCGGAGGCACTGGCGGCCCTGGGACTCTTCCGCGAGGAGGACTTCGAGGTGCCGGTGAACGGCCTGTCGGTGGGACAGCGGCGCCGCCTGACGCTGGCGCGGCTGCTCACCCGGCCGGCGGAGATGCTGCTGCTCGACGAGCCGACGAATCATCTGTCGCTGGGGCTGGTGGAGGAGCTGGAGCAGGCGCTCGCGAGGTACGCCGGCACGCTTGTGGTCGTGTCGCACGACCGGCGGTTGCGGGCCCGCTTCACCGGGAATCGGCGGGTCATGGCGGAGGGCCGGCTCCTGCCCGTCGTCTAGACGGCCCCCGCCCGTCGTCCAGGTGTGCGCGGCGGGATGGGCGGATGCCCCTCCGGCGGAGGTGTCACCCCAGGTCGAACCAGACCGCCTTGCCCAAGGGCGTGTGGTCCACGCCCCAGTCGCTGGACATCAGGTGGACGAGTTCGAGGCCGCGTCCGTGCTCGTCGTCCAGCGCGGCGGTGCGCCTGCAGGGGTGCTGCCGACTGCCGTCCTCCACTCGGCACCGCAGCAACGTGCGGCTCTCGACGGTCAGGTGAAACGGCCCTTCGGCGTGCAGCAGGGCGTTGCCGACCAGTTCGCTGACCAGCAGCTCGGCGGTGTGCGTGAGGTGGTCGAGGGCCCAGTCGGCCAGTACGGCCCGGACCACGGTGCGGGCCCGGCGGCAGGCTTCGGGGTCGCTCGGCAGTATCCAGGGGCCCGCGATGCGGTGGATGTCCTGGTGGGGGACGCCCGCGAGAACGGGCCCCTCGCCTATGTGCGGGCGGGTGGGCGCCCGCGGCCCGGGTGTGTGCGCGTGGTGCATGGGGGTCTCCACTGCGGCCATGGCCGGGCGCCGAAGTACCGGCCTGGCGGTGACCGCTTTTCCTGTGGTCCCTTGTCGGGAATATGGATCACTCACGGTCTACTACCGCGTTAACCATAATTTGGCTTTACCGGTAAGTAAAGTGCTCTTCATGATCGGTCGCCCGAGGGACGAGAAGATGCTGGATGCCGCAAGCGCGGTGTTCGCCGATGCCGGGTTCCACAAGGCCACGATGGAGGAGATCGCAGCACGCGCGAAGACGACGAAGCCGACGCTCTACGCGCATTTCGGCAGTAAGGAAGAGCTCTATCGCCGCTGCGGCGAGCGGGCCGCCGAGTCGCTGGGGGGACAGCTGTTCCAGGCCTATGCGGCAGCCGCGGACAAGTCGATGGAACAGCAGGTCCGGGCGGGCATGGTGACCCTCTTCGACTATGCCGCCGCACATGCCGCAAGCTTCCGGCTGCTCTTCGCCGCCGATCCCGTCGGAACGGTGGCGGCCGCCCGCGAGCGGCTCGTCGCCGCGGCCACCGCCGAGATCACGTTGCTCATCCGGGACTTCACCGTGCGCCACGGCCAGGAGCGCTGGGGCGTCAGCGCCGAGCTGTGCGCTTCCCTGATCGTCGGCCTGACGGTGGAAGGCGCCCGCTACGCACTGAGCAGCGGATCCCTGGACGCGACGTCGGCCGGGCAATTCGCGACCATGTTCACCGTGGCCGCGCTCCGGCACATCGATCCCGCGATCGCCGCGGAGCTGGACGGCAGACAGCTCCCACCGGCGCCCGAAGGCGCATAGGGCCGGAACTGACACGCCCGATACTCCGCGGCTGTGACCTCCCCCTCACACTGCGGAAGCCGCGATCCCGGGGTACGTACCGAGCGGTATGCTCCTGCGGCCATGCAGATGAATGCCACGTACACCAGCCTTGTCGCGGTCGGCGACTCCTTCACCGAGGGCATGTCCGACGCCCTGCCCGACGGTACGTACCGCGGCTGGGCCGATCTCCTCGCGGCTCGGCTCGCGGCCCGCGCGCCCGGCTTCCGGTACGCCAACCTCGCGGTGCGCGGGAAGCTGATCGGGCAGATCGTCGAGGAGCAGGTGGACACCGCGGCGGCCATGCGCGCGGACGTGGTGACCCTGGTCGGCGGGCTCAACGACACCCTGCGCCCCACCTGCGACCTCGAGGCGGTCTGCGCCCTGCTGGAGGAGGCGGCCGACAAGCTCGCCCCCAGCTGTCAGCAGCTCGTGCTGATGCGCAGCCCGGCGCGGCGCGGTCCGGGCGCCGGCCGCTTCCAGGCGCGCATCGAGCGGCTCTTCGAGTGCATCGACGAGCTGGCGGCACGGCACGGCGCGGTGGTCGTGGATCTGTACTCCGCGGAGGCGCTCGGCGACCCCCGGCTGTGGGCCGACGACCGGCTGCACCTGGCCGCCGAGGGGCACCGGCGGGTGGCCGAGGCCGTGTGGCAGGCCCTGGGCCATGAGCCGGAGGAGGACTGGACGGCTCCGCTGCCACCCTCCGCACCTCCCGCCTGGTACCTCCGCCGGGCCGGGGACCTGCGGTTCGCCCGCGAGCACCTGGTGCCGTGGATCGGCCGGCGGCTGACGGGGCGTTCCTCGGGGGACGGCCGACCGCCGAAGCGGCCGGAGCTGCTTCCGTACGAGGTGTGACCGGGAAGTCGAGCCGCCGGGTGCGCCGTCGATGGGGGCCGGTGCCCGAGCGCGGCCCCTGGCCGGCATCGCAGCGGTGGCCAGGCTATGGCGCCTGCATGCGAGCGAAGCTCACCAGGGGTCGGACAGTAGACTCTGGCCACGTGACCTCCAAGCCCCGCATCCCGAACGTCCTGGCCGGCCGCTACGCCTCCCCCGAGCTCGCCGTCCTGTGGTCCCCCGAGCACAAGGTGACGCTGGAGCGGCGGCTGTGGCTGGCCGTGCTCCGTGCGCAGAAGGACCTCGGGATCGAGGTGCCCGAGCAGGCGCTGGCCGACTACGAGCGGGTGGTCGAGCAGGTGGACCTGGCGTCGATCTCCGAACGCGAGAAGGTCACCCGGCACGATGTGAAGGCCCGTATCGAGGAGTTCAACGCGCTCGCCGGGCACGAGCACGTCCACAAGGGCATGACCTCCCGCGATCTGACCGAGAACGTCGAGCAGCTGCAGATCCGGCTGTCCCTGGAGCTGGTCCGGGACCGTACGGTCGCCGTGCTGGCCCGGCTCGGCAAGCTTGCGGCGGAGTACGGCGAGCTGGTGATGGCGGGGCGCTCGCACAATGTCGCGGCCCAGGCCACCACGCTCGGGAAGCGGTTCGCCACGGCCGCGGACGAGTTGCTGGTGGCCTTCGCACGGCTGGAGGACCTGCTGGCCCGCTACCCGCTGCGCGGCATCAAGGGCCCGGTCGGAACCGCCCAGGACATGCTCGACCTGCTCGGTGGCGACGCTGCGAAGCTGGCGGAGCTGGAGCAGCGGATCGCGGCGCACCTCGGCTTCGCGCACGCCCTCACCTCGGTCGGGCAGGTCTATCCGCGCTCGCTCGACTACGACGTGGTGAGCGCACTCGTCCAGCTCGCCGCGGCCCCGTCGTCGCTGGCCAAGACCATCCGGCTGATGGCCGGGCACGAGCTGGTCACCGAAGGTTTCAAGCCGGGCCAGGTCGGCTCCTCCGCTATGCCGCACAAGATGAACACCCGCTCCTGCGAGCGGGTCAACGGACTCGCCGTGATCCTGCGCGGCTACGCGTCGATGACCGGCGAGCTGGCCGGCGACCAGTGGAACGAAGGCGATGTGTCGTGCTCGGTGGTGCGCCGCGTGGCGCTGCCGGATGCCTTCTTCGCCTTCGACGGGCTGCTGGAGACCTTCTTGACCGTGCTCGACGAGTTCGGCGCCTTCCCCGCGGTCGTGGCCCGCGAGCTGGATCGCTACCTGCCCTTCCTGGCGACGACGAAAGTCCTGATGGGGGCGGTGCGTGCGGGAGTCGGCCGGGAGGTCGCCCACGAGGTGATCAAGGAGCACGCGGTCGCGTCGGCCCTGGCCATGCGCGAGAAGGGCGTGGAGCGCAACGAGCTGCTGGACCGGCTTTCGGAGGACGAGCGCATCCCGCTGGACCGGGCCGGGCTCGACGCCCTGATGGCCGACCGGCTGTCCTTCACCGGCGCCGCCGCGGACCAGGTCGCCACCGTGGTCCGGCGCATCGAGAAGATCGTCGAGCGGTGTCCGGAAGCCGCTGCGTACGCCCCCGGGGCGATCCTCTGACGCGACCCTGAGACTCCGCGCGCCGAACGGGCCGTGCATCCCCCGGGACCGTCACCGCGGCCATGTCGCTGCCCTCCGGCTCCGCCCCGGACGTAGCGTTGGTGGCATGGACCGCGGTGCAGAGGTGGAGCCGCCGACGAGGTCGGATGATCCGGAGTTCCCGGCCCGCCGCGCTCCGCACTGCGGCAGGGTCGCCGAGTTGGACACGGTGGTGCCCGAATGCCGGGCGTGCCCCAGGCTGGTGGCCTGGCGCGAACACGTCGCCGACGTCCGTCGGAAGGAGTTCCGGGACTGGGACTACTGGGGGCGGCCCGTACCGGGATTCGGCCCGGCCGACGCCGGGCTGGCGCTCGTGGGGCTGGCCCCGGCGGCGCACGGGGGCAACCGAACCGGCCGGATCTTCACCGGGGACCCCTCCGGCGACGTTCTCTTCGCGGCGCTCCACGCCGTCGGGCTCGCCTCCCAGCCGACCTCGACGCGACGCGGCGACGGGCTGACGCTGCGCGGCGTACGGATCACCGTGCCGGTGCACTGCGCTCCGCCGGGGAACAAGCCGACCCCGGCCGAGCGCGACACCTGCCGTCCGTGGCTGGCGCGCGAGCTGGAACTCCTGCGCCCGACCCTGCGCGCCGTAGTGGTGCTCGGTGCCTTCGGCTGGCAGGCCCTGCTGCCGATCCTCGCCGAGGCCGGCTGGCAGGTACCACGCCCTCGTCCCGCATTCGGACACGGCGTGCACGTCACGCTCGCCGACGGCCGAGCGCACCACGAACTGCATCTGCTCGGGTGCTACCACCCCAGTCAGCAGAACGTCTTCACTGGGAGACTCACCCCGGCGATGCTGCGCGCGGTGCTGAGCCAGGGAGCCGAGCTGGCGGGACTCCGCGCTGACCAGCGGACCGGCCGGCAGAGCGGGTCGCGGGCACGCGGCTGACCGCGAGACACGGATACCGGTGCGATGGCAGCGAGTTGACGGTGAAGATCGGTGATGCCGTGGCCCGCCGGTCGGAACCTAGCGCACGTCCGGCTCTCCTATCCCGACGACCAGCTGGAACGGGAGCGCCTGACCGCCACGGCCGACGCCGAGCCCGATCCAGCGCCCGTCGACCCGCCATGCGTACACCTGCGATACGAAACCGCACAGGGCGTCCAGCGGCGGCCGCACCGGCTCCCCCATCGCGAACTGCTCCAAGTGGTCCGCGAGCCACACCACTTCCGGCTCACCCCAGCGACGGGTCAGCACCTCGACGAGCACGAGTAACTCGGCTTCGAACTCCTCCTCCACCTCGCGCACCCGGACCACGTCCGCGTCCTCGAACTCCCCGCTCACCGCGAGATCTGCCAGGTGAAACCCCGGGCCGCTCTCGACCCACGACGAACCGCCGCTCCCCCGGCCAACGCTGGGACACCCCGCCTGCGCCGGGAACGGCTGGGCGCGCAGCAGGTCGATCGTCGCCAGGTGTCGGCTGATGTTCATCTGATCTCCTTCGTGGATACCCCCGCCTTTAGGCGGGGGAGGAAACGGACTCCTGCGGAGCAGGGCTGGGAAAGCCGATTCGCCGCCAGGGCGGATCGGCGTCCACCGCCAACCACCGGCATGGGCTCACAAGTTGGGCTGATAGTATGTGAGGCATGGCGACCAGTCACGTGAAGCGGGCGTTTAAGTACCGCTTCTATCCGACCGATGCGCAGGCAGCCGAGCTGTCGCGCACGTTCGGGTGCGTGCGGAAGGTCTACAACATGGCGCTCGCCGCCCGTACCGAGGCATGGGCGCGTCAGGAGCGGGTCAACTACAACCAGACCTCGGCCATGCTGACGGCATGGAAGAAGACCGAGGAACTGGCCTACCTGGGCGACGTGTCCTCGGTGCCGCTCCAGCAGACCCTGCGGCACTTGCAGGTGGCGTTTACGAACTTCTTCGGCAAGCGGGCCAAGTACCCGCGCTTCAAGTCCAAGCGGAAGTCTCGGAAGTCGGCCGAGTACACCACCAGCGCGTTCCGCTTCTGCGACGGTGCTCTGACGCTGGCGAAGATGGCGGAGCCGCTGGCGATCGTGTGGTCCAGGCCCTTGCCCGAGGGGGCGAAGCCCTCCACGGTGACCGTCTCCCAGGACAGCGCCGGACGCTGGTTCGTCTCCATGCTGTGCGAAGACCCCAGCGTCAAGCCGCTCCCCGCCGCGAACACGGCGGTCGGTATCGACGTCGGCCTCGACCACCTGGTGACACTCTCGACCGGTGAGAAGATCGCCAACCCCCGGCACGAGCGCCGCGACCGTGCCCGTCTGGCCAAGGCTCAACGCGTGTTGGCGAAGAAGGCCAAGGGCGACGGGGCGAACCGGGCCAAGGCCCGACGCAAGGTCGCCCGTATCCACGCCCGCATCACCGACCGCCGCCGGGACCACCTCCACAAACTCACCTCGAAGCTCGTGCGTGAAAACCAAACGCTCGTGATCGAGGACCTGACCGTGCGCAACATGGTCAAGAATCGGAGCCTGGCCCGCGCCATCTCCGATGCGGCATGGTCGGAGTTCCGGAGCATGCTGGAGTACAAGGCCGCTTGGTACGGGCGGGAAGTGATCGCGGTGGACCGCTTCTTCCCCTCCTCCAAGCTGTGCTCCACCTGCGGCACCCTGCAAGAGAAGATGCCGCTGAACGTCCGCACCTGGACGTGCGACTGCGGAACGACCCACGACCGGGACGTGAACGCAGCGAAGACCCTGCTCGGGGCCGGGCTGGCCCTCAGAGTCTGTGGAGCTGGTATAAGACCTCAACGGAGCACTCCGGGCGGGCAGTCGGCGACGAAGCAGAAAGCATCACGGCGCGAGCCGTGAGAATCCCCCTCGTTCACGAGGAGGAGAAGTCAAGACGTCAGTAAACCGCGCTCATCTGACATTTGGCGGCTAGTCAGGCATTGCGCGGGGATACGTGGAGGCCGGCGAGGAGTCGATGCCGCCCCTACGGTGTCCTTCCGCTGGAGCTCGGATTCGCCCGAGCGACGGCACCGGGAGCGGGGCACGCTGTACGGTGCCGACCGAACGGTCCGATGTCTGCGAGACCCTGCGCCCCATGATCGGCACCGGTCGGCGAACCCCGGTCCCGCGCAGCCGTGCCCGGGCCGTCACACGGCGTGCGCTTGAGGTCCGTCGTCGCCGGTCGGACCGGGAATCGGCTCCGTAATCTTTCTGACGCTCGCCGCACCGCAGCTGGGCGGCTACGATCCCGCACACACGCACACGAGGGAGGCCCGCGTTGGGGCGGCTCACCGGCGGGGATCCATCCCTGCTGCGACGGATCAACTCGGCGGTGGTGCTGTACGCACTACGAGACGGCGGGTCCGCCAGGCTGACCGACCTCGTCCAGAGCACCGGCCTGTCACGGCCCACCATCGAGGGCGTCGTCGAGGGCCTGATCGAGACCGGTCTGGTCGCCGAGGCCCCCGCCGAGCAGGGCGAGACGCGCCGCCAGGGAAGGCCGGCCCGCCGGTTCCGGTTCCGCGCCGAGGCCGGTCATCTCTTGGGGGTGGAGATCGGCTCGCACCGGGTCGCGGTCCTGCTGTCCGATCTGCGCGGCCGCGTTCTCGGATCCTCGGTGCGGGATGTGACCGAGGAGGCGCCGGCGGACGAGCGTCTGGAGCGGGTCCGGACCGTGGTCGCCGACCTGCTGCGACGCACGGGTATCGCTCGGACCTCCCTGCGCGCCGTGGGGGTGGGCACTCCGGGGATCGTCGGAGCGGACGGGCAGGTCCGGCTGGGGACCGCGCTGCCGGGCTGGACCGGACTGCCGCTCGGCGAGCGGCTGCGGCGGTCCTTCCGCTGCCCCGTGCTGGTGGAGAACGACGCGAACGCGGCCGTGGTCGCCGAGCACTGGAAGGGGGCGGGTGTCGGCTCCGATGACATCGTTTTCGTACTGGCCGGTTTGAGCCCCGGTGCCGGCTCTCTGATCGCCGGCCGGCTGCACCGCGGCTACGGCGGGGCTGCCGGGGAGATAGGCGCCCTGCATCTCCTGGGCCGCGAGGCGATGCCGGAACAGGTGCTCTCCACCACTGGGACGCCGCTGCACCCGCTGGACGAGGAGGCGGTGGCCCGGGTGTTCGCCCGCGCTCGGGAGGGGGACGGCCGGGCCCGCGAGGCAGTCGACCGGTTCCTCCAGCGGCTCGTGCACGACGTGGCGGCGCTGGTGCTGGCGCTGGACCCGGAGCTGGTCGTGGTGGGCGGCTGGGCCGCGGGGCTCGATGGCGTTCTGGAGCCGCTGCGCGTCGAGCTCTCGCGTTACTGCCTGCGACCGCCACGTGTCGAGCTGTCCGGGCTGGGCGAGGCCGCGGTGGCGACGGGGGCGCTCCGGCTCGCTCTGGATCACGTCGAGGAAGAGCTCTTCGCCGTGGAGGGCACGGTCACCTCCTACAGCTGAGGCGCGGCCTGCGGTGAGCCGGTGGGCACCGGTCCGCGGCGAAAAACTGTCCCCCCGTACACCCTGTGAGGCGTACGGGGGGACAGTTCTTCGCCGCGGACCGCGAACGGCGGCTCCGTCAGGAGGCGGCGCGCTGCTCCTCGTGGTGCGTGATCTCCACCGTGCCCGTCTCCCCGAAGGTGAGACGGCAGGTGTCGGCGCGATACGTGGCCACCGCGACCGCGACAGTCCGGCCTTCCGCGTAGTAGCGGGTGGTGACCACCAGGACCGGTGCACCGGGCAACCGGTCCAGCTGTTTGGCGTCGTCGGCGCGGGCCGAGCCCAACTCGACGGCCCGGTCCTGCCCCTCGAGCGCGAGGTGCTGCAGCTCGCGCAGCACCGCCCGGGCGCGGGCCGCACCGCTCGGCGCGCCGATGGCCGTCAGTCCCGGCACGGAACCGGCCGGGACGTAGAGCAACTCGGCCGCCACGGGCTGTCCGCGCGTCATACGGATGCGCCGGACCGTGTACACCTCTTCGTCGCGGTCCGTGTCCAGCAGCCGGGCGACCGCGGCCGGAGGCGCGGTCTCGCCGCATTCGACGGCCTGCCAGGCGCCACCGGCGGTGCCCGGCCAGGCATTCCGCTCGGTGCCGACGTCGACGCCCACCCTGGGCGGCGCCACCGTCGTGCCCACGCCTCGCCGGCGCTGCAGCCTTCCCTCGAGCTCGAGTTGCTCCAGAGCCTGCCGGAGTGTGGCACGGGCGACTCCGAAACGGGCCGCCAGTTCGCGCTCGTTGGGCAGAATCTCGCCCACCGCGAACTCCGAGTCCAGTGCGTCGCTGAGCACGGTCTTCAGGTGCCAGTACTTCGGTTCAGGCACCGATTCAAGCTGCGTAGTCCCCACCCTGTCCTCCGCAATCATCGTGTCCCTGGGCTCCCCCGGGCCGAAGTCCGGGGGAAATTTTTTGCGACCTTGTTTATGAAAGGTTCCTGCACTATCTCTGCGACCATAGGGCGGTGCTCACCCTTGGTCAAGACCAATCCTCAAGCCGCTACCCCCTTCCCCGCGCCGCGGCAGCACAGCGTTCATAAGGCGTTCGCGAACCCCCCTCGAGCCGGGCAGCTCCCGCCGCAACGGTGAACGGGTAGTTTCGGATGATCAACGGCTGGACGGGAGGGGCGGAGCGATGGACCAGGTCACGGTGGTCACCGGCGGCAGCCGCGGGATCGGGGCGGCGGTGGCCGTGCGCCTGGCCCGCGCGGGGCACCGCGTCGGCATCGGCTACGAACGCGCTCGGGAGGCCGCGGAGCAGACCGCGGCCGCCGTACGTGCCGCCGGCGCGCAGTGCGTGACGGTACAGGTCGACACCAGCGTCGAGGAGCAGGTCGAGGCCCTCTTCGACAGCGTGCGGGAGCGGCTCGGACCGGTCACCGGACTGGTCAACAACGCCGGGATCACCGGCCCGCTGGGCCGCTTCGCGGACACCCCTCCCGAGGTGATGCGCCGGGTCGTCGAGGTGAATGTGGTCGGCGCGCTGCTCTGCGCGCGCCGCGCGGTGCGCGACATGTCGTCCCGGTCCGGCGGCCGGGGCGGGGCGATCGTCAACATCTCCTCCGGCGCGGCGACCACCGGCAGCCCCGGCGAGTACGTGCACTATGCGGCGAGCAAGGCCGCGGTGGACGCGATGACGATCGGGCTGTCGAAGGAGCTGGCCCCGGAGGGCATCCGGGTCAACTCGGTGCAGCCGGGCATGATCCGCACCGATATCCATGCCGCCATGGGCGACCCGGAACGGCCGTGGCGCGAGCCCGGCCGGGTGCCGATGCGCCGCCCCGGGGAGCCCGAGGAGGTCGCCGGAGCGGTCGCTTGGCTGCTCTCCCCCGAGGCGTCGTACACCACGGGCGCCGTCCTGCGCGTCGCGGGCGGCCTGTGAGTCTCCCGCCCCCGTCCTGTTCAGGGCGCGACCGCGCCGAGCTTGTTGGGGTTGCGGACCGCGTAGACGCAGGCGATCCGACCGTCCTCGGCGATGTCCAGCTGGACGACGGTGTCCGGCTGCCCGCCCGAGAGGATGAGGAGGGAGGGGACGCCGTTGATCTCCCGAGAGACCACCTCCATGTCGGGTGGCGGTTGCTGGGCCACGGCGCACAGGAAGCGGCCGACCTTGTCGGCGGTCTCCAGGACCCGCAGCGGGGCTTTGGCCTTGCCACCGCTGTCGCCCACGAACCTTGCGTCGGGCGCCAGCAGTTTCAGCAGGTCACCGAGGTCACCGCCGGTGGCGGCAGCGAGGAACCGCTCGGTGACGTCGCGCTGCTCGGCGGGGTCGACGGCGTAGCGCGGCCGCCCCTCGGACACATGCCGACGAGCACGGGCGGCGAGCTGGCGGACGGCGGGCTCGCCGCGCTCGAGGGCGGCGGCGATCTCCGCGTACGAGAGTCCGAACGCCTCGCGCAGCACGAACACCGCGCGCTCCAGGGGCGACAGGGACTCCAGGACGACGAGGACGGCGAGGGAGACTGATTCGGACAGCACCGCGCGCTCGGCGGCGTCCGGGACGGTGTCCGCGTAGTGAGGGGCGATCGGCTCGGGCAGCCACGGCCCGACATACGCCTCGTGCCGCGACTGGACGTGGCGCAGCCGGTCGACGGCGAGCCTGGTAGTGATCCGTACGAGATAGGCGCGCGGATCGCGGACCCGCGTGCGGTCGGTGTCCGACCAGCGCAGCCACGCCTCCTGAACGACATCCTCCGCATCGGCGACCCGGCCGAGCATGCGATAGGCGAAACCGGTCAGCAGCGGCGGGTGGTGCTCGAAAACGTCGGTTGCGGTGTCCATGGGCACGCTCTCATCCCACCCCGAGGGTGCGCCGCGTGTCCAGGTGGCACGGCGTGCCTCAGCCATCCGGCAGGCGCCCGGGATCCCGGCGCCGCGTCTCCCCCTTGAACTCGGGGCTACTCGGCGGTAATTGTTGCTGACACACCGTCTACGCCGCGCCGCACTCCGACGACCAGGAGCGACTCCCATGCCCGCAACGGCATCCTTCACGATCGACTCGACGACCGGGAGGCTCCCGATCTCCCTCGTGTACGAGCGCCGGGGCTCCGGGGAGCCGCTGCTGCTCCTGCACGGCATCGGTCACCACCGCCAGGCCTGGGATCCCATTGTCGACATCCTCGCCGTGGAACGTGACGTCATCGCGGTGGACCTCCCCGGTTTCGGGGAGTCCCCCGGGCTGCCCGACGGGGCGCCGTACGACCTCCCGACGGTGGTTCTTGCGCTTGGCGCGTTCTGTGCAGAACTGGGGGTGAACCGGCCGCACGTCGCGGGGAATTCCCTGGGCGGCCTCCTCGCGCTGGACATGGGCCGCTCGAAGCTCACCCGGTCGGTGACGGCGCTGTCCCCAGCGGGTTTCTGGACGCAGGCCGAGCGCCGCTACGCCTTCGGCGTGCTGCGCGGCATGCGCGTCGGCGCGCGGCTGCTCCCGCCGCGCGTGGTCGAGCAGCTGTCCCGGACGACCGCCGGGCGGGCCGCGCTGGTCAGCACCATCTACGCGCGGCCGGGGCGGCGCTCTCCGGAGGCCGCGGTGGCCGAGACGCGGGCGCTGCGGAACGCGACCGGTTTCCAACCCACGCTCAGTACGGGGCGCGGGGTGCTGTTCACCGACGACGTGCCCCACGTGCCGGTCACCATCGCCTGGGGCACGCGCGACCGGCTTCTGGTGCCCCGTCAGGGGGTCCGTGCCACGAACGCGATCCCCGGTGCCCGGCTGATACGGCTGCCGGGCTGCGGCCACGTCCCGATGAGCGACGATCCGGCGCTCGTGGCGCGGGTCGTCCTCGACGGCAGCGCGCCGGTGGGGTCCGGCTGACGCCGTTCCTTGGACCGCCGAACTCATGGCCGGGAACCGGCCCTCCGCTAGAGTCGATCTTGTGCGAGCCACCCGTCGGTGGCAGTGTCGGCCTTCCGGTCGCATGAGCAGTGGGGGGACCGGTCCGTGACCGGGCCGGGGCGCGACCGCGTCACCGCTGCGCGATGTCCATGGGCTTCTGTGCCGCGAGGGTGAGTTGTTCACTGAGCGTTTCGATGTCCGGCAACAGGCACCGGTAACAACGGCGTGGCACCGTGGACGATCGAACACGGTCGAAAAGTCGAACGGGAGTGAGCACATGGGGCAGGGAACGACACAGGGGGCCGGGAGAGACATGGGCCGGCGGTCACTGCTGCGCGGCGGTGCCGCGGCGTCGGCGGCCCTCGCGCTGCCGGCTCCGGTGACGCTGTTGGCGGGGGCTCCCGCGCAGGCGCTGTCGGGTCGGCCCGCGGCCAACTGGGGTGTGCAGGTGGGGGATGTGACCACCTCGTCGGGCCTGGTGTGGGTGCGGTCCGACCGCCCGGCGCGCATGATCGTCGAGACGTCTCCGACCGAGTCGTTCCGCGCCGTCCGACGCTGTGTGGGCCCCGTCGTCGGCCCCGGTACGGACTTCACGGGGACGACCGCGCTGCGCGGTCTGCCCCCGGGAGAACAGGTGCACTACCGCGTGGTGCTCGCCGACCCCGACGATCCACGGCGGACCGGCGAGCCGGTGTACGGCACGTTCCGTACGGCGCCGGTCCGGCGTACGGGGAGGCGCACTGCGGACGCCAGGACCGGCGTGCGATTCCTGTGGTCCGGCGATCTGGCCGGGCAGGGCTGGGGCATGAATCCCGACCGCGGCGGCTTCCCGATCTTCGAGGAGATGCGCCGCCGCGACCCGGACTTCTTTCTGTTCAGCGGTGACACCATCTACGCGGACGGGCCGATCGCGCCGAGCGTGACGCTGCCGGACGGCAGGATCTGGCGGAACGTCACCACCGAGGAGAAGTCGAAGGTCGCGGAGACGCTGGCGGAGTACCGGGGGAACTTCCGCTACAACCTGCTCAGCGAGGAACTACGGCGGTTCAACGCCCAGGTTCCGGCCATCGTGCAGTGGGACGACCACGAGGTGGTGAACAACTGGTACCCGGGCGAGATCCTGGATGACGCCCGCTACACGGAGAAGCGGGTGGACGTGCTCGCGGCCCATGCCCGTCAGGCGTTCACCGAGTACTTCCCCGTGTCGACTCTGCGTCCCGGCCGCGACGGACGCATCCACCGCGTGGTGCGGCACGGCCCGCTGCTGGATGTCTTCGTACTGGACATGCGGACGTACCGGAACCAGAACTCTCCGGGCCGGCAGCCGCAGGACACGCAAGGCGTTCTGGGCGCGGACCAACTGGCCTGGCTGAAGCGCGAACTGGCGCGGTCGCGGGCGGTGTGGAAGGTGATCGCCTCCGACCTGCCGCTCGGCCTGGTCGTCGCGGACGGTGCGGTGAACTTCGAGGCCGTGGCGCAGTCCGACCCGGGAGCACCGCTCGGACGTGAACTGCAGATCGCGGAGCTGCTGCGGTTCATCAAGCACCGAAGGATCACGGGCACGTTGTGGCTGACGGCGGATGTGCACTACACCTCGGCGCAGCACTACGACCCCGCGCGGGCGGCGTTCCAGGACTTCGAGCCGTTCTGGGAGTTCGTCTCCGGCCCGCTCAACGCGGGCGGCTTCCCCGCGGTGAAGCTGGACGGGACCTTCGGTCCGCAGCAGGTCTTCGTGAAGGCGCCGACGCGCGCGAACGTCTCGCCCCTCGAAGGCGGCCAGTACTACGGCGAAGTCGACATCGACGGTCACAGCGGCGAACTGACGGTGCATCTGCGCGAGGAGGGCGGCGCCGTGCTGTTCACCACAGTGCTCCAGCCCGGCCGGGTGGGTCAGTAGCGGTCGGCGGGAGCGTCGCAGGCCTGCCCCAGGCACGAACAGAGCTGCGTCCACGGAATTCCTTGAAAAACCGACCAAAAGCACCCTTAACCCATCGGACACAAGTCGTTTGTGATCACGCAATACCGGTCAGGAAGGCTGTTCCCATGACTGACGTGACCTCCGCGAAGACCAGCCGCCGCCCGCACCACTGGCGGCGGGACCTCATCGAACTCGCCGCCCTGTTCACCGCCGTCGCGGTCGCGGATGCGATCGCCAATCTGGTCGTCCACGGTCCGCACGGTCCGGTCCTGCTGGTGGCCTCGGCCGTTTTCATGATCGCCACGGCGGGATTCCACACCTGGTGGTCCCGGCGCCACAGTCATGCCCCGCCGAGAGGTGATACCGGCGCCGCCGCACTCACCGGGGGGACAGTGAGCCCGACCGCGGGCGACACGACGCTGTGGCGGATGCGGACGACCGTACGGGACGAGCCCGGCAGCCTCGCCGCGCTGTGCACCGCGCTCGCCCGGCACCGGGTGGACATCCTGAACCTCCAGACCCACCCCCTGTCCCACGGCACCGTGGACGAACTCCTGGTGCGCGCCCCGACCGCCCTCACCCCCGCCGAGCTGACCCGTCATGTCGCCGGAGGCGGCGGCAGCAGCACCTGGGTCGAGCGGGCCGATGCCCACGATCTCGTCGACGCCCCCACCCGCGTGCTGGGCCTCGCCACCCGTACCGCGCTGGACGCCGCCGAGCTGCCGCTCGCGCTGCGCCAGCTCCTCGGCCGCTGCACCATCCAGTCGTTGCCTGCCCGGTCGCCCGGCGGACGGCCGCTCGCCGACCCGGTTCCGGAGGAGGGCGTTCTCGAGGACACCGTGATGCGGCTGCGGGACCCCTCCGGTGGCGTGATCGCGATCGAGCGTCCGTACCTGCCCTTCACGCCGACCGAGTTCGCCCGCGCCCGGGCCCTCGTCGAGCTCGATGCCCGGCTCGGCCCGCGGGTGCCCGCCGGCCAGGACGTGCTGACCCTGCCGGAGGGCAACGAGATCACCGTCCGCCGGGCCGACCGCGGCGACCTGGCCGCCGCCCGTGCGATGCACGACCGCTGCTCGGGGCGCACGCTCGGCCTGCGCTACCACGGCCCGGTCGCCGACGCCGACCGCTACCTGGACCATCTGCTCAGCCCGCGCTACGGCCGCACGCTCGCCGCGCAGACCGCCTCCGGACGGCTCGTGGCCCTCGGCCATCTGCTCTGGGACGGCGATGAGACCGAGGTCGCGCTGCTCGTCGAGGACGCGTGGCAGCGCCGAGGCATCGGCATGGAGCTGCTGCGCCGGCTGGTCGCCCTGGCCGTCGAAGCGGGCTGCGACAGCGTGTACGCGGTGACGCAGTCGTCGAACACCGGCATGGTCGCCGCCATGCGCGGCCTCGGTCTGCCGCTCGACTACCAGATCGAGGAAGGCACCCTCGTCATCACCGCCCGGCTCGACCCGGCGCCGCTGCCCGCGCAAGGTCCTCACCGCCCCCAGGAGACGTACCAACCGTCCCGCCACTGAGGACCCGGCGGGCCCCGGTCCGCGGTGGGGCGCCGAGGGCCCGGTCGAGGTCGCGCCACAGATCCTCGACGTCCTCCAGCCCCACCGACATCCGCAGCAGCCGGTCGCCGACCCCCGAGGAACGGCGGTCGTCCGCATCCACGATGCGGTGGCTGATCGAGGCCGGGTGCTGGATCAGGGTGTCGACGCTCCCGAGGCTGACCGCCGGGGTGATCAACCGCACCCCGGCGATCACCTCGTGCGGTTCCCCGTACACCTCGAAGGCCACCATCGCCCCGCCCAGCTTCGGGTAGTGGACCCGGGCGACCCGGGGATGGGCAGCCAGCCGCCCCGCGAGTTCGGCCGCGGACGCCGACGCGGCGCGCATCCGTACGGGCAGCGTGGCCAGTCCGCGCAGCAGCAGATAGCCGGCCAGCGGGTGCAGCACCCCACCGGTGGCGAATCGCACCTGCCGCAACTGCCGTGCGAACTCCTCGTCGCAGCCGACGACCCCGCCCAGGACGTCTCCGTGCCCGCCGAGGTACTTGGTCGCGCTGTGCAGCACGATCCGCGCGCCGAGTTCGGCGGGCCGCTGCAGGACCGGCGTGGCGAAGGTGTTGTCGGCCAGCAGCGGTACGTCACCGCAGGCCGCGGCCACGGCCCGCAGGTCGATCTCCACCAGCGTGGGGTTGGCCGGGGACTCCACCATCACCAGACCGGTGTCAGGACGGATCGCGTCGGCGATGCCATCCGGGTCCACCCACGTCACCTCGGTGCCGAGCAGACCCGCGGTGAGCAGATGGTCGCTGCAGCCGTACAGCGGACGGACCGCGACGACATGCCGGAGTCCCTGAGCGACGCGGGCGAGGAGGCAGGCGGTCAGGGCCGCCATGCCGCTGGCGAAGGCGACCGCGCTCTGGGTGCCCTCGAGCCGGGCGAGAGCGGCCTCGAAGCGGGCCGTGGTGGGGTTGTCCAGCCGTGCGTAAACCGGTGGGCCCTCCAGCCGGGCACCCGTGGCGGCGAACGCGTCGAGCCGCGCCGCCTCCGCCCGGCTGTCGTACGACGGATAGGTGGTGGACAGGTCCAGCGGTGGCGCGTGCAGACCGAGCTCGGCGAGGTCCTCGCGGCCGGCGTGCACGGCTTCGGTGGCGAGCGAACGGGGTGGGGTCGCGGCTGTCGTCTCCATGCCCCGATGCTGAACACGCGCCGGGAGAGAGCGGCAGATCTCCGTGCTACGTTCGGTGAATGGCCGATTCGATACCTCTGGATCCGGTGGATCTCCAGATTCTGCGACTGTTGCAGAACGACGCCCGGACCACCTACCGCGACCTCGCCGAGGCGGTCGGCGTGGCGCCCTCGACCTGCCTGGACCGGGTGGCCCGGCTCCGCCGCTCCGGCGTGATCCTCGGGCACGAGCTGCGGCTCGATCCGGCCAAGCTCGGGCGCGGCCTGGAGGCGCTGCTGCTGGTGCAGGTCCGTCCGCACCGCCGCGAACTGATCGGTCCGTTCGTGGAGCGGATCCGCGCGCTCCCCGAGTCACGGGCCCTGTTCCACCTCACCGGGCCGGACGACTACCTGGTCCATGTGGCGGTGAGCGATCCCGTCGATCTCCAGCGGCTGGTGCTGGACGAGTTCACCTCGCGGCGGGAGGTGGCGCGCGTCGAGACCCGGCTGATCTTCCAGCAGTGGGCCTGCGGCCCGCTCCTGCCACCCGCGTCAGGTACGTAGCGCCACTCGCTGGTGACGCACGGCCCGTCAGGTACGAGGATGAGCGCATGTCCAACAACATCAGCAGTCCGTTGCCCCGTCAGGTCGCCGACGCCTTTGTGGACGCCCTCGTCGAACTGGACCCGATCACCGGTACCTACCTGGGGGTCGCCGAGAGCTCGAGCCGGCTCCCCGATTTCTCCCCCGCCGGGCAGCAGGCGCTCGCCGACCTGGCCCGTACGACGCTGGCCCGGCTGACCGAGGCGGAGGCCCGGCCGGGTGCCGACGATGACGCCGAGCGCCGCTGCGCCCGCCTGCTGCGGGAGCGGCTGTCCGCCGGCCTCGCCGTGCACGAGGCGCACGAGGACCTCCGCGCCGTCAGCAACATCCACTCGCCCGTACACGCGATGCGCACAGCCCTCACCGTGACGCCGGCCGTGAGCACCGAGGACTGGTCGGCGATCGCCGAGCGGCTGCATGCCGTCCCGGCCGCCGTGGAGGGCTATCGCGTCTCGCTGGCCGAGGGTCTTGACCGCAAGCTGCCGGCCGGTCCCCGGCAAGTGGCCACCTTCATCGGGCAGTTGGACGACTGGGTCGGCAAGGACCGCAGTTGGTTCGCCGAGTTCGCCTCCGCGGGGCCGAAGGAACTGCGCTCGGAACTGGACATGGCGGCGGCCGCCGCGACCGGGGCCCTGGCCGACCTGCGGGACTGGCTGCGCGGTAGCTACGCCCCAGCCGTCGAGGGCGCCCCCGACGTCGTGGGCCGGGAGCGCTACGCGCGCTGGGCGCGTTACTGGAACGGCACGGATCTGGACCTCGAAGAGGCCTACGCCTACGGATGGTCGGAGTACCACCGGCTGCTGGCCGAGATGCGCACCGAGGCGGAGAAGGTCCTGCCCGGCGCGGCGACTCCCTGGGAGGCGTTGGCGCATCTCGACGAGCACGGTGAGCACATCGAGGGCGTGGAGGAGGTACGGGTCTGGCTCCAGGGGCTGATGGACGAGGCGATCGAGGCGCTGGACGGCACGCACTTCGACCTCGCGGAACGGGTCAAGAAGGTCGAGTCGAGGATCGCCCCGCCCGGCGGCGCCGCCGCTCCGTACTACACCCCGCCGTCGATGGACTTCTCCCGCCCGGGCAACACCTGGCTGCCGACCATGGGCGAGACCCGCTTCCCCGTCTATGACCTGGTGAGCACCTGGTACCACGAGGGCGTGCCCGGGCACCATCTGCAGCTCGCGCAGTGGACGCACGTCGCCGACCGGCTCTCCCGCTACCAGGCGACGGTGGGCGAGGTCAGCGCCAACGTCGAGGGCTGGGCGCTGTACGCGGAGCGGCTGATGAACGACCTGGGCTTCCTCACCGACCCGGAGCGGCGACTCGGCTACCTGGACGCTCAGATGATGCGCTCGACGCGGGTGATCGTCGACATCGGCATGCATCTCGCGCTGGAGATTCCGGCGGATTCGCCCTTCCACCCCGGCGAACGGTGGACGCCCGAACTGGCGCGGGAGTTCTTCGGTCTGCACAGCGGGCGTCCGGCCGACTTCGTGGACAGTGAGCTGATCCGGTACCTGGGTATGCCGGGCCAGGCCATCGGATACAAGCTGGGCGAGCGCGCCTGGCTGACCGGCCGCGCGGCCGCCCAGGCGGCCCACGGTGATGCCTTCGACGCCAAGGCATGGCACATGGCCGCACTGTCCTTGGGCTCGCTCGGCCTGGACGACCTGGTCGAGGAACTCTCCCGGCTCTGAGGGAGCCGTCCCGTCCGGCCGGTGGGCGGATGCGCCGTCGGCCGGCTGGATGGGGGTGACCTCGGGTGGGCCCCCGGCCGGTACCGCGGTGGAAGGTGCGTGACCTGCGCATCTGTTCACAGCGGTACCCGCAGCGGTACCGTGACCGCATGCCAGCCCTGAACGTGGAATTCAGCGAGCGGGAGCTCGAGGACCTCCGGGCCATCGCCAAGGAGCGCGGCACGACGATGAAGGCGATCGTCCAGGAGGCGACCGCCGCGGACATCGCCCGCCACCGCGCCCTGCGGGAGGGCGCCGAGGTCTTCCGCCGGTTCTTCGCCGACAATGCGAAGGCCTTCGCCGAGGCCTTCCCCGACGACGAGCCCGGCCCCTCTGCTCCGGGACGGGCCGCCTGACTCATGGCCCTCCACATCGATGTGCCCTGGCTTCTGCAGCGGCACGAGGAAGTCCTGCCCGAGCAACCGGCGATCGCCGACTTCTCCGGGTTGGTCGCCGCCGTCGCCCGCCACCGCGTCGAGCCGCCCCGGCTCGGCGTGGACCCGGACGCCGCCTGGCGCGCTGCCGCGCTCCTGCACACCCTGGCGCTGCTCAAGCCCTTGCCGTCGCGCAATGCGCGATTCGCCTGCGCGACAGCCGTCGCGTACATGCACGCCGGCGGGGAGGGCATCGACCCGCCCTACGGCGCACTCATCGACCTCGTCCGGGACCTCCAGTCGGGCACGGCGACGGTCTTCGACGCGGCCGACCGCATCCGGTCCTGGCGCATCTGACCGGCGGACAGCGGCGGATGCCGTCGCCGGCACCGGTGTCGTACGTCGGACGGCGCGCTCTCAGGTGCCGGTGCGTGGCGCGCGGTGCCGTACGGATGAGCCGGACCGTTCCTTGACGACCTCCAGCTGGGCCGGGATCCGCTGCCGGAGATCGGCGATATGGCTGACGATCCCGACCGTCCGGTCGCGCTCGCGCAGCGCGTCCAGCACATCGAGCACGTCGTCGAGCGTCTGCTCGTCCAGGCTGCCGAACCCCTCGTCGATGAAGAGGGTGTCGAGCCGGGTGCCGCCGGCCTCGTCGGTGACCACATCCGCGAGGCCGAGCGCCAGGGACAGCGACGCGAAGAAGGTCTCCCCGCCGGAGAGGGTGGCGGTGTCCCGCTCGCTGCCGGTCCAGGCGTCGACGACCTGGAGTCCGAGTCCGGACCGGCCGCGGCCGCCGGCCCTGGCGTCGGTGTGGACGAGGGTGTAGCGCCCGGCGGACATCCGCTGCAGGCGCACGCTCGCGGCCGCGGCGACCTGTTCGAGCCGGGCGGCGAGGACATACGACTCCAGGCGCATCCGGTGCTCGTTCTCGGCGGAGGTGCCCGCGGCGAGGGCCGCCAGCCGGGCCACGCGCTCGTACTCCGTACGGAGCGGGGCGAGTCGTCGTGCGTCCGCGGTGGCCTCTGCGCTGAGCCGGTCGAGCTCGGCGCAGCGGGTACGGGCCGCGTCCTCCTGTGCCGAGGCTTCGCGCAGCCGCAGCGTGGCGGTCTCGACTGCTGCCTGGGCGGCGGCCGGGTCGGCGGCGGGCAGCGCCGCTGCGGCCGTGGTCCGCGGGTCGGCGAGCTCCCGGGCAACCGCCGCGGTCTCGGCCTGCCACTGGTCGACACAGCGCTGCAGCTCGCGCCGCTCGGCGTCGGCGAGTCGCGCGTCGGCCGCGGCCTGCGGCGTGCCGAAGCCGGCGGGGAAGGCGGCGTCGGCGAGGCGTGCGTCGGCCTCCTTCAGCCGCCGGGCGGTCGCTTCGGCCGTGCGCACGGCCTCGCCGGTCTCGCCGACGAGGGCGGTGAGGCGCTCCAGTTGGGCGGCGCGGTCGGCGACGCTCGGCGCGCCGCCGCGGGCGCGGGCCAACTCCGCTTCCAGCTCGGCCTGTTCCCGCGCCAGTGCGTCGCGGCGCGAGGTGCGGGCGGCGGCGCGGCGCTCGGCCTCCTGCTGGGCGGTGCGGCGGCATTCGTACTCCCGCTCCGCGCGGGCGAGCGCCTCGCGGGCGGCGTGGGTGTCCGCCGCGACGGCACGGGCGTTGGTGTGCGCCTGCTGCACGGTCCGTACTTCGTGACGGAGTTGGGACAGGGGCGTGTCGCCCGCTGCCGCAGCCGCCCCCGCGAGGGCCTCCCTCAGGGTCCGCACCTCGCTGTCGGCCTGTTCCCGTGCGGCGTCGGCCCGCTGGTGGGCCTGGAGTGCGACGTCCTCCGCGGCCCGGTCCACATGGTCGGCCGACGTGCGGGCCGGCGCGGGATGCTCAGTGGCGCCGCACACCTTGCACGGCTCTCCGGACCGCAGCTGGGCGGCCAGTTCGGCGGCGATGCCGTCGAGCCGCCGTTCCTTGAGCTCGAGCCACTGCTGACGGGTGTCGGCGGCCCGGCTGCGCGCCTGCTGCCATCGTTCCTCCGCCTCGCGTACCCGGTCGGCGAGGTGGTCACGGCGCTCGGCGGCGTCGAGTCGCCGGAGAGCCGGTTCGATGTGGGCCCCGAGCTGTTCGGCGCGGGTACCGGCCTCCAGGGCGGTGTCGATGCGCTGTTGGAGGCGGAGCCGCACCGACTCCCATTCGGCCAGCCAGCCCGCGGCCTCCTCGAGCACCTCGTCGTCGGCGCGTGACTCGTGGTCGAGGTCCGCCCGTTCGGCGGCAAGCCGAGCAGCCCTCTGCTCGGACCGGCGGGCCGCGGCCAGGCGGCCCAGCTCCGCGCGCAGTTCGCGTTCCACGGCTGCCAGGCTCCCCCAGCCTTCGGCCGGGTGGGGGTCCCCCCGGCGCAGCCAGGGGGCGTGCCCCCAGGCGCCCGCGTCGGTGAGGTCGCTCAGCAGGCCCGCCCTCGGCTCCGGCGGATCCGCGCCTACGGCGGCGACGCCCGGCTCACCCTCGGAGGTGGTGGTAGCCCACTCTGACGTCCCTCCGAGCTTCCCCACGGGCCCGGACAGTTCCCGGGCCAAGGCCTCCCGGTGGTACCGCAGTGCAGTGACGGCGGCTCTTTGCTCCCGCTCGGCGGTGTCGCGCAGGTCCAGCGCGGGCACGACGACGTCGGCCGACCGGGCGCGCTCCAGGCGCGCCCGCAGCCGCGCGAACTCCTCGCCGCGGTCGGCGAGTTCGGCCGACCGGCGCCGGGCGTCGGCGTGGGCGTGCTGCAGCCGGGCGCACTCCCGCACGTCCTCGCTCGTACGCTGGGCGCTCCGGTGGGCGGATTCGGCGGCGCGGACCGCGGCTGCGGCAATGTCCAGGCGCTCGCGCGCACTCGTACGGGCCAGCGCGGCCCAGCGCAGGACGGCATCGGCCAGACCCAGGTCACCGGGAGCCGGCAACGCCCCGTCCGCGCGGGCCCTCGGGCGGACGGCCGAACGCTGCTCGGGCAGCCGGGTCCCGGCGGGGTCCGGCTCCATGAGCAGGGGGCCGCCCGGTTCGGCGCCGTCGCCCGCTGCCTGATGCATGCGGTGGGCGAGGGCCAGCAGCCGCTCGTCGCCCCGGCGGACCTGATGCTGGGCGACGGCCCGCAGCTCGGCGAGGCGCTCCTCGACAGCGGCGAACCGACGAGTGTCGAAGAGCCTGCCCAGCACCTTGGCCCGGGCTTCCGCGTCGGCGCGCAGAAAGCGTGCGAAGTCGCCTTGCGGGAGGAGGACGACCTGGCAGAACTGCTCCCTGCTCATGCCGAGCAACTGGGCGATCTCCTCGCCCACTTCCTGGTGGGAGCGGCTGAGGCCCTTCCACCGCCCGTGCGCGTACTCGCTCAGCAGCGTCTGGGCCTTGTCCCGGGTGAAGCCCTCTCCGCGCTTCTTGGGACGGTATTGCTCGGGGCGGCGGATGATCTCCAACCGGCGCCCGCCGACGGTGAGGTCGAGCAGCACCTCGGTGGGCGTAAGCGGGTCGGCGTGGTCGCTGCGCAGACTCTGGCCGCTCTGCCGCGCGCCGGGCACGCCGCCGTAGAGGGCGTAGCAGACGGCGTCGAGCACGGAGGTCTTGCCGGCGCCGGTCGGCCCGTGCAGCAGGAACACGCCCGCTGCTGACAACTCGTCGAAGTCGACTTCCTCGGTGCCGCCGAAGGGTCCGAAGGCGGAGATCCGCAGCCGGTGCAGTCTCACCGGCCCACCTCGCACACGCCACCGCGGATCGCCGCACCGGCCCGTACGTCGTCCAGCGCGCCTCGGAGCACGGCCCGTTCGCCGTCGTCGGGACCGCTGCCGGCCCGCACATGCGCGACGAAGTCCTCGGCGATCTGCTGGTCCGTACGGCCTTTGAGCCGCTCGGCGTACGAGGCGAGGGGGTCCTCGGCGGCGCGCTCGGGGGCGAAGACGAGGCTGAGCACATACGGGAAGCGCTCGGCCAGCCGGGCCATCGGCTCGTGCGGGCGGACGGGGTCGGTGAGGGTGACCTCGACCCAGGCCTCCTCGTGCCGCTCCAGCTCCGGGTCGGCGAGCAGGTCGTCGAGGTGGCCGCGGATTCGGGCGAGGGGGCGTGGCACGGGGCAGTCGATCCGCTCGGCCGTGAGCGCACCGCCCGCCCCCAGATCGATGAGCCACATGCTCTTGCGTTGGTGGCTCTCCGAGAACGAGTACGCCAGCGGTGAACCCGAGTAGCGGACGCGGTCGCTGATCGTCTGGCAGCCGTGCAGATGGCCGAGTGCGACGTAGTCAACCCCGTCGAAGATCTCGGTCGGTACGGCGGCCACACCACCGACGCTGATGTCGCGTTCGCTGTCGCTGCCCGCGCCGCCGGAGACGAAGGCGTGGGCGAGGACGACGGAACGGGTGCCGGACGGGCGGGTGGCAAGGTCCGCACGCACCCGGTCCATGGCAGCGCCGAGCACGGCCGCGTGCCCCGGCTGCTCGGCGCCCAACTCCTCCCGTACAAGGGCCGGTTCGAGATATGGGAGTCCGTAGACCGCGATCTCGCCGTGTTCATCGGTCAGGACGACGGGGTCGGCGCAGCCGGCGGGGTCGGTGCGCAGATGAATGCCGGAGCGCTCCATCAGCCCGGCCCCGACGCCCAGTCGGCGCGCAGAGTCGTGGTTGCCGGACGTCATGATCGTGGGAACGCCCAGGCCGGCGAGGCGGTGGAGGGCGCCGTCGTACAGCTCGACGGCGGCCAGCGGAGGCACCGCCCGGTCGTAGACGTCACCGGCGACGAGCATCGCGTCGACGTGCCGCTCCCGCACCGTCTCCACGAGGTGGTCGATGAACGCCTCCTGGGCGGACAGCAGGCTCACCCGGTGGAAGGACCGGCCCAGATGCCAGTCGGATGTGTGCAGGAGTCGCATGATCCCCGACTGTAACGGTGGGCACTGACACCCACGGGCGCTCGACCACGCCGAGCTGCTGGAGCAGCGGCGCCGCTCGGACGTCTCCATGCTGCCGTCCGCCGTCGAGCCGTTGGCTCGAGCCGTTGGCCGTATCCGCGCTGGAGCCGTTGTCCGTCGGTGCTGCTGATCGCCACCGGTAGCGAGGTCCATCTCGCGCTCGAGGCCCATCACAAGCTAGCCGCGGAATCCATCCGCTCACGGGTCGTCAGCCTGCCCTGCTGGGAAATCTTCGAGCGCCAGCCCGCCACCTACCGCGACGAGGTCCTGCCGCCGTCGATCACCGCCCGCGTCGCCGTGGAACAGGGCGCCACCCTGGGCTGGGAGTGCCATGTCGGCCGGGACGGCGCGATCGTCGGCGTCGACGACTTCGGCATCTCGGGTCCGATGTCGGCCGTGCTGCCGCGCTACGGCTTCACCACCGACGCCGTCGTACGGGCTGCCCGGGACCAGCTCCGCATGGACTGATCAGCCCGGAATCCAGCCATCACACCGACTCGGCGACCGATTAGTAGGAAGGTTTCCTGCCAGCTGTTGACAGAGGCATGGCCCCTTGCCACGATCCCTGCAGCGGCTTGGCGCGGCGTCCGTCATGGCGGGCGTGACGCGCTCAGTTCGAGCTCTGACCCGGCCGCTGCGCTTCCGCCCTGCCCTCGTGGGCTGCTAGAGGCGGACCGCAGCGCCGTGTGTCCAGCTCGCACCTCAGGCCCAGGAGTCCAGGCATGCACCTGATCGCCTCCAGAAGTCCACGTCGTATCGTCCCCATCGCCCTCGCCGCCGTCCTCGCGCTCGTCATCGGCGCCCTGCTGACCCTTCCCGACCGCGCCGGCGCCGCCGATCAGCTCGTCTCCCGGGGCAAGTCCGCCACCGCCTCCTCGAACGAGGACTCCACCCTCGGTCCGGCCAACGCCTTCGACGGCGACACCTCGACCCGCTGGGCCAGTGCCGAGGGCAAGGACCCGCAGTGGATCCGTGTCGACCTCGGCCGCAGCGCCACCGTCTCCAGGGTCGAGCTCACGTGGGAAGCCGCCTACGCCAAGGCGTACCGCATAGAGATCTCCGCCGACGGCACGACCTGGACCCGGCTGGCGAACGAGACGGCGGGCAACGGCGGCAGGGACGACTGGACCGGCCTCACCGGCAAGGGCCGCTACCTACGCGTGTACGGCACGGCCCGCGCCACCACCTACGGCTACTCCCTCCACGAAGTGGAGGTCTTCGGCAGCCTGGAGGGCGGCGGCCAGCCGCCCACGACGGGCCGGTTCGCCGTCGTCGCCGCCGGGGACATCGCGGCGCAGTGCACGGCCGACTCCAGTTCCTGCGCCCACCCGAAGACCGCCGCACAGGCGCAGAAGCTCGACCCGAAGTTCTACATCACCATGGGCGACAACCAGTACGACGACGCCACCATCGCCGACTTCCGCAAGTACTACGACACCTCGTGGGGCAGGTTCAAGGCGAAGACCCGCCCCACTCCGGGCAACCACGAGACCTACGACCCCGCGGGCGAACTCGCCGGCTACAAGTCGTACTTCGGCTCCATCGCCTACCCCCAGGGCAAGAGCTACTACAGCTACGACGAGGGAAACTGGCACTTCATCGCCCTCGACTCCAACGCCTTCGACGACAGCGCGCAGACCCAGTGGCTCAAGGACGATCTGGCCGGGAACACCAAGGGCTGCATCGCCGCGTACTGGCACCACCCGCTGTTCAGCTCCGGTGACCACGGCAATGTCCCGGTCAGCAAGCCCGTCTGGAAGATCCTCTACGGCGCCGGAGCCGATCTCGTCCTCAACGGACACGACCACCACTACGAGCGCTTCGCCCGCCAGAATCCCGACGGCAAGGCCGACGGGCGCGGCATCGTGGAGATCATCGGCGGCATGGGCGGCGCCGAGCCGTACCCCATCGAGCAGGTTCAGCCCAACAGCCAGAAGCGCATCAGCGGTCCCTACGGCGTGCTCGCCCTCGACCTGACCGACACCACCTTCGGGTGGCGGTTCGTCGGCACCGACGGCAAGTCCCTGGACACCAGTCCCACCTACACCTGCCACTGATGGGGTTGACTGCTGTTCGCTCGCGGATCCCGGACCGATGTATCTCGCCGCCAGCCGCCAGGACGCGCCGTCCCCCGTGGATAAGCCATCGGGGCGGCGGCGCGTGCCCGGCACCGTTCTCGCACTCGGCGCGGTCAGCCTCGTCACCGACATCTCCTCCGAGATGGTGACCGCCGTACTGCCGCTGTATCTCGTGCTCGAACTGGGGCTGAGCCCGCTCCAGTTCGGGTTCCTCGACGGGCTCTACAACGGCGTGAGCGCGCTCGTCCGGATCGCCGGCGGGCATGCCGCCGACCGACGGCAGCGGCACAAGCTGGTCGCGGGGGCGGGCTACGCCCTGTCCGCGCTGTGCAAGCTCGGCCTCCTCGCCGCCGGGAGCTCGGCAGCCGGGATCGGCGGTGTGCTGGCCGCCGACCGACTCGGCAAGGGCGTACGAACGGCGCCGCGCGACGCGCTGATCACGCTGCACAGCGACCCCCGCGACCTCGGACGGGCCTTCGGCATCCACCGGGCCATGGACACCACCGGCGCTCTGCTCGGCCCGCTGGTGGCGTTCGCGCTGCTGTGGGCGACCGCCGACGCGTACGACGCCGTGTTCGTCGTCAGCTTCTGCATCGGGATGCTGGGGGTGGTGATGCTGGTGACGCTCGTGCCGCAGGACCGGTGCAGGGCCGCCGCCGAGCGGACGCCGCGAGCCTGGCGGCGCCTGCTGCGCGCTCCCGCCGTCCGGCGGATCCTGGCGGCGGCCACCGTGCTCGCACTGTGCGGCGTGGGCGATGCGTTCGTCCACCTCCTGTTGCAGCGGAGACTCGGCCTGGACGCGGCCTGGTTCCCGCTGCTCCCGCTGGGCAGCGCCGCCGTGTACCTGCTCCTCGCCATCCCCCTGGGGCGGCTCGCCGACCGCGCCGGGCGACGCACCGCCTTCCTCGCAGGTCACGCCGCTCTCTTGGCCGTTTACCTGGTGCTGCTCGGTCCAGTGGGCGGGGTACCGCTCGCCGTGACGGCCCTCGTCCTCCACGGCACGTTCTACGCGGCCACGGACGGCGTCCTCATGGCGCTCGCCGGGCCGCTGCTCCCGGAGGACCGCAGGGCAGGCGGGCTGGCGCTGCTCCAGACCGGCCAGACGGTGGGCCGGCTGCTGGCGTCGGTTCTCTTCGGGGCTGCGTGGACGGTGTGGAGCGCCGATACGGCCCTCGTCCTCGCCGCGGCCGCCCTCGCCCTGGGACTGGCCGTGGCGACTGTGTTGTTGAAGGAGGCTCATTGAGCGCCCGGTCGAAGATCGTCGTCCTCACCGTTGCGGGAGCCCTCCTGGCCACCGTGGCGCTGACGTACACCCTCCATGCGGCCCATCGCACCGACGCGACCGCGGCCTCATCTTCATCCAGGAGGTCCGAACTCGCCCTGGACCGAGGCGGCCTGCTCCATCTGGACGGCACCGACCGGGTTGCCCGCCTCGGGGGAGGCGTCTCGAACCTGTCCTGTGAACGCTTCCACGCCTCCGCCCGGAGGGCCGTGTGCCTGACCCGCCGCCCGGGACTCCCGCCACGATCGGAAGCCGTTGTCCTGGACCGGAAGTCGAGGGAGGTCCGCCGGGTGAAACTCGCCGGTATCCCCAACCGGGCCAGGGTCTCACCGTCGGGCCGGATGATCGCATGGACGACGTTCGTCACCGGGGACTCCTATGCCACGTCCTCGTTCTCCACCAGGACCGGAATCCTCGACATGCGCACCGGCTATCTGATCAAGAGCATCGAGAGCATCCCCCTCCGCATCGACGGCCGCCGCTACCACGCTCCCGACGTGAACTACTGGGGCGTCACCTTCGCGCGTGACGACAACCGCTTCTACGCCACGGTGTCCAGCGCGGGCCGGACCTATCTCGTGGCGGGCGATATGGCGAAGTGGTCGGCTCGCGCCCTGCGCCGCAACGCCGAATGTCCCTCGCTGTCGCCGGACGGCACCCGCGTGGTGTTCAAGAAGAAGGTCTCCGGCAATCCGCGGCGACCGTGGCGGCTCCACGTACTCGACCTGACCACGATGCGGGAGACGCCGCTTGCCGAGAGGGCGAGCGTCGACGATCAGGCGGCATGGCTGGATGACAGGACGGTGGCGTACGCCCGGCCCGGCCGGGCGAGGGGAACCTCCGACATCTGGTCCGTCCCAGCCGACGGCTCCGGCGCACCACGCCTGTTGGTGCACGGCGGCTCCTCCCCGGCCCCGGTCGGCTCGGGTAGACCAGCACCGGCTGGGGACTTCGGCTGAAAGCGCCCCGGGCGTCGAGCGGTTCAGACGGTGCCGTATGCCTCGCCGCCGAGCTCGAGGACGGCCGTGCCCGCCGTGGCGTCGGCCAGCCAGTCGCGGAAGGCGTCCACCTCCGCCTCGGGCAGTCCGATCTCGAGGGTGACCTCGGCGGCGTACCGCACGTCCCGCACCTGGCGTCCCGTCGCCCGCAGGTCGTTCTCCAGCTTCCCGGCCCGCTGGTGATCGACGGTCACGGTGGCCAGCCGGAACCGCGTCCGGGTGACGGTGCCCAGCGCGTCGAGGGCTTCGCCGACCGCACCGCCGTACGCCCGAATCAGCCCGCCCGCGCCGAGTTTGACGCCGCCGTAGTAGCGGGTGACGACGGCGACCACGTACCGGACCTCGCGGCGCAGCAGCATCTGCAGCATCGGCACGCCCGCCGTGCCACCGGGCTCGCCGTCGTCGCTCGACTTCTGGACACCGCCGTCGGCGCCGATGACGTAGGCGAAGCAGTTGTGGGTGGCGGTGGAGTGCTCCTTGCGGATGCGCTGGACGAAGGCCTGTGCCTCCTCCTCGGTCGCAGCGGGCGCGAGCGCGCAGCGGAAGCGGGACTTGTTGATCTCGAGCTCGTGCACGCCCCCGCGCGCCACCGTCCGGTATTGCTCCTGCATCCCTTCACCCTATGCCTGGCGGACACCGCAGAAGCGAGCCGCCGACCGGGACGAAGGGAATCTCCGGAGGCCGGTTGCTGTTGCCCAGCACAGGTGACCCACCCAGCCGCAGGAGGCAGAGCGTGTACGGCGACCCGGCGACGATCCGCAAGATCCTCACGGAGCTCGGCGACACCTGGGCGGTCGTCGGACTGTCCCCGAACCAGCGGCGAGCGGCGTACGGAGTCGCGGACGTCCTGCAGCGCTACGGCAAGCGGATCGTGCCCGTGCATCCGAAGGCCGAGACCGTGCACGGGGAGCAGGGATACCCCTCGCTCTCGGCGATCCCCTTCGACGTCGATGTCGTGGATGTCTTCGTCAACAGCCGGCTGGCCGGCCCGATCGCCGATGAGGCGGTGGAGATCGGCGCGCAGGCCGTCTGGTTCCAGCTCGGCGTGGTGGACGAGGAGGCGTACGAGCGGACGCGCGCGGCCGGGCTGGACATGGTCATGGACCGGTGCCCGGCGATCGAAATCCCGCGCCTGGACTGAGCCCCGCCACCGCAGCGGACGCCCCCGGTTCGAGCACCGTCAGGAGATACCGAGGCCCTCCAGGACGGTCGCTCCGGGGAGCTCGGCGAGCGCCTTGCCGGGCACGAGCAGCTTCCCGCGCCGCCGACCACTGCCGACGACCACGTACGGCACGTCGACGACGGCCGAGTCGACGAGCAGTGGCCAGTCGGCCGGCAGCCCGAACGGCGTGATGCCGCCGTACTCCATGCCCGACTCCCCCACGGCCAGCTCCATAGGGGCGAACGACGCCTTCCGCACCCCGAGGTGGCGCCGGAGCGTTCCGTTGACGTCCACGCGGGTCGTGGAGAGCACCACGCAGGCCGCCAGGGTGACGCTCTGCCCGCGCTTGCCCACGGCCACGACGCAGTTCGCGGACGCCTCGAGGAGCCCGGGCCCGTAGGTCTCCGCGAAGACGGCGGTATCCGCCTTGTCCGGGTCGGTGTCGACGTAAAGCAGCTGCTCCACGGGCACTGCGCCGCGCCAGGTGCGGACGGCCTCGGCGACCGGCGGGACCAGCTCGTCCAGGCACTCGGCGGCCGGTCGGACGGAGTCGAAGTTTCCGATGGGAGCGCGCACGTACGCCACGCTAACAGGCGGCCCACCCAGCTCAGTCGGATGTCTCAGCGAGCGGGCGGGACCGAGATGACCATGGTCATCTCCACGGGCTCGGCGCCGTCGTTGCGGTAGCTGTGCGGGGCGTTCGCCTCGAACGTGGCCGAGGCCCCGGTCGGCACAGGGTGCTCCGCTCCCTCCACGATCAGGGTCAGCTCCCCCGCTGTCACATGGATGAGTTCGAAGGTGCCCGAGGGATGCGGATCGGAGCTGCTGCCCTCTCCCGGCATGAGCCGCCAGGACCACAGCTCGAGCGGGCCGGGCGCCTGCGTTCCGGCCAGCAGGTACGTCGAACTGCCCGCCTCGGTGGACCACATCCGTACGGCCCGTTCGGCCGGGACGAGCCGGACCTTGGGCGTCTCGTCGAAGTCGAGCAGCCTGGTGATGCTCACCCCGAGGGCGTCGGCGATCTTCACGGTGGTGCCGACGCTCGGGTTCGTCCGAGCCTGCTCGATCTGGATGATCATGCCGCGGCTGACGCCTGCCCGGGCCGCGAGCCCGTCCAGCGTGAAGCCCCGCTCGGTGCGCCAGCGCTTGAGGTTGCGCGCGAGGGACTGAGTCAGGTGATCGAGGTCCGTCACGTTCCGTCCAGTATTTTAAATGGCCTAGTTCAGTGGGGTGCACTATTGTGTGCTGAACCCAAGCGTCCACCCCACTGTACTGCGAGGTTTGTCATGACAGCGGTCTTCGCTCTGGCCACCAGCTTCCTGTGGGGGCTGGCCGACTTCGGCGGCGGGCTGCTCACCCGGCGTATCCCGGCTCTCACGGTCGTCGTGGTCTCGCAGACCCTCGCCGCCGGCGTCCTGGGCGCGATCGTCGTCGCGACCGGCGGCTGGAGCGAAGCCGGCCCGCGGCTGTGGTACGCGGTCGCGGCGGGCGTGGTGGGTCCGGTCGCCATGCTCTGCTTCTACCGGGCGCTGGCACTCGGTCCCATGGGGGTCGTGTCCCCGCTCGGCTCGGTCGGCGTGGCCGTCCCGGTCGGAGTCGGGCTGCTGATCGGCGAGCGCCCCGGACTGCTCCAGGTCGCGGGCATCCTCGTCGCCGTGGCGGGCGTCGTCCTGGCCGGCGGCCCACAGCTGCGCGGCGCGCCCGTGCAGCGGCAGGCGATTCTGCTCACGCTCGTCTCGGCCCTCGGGTTCGGCGCGGTGATGGCGCTCATCGCGGAGGCGTCGTCGACCGTGACCGGGCTGTTCCTCGCCCTCTTCGTCCAGCGGGTCGCCAACGTCGTCATCGGCGGGGCGGCGTTGTCCGTGTCCGCGCGGCGGGGCGTCCCGGCTCTGCCCGAGGAGGGCGGTCGGCGGGTGATCCTGGCCGCCCTTCCGGCGCTCGCCTTCGTGGGTCTGGCCGACGTCGGCGCCAACGGCACGTACGCCCTCGCCGCCCAGCAGGGTCCGGTGACCGTGGCGGCCGTGCTGGCCTCCCTCTACCCGGTGGTCACAGCGCTCGCGGCGCGCGGGCTGCTCAAGGAGCGGCTGCGCGCGGTGCAGGCGGCGGGGGCGGGGCTCGCGCTGTTCGGCACGGTCCTGCTCGCGGCCGGCTGAGCGACGCCGCGGCAGCCCGGAGGCGCGGCGCAGTAGACCCGCGGAGCACGCTCAGTACCTGCGGATGGCGTAGATCGCCAGCGCGATGCCCTGGATGACCACCGCCACGGCCAGCAGGATGCGCAGGGTGCGATGGTTCATGGCCGGTCTGCGCCTCCTCACAACGGCTGCCGGAAGACCCGGCTTCAGCGGTCCGCCGACACGTCCAGTGTCCCCGGGCCGGACGTTTCAGGGTCGAGTTCCGCCAACGCCGCCAGCTGAGGGGGCGTGATCCCGTCGGGGACCGGGACGGGCGGCGGCGTACGCAGCGGCGGCTGCCAGCCCGTCGTCGGGTCCCAGCGGCGGACGATGCGGGCGGGCGCGCCCGCGACCACCGCATGGTCGGGCACCTCACCCCGTACGACCGCGCCCGCCGCGACCACCACATTGCGGCCGAGTCGTGCGCCGGGCAGGACGACGGCGCCCGTGCCGAGCCAGCTGCCGGGACCGATCTCCACGGGTGCGGAGCGCAGCCACTGCCGGCCCACCGGCTGGTCCGGGTCGTCGTAACTGTGGTTGTCGCTGGTGACGTAGACGTACGGGCCGCAGTAGACGTCGTCGCCGAAGACGACGGAGCGGGAGGCCACCACGTGGCTGCCGCGGCCGAGCACGACGCCGTTGCCCAGCCGCAGGACCGGGTCCGGTCCGAGGTCGAGATCCGGCAACATCCCGGCGGTCAGGGTGACCTGCTCGCCGATGATGCAGTGGTCGCCGAGGTGTATCCACGGCTCGCCGAAGAGGGTTCCCTGGGGGAAGGCGAGGCGGGTTCCGGGGCCGATCCGGCCGAAGCGGTGCCGGCCCGGGCGCTCGGCGGTGACCGCACCCGTGTTCTGCATCCAGCGCCAGACGCGGTGGACCACTCGCGTGAGGGCCCGGCGGCGCCAGGCCGCGAGCGATGAGAACGTGTTCCGGTTCTTCGGCACCCGGACACCGTACTCAGCCGCGCCGCGGCCCAGGACCGGGCCGAGCTGTGATCTTCACCCCACCCGGCCGCCCGCCCCGCTCGCCCGTCGCCTACGGTGCCGGTGAGCAGGCGGTCCGGGACGGACCCCGATACGAGAGCGAGCGGGAGAGATGGCGGAGCGAGCGCTGATCGCGGCGGTGGGCGGCAAGGAGCCGAAGGTCGACCCGGAGGCGTTCACCGCGCCGACGTCCGTCGTGGTCGGTGAGGTGTCGCTGGCGGCGGGTGCGAGCGTCTGGTACCAGACGGTGCTGCGCGGCGACGGCGGACCGATCACCGTCGGGCCGGACAGCAACATCCAGGACAACTGCACGGTCCATGCCGACCCCGGCTTCCCGGTCACCGTCGGCGAGCGCGTGTCGGTGGGGCACAATGCCGTGCTGCACGGCTGCACCGTGGAGGATGACGTCCTGGTCGGGATGGGCGCGACCGTCCTCAACGGAGCGCGGATCGGGGCCGGTTCCCTGGTCGCCGCGCAGGCACTCGTGCCGCAGGGCATGCAGGTGCCGCCGAACTCGCTGGTCGCCGGAGTGCCCGCCAAGGTCAAGCGGCAGGTGACCGACGAGGAGTCGGAGGGCATCGCGTTCAACGCCGCCGTCTACGTCGACCTCGCGCGGGAGCACCGGCAGGCGCTGGCGGACTGACCGCCCCTGGGCGGGGGAGCCGTCAGTCGGCGGCCGGGACGCGGTCCCGCTCGGCCGCCGCTTCCGACTCCGCCTCCAGCAGTTCCTGTTCCTCCGCGGCCTGCTTCCCCCGGCGCTTGACCACGAGGAACGAGACGAGGCCGACCAGGGCCGCGAGGATCAGGCCGAGCCAGGAGAAACGCTTCAGCCACGCCTCGGCCACCACGCCGACGTAGTAGACGACGGCCGTCGTGCCACCCGCCCAGACGATTCCGCCGAGCACATTGGCGATCAGGAACTTCCAGTAGGGCATGCGCAGCACGCCCGCGAGCGGTCCGGCGAAGATCCGCAGCAGGGCGACGAAGCGGCCGAAGAAGACCGCCCACATGCCCCACCGCTCGAAGGACCGCTCGGCGGTGGCGATGTGGTGGGGTCCGAAGTGTTTGGGGAACTTGCCCCCGAGCCAGGTCAGCAGCGGCTTGCCGCCCTTGCGGCCGATCGCGTAGCCGATGGAGTCGCCCACGATCGCGCCGGTGGTGGCACATGCGCCAAGGATCACGGGGTCGATATCGCCGTGCTGGGAGGCCAGCAGCGCCGAGCTGACGAGAATGATCTCACCGGGCAGCGGGATCCCCAGGCTCTCGAGTCCGATGACGATCCCGACCAGCAGATAGATGCTGACCGCCGGAACGGTCTCCAGCCACTCCTGGACGTGCAACGCCGGCTCCTCCCGTGTGATGACCCCTGGTGCCCGGCGTGCACGTGCTGCTGCCCGGCGTGCGCGAATGAACGCACGCCGGGCAGCCTACTGGATCCGGGGAACCATCAGCCGACAACCGAAGCAATCAGGCATTGGGACGGAGAGTCCAGATGATGGACATGGCGCCGGTGACCGCCCCGTCCTCGCGGGTGATCTCTATGTGCACGGGGAACTCCGGCCGCTCCCCTGCGTCGAGTTCGGCGACCACCTCGGCGACCGGGCGGCCCAGCCGCGCGGTCGCGGTGACCGGCCCCATGGCGAGCTTCTTGTAGCCGATCTCGGCACGTACGGCCAGCGGGACGGCCCGCGAGAGCTGGTCGCCGAACGCCGCGAGCACGATGGCGCCACTGGCGGACTCGGCCAGGGTGAACATCGCACCCGCGTGCGGGCCGCCGACGTGGTTGTGGAAGTCGGCCTGGTCGGGCAGCCGGACCACGGCGCGCTCCGCGGTGGTCTCGGTGAACTCGAGGTTGAGGGTGCGGGCCATCGGCACGGTGGCCGCCAGCATCTCGCCGATCGAGGGCAGGGTCTCGGACATGCAGCTACGTTACCAGCGAGTAGCAAAACCCGGGAGGGGTGCGGCGGCGATAGAGCGCCCCGACGGTCCGGGCGCGCGGTATTAGGCCGGATGCGCTGCACCGGAGCGAAATCCGGTTGGCAACGGCGGCCGCCCGCCGGGACAGTCCTCGGGTGACGCCACCCACTCCCCCGGCACTCCGCCGCCCCGCGTGGGCCGGCCGCAACTACACGCTGCTGACGGCTGCCGCCGTGGTCACCGGCCTCGGCAGCTCCGGAGCCTTGATCGCGGCGGCGTTCGCCGTCCTCGAGGCGGGCGGCAACGGCACCGACGTGGGACTCGTCGCCGCTTCCCGCACGGTCCCGCTCGTCCTCTTCCTGCTCATCGGCGGCGCAGTCGCGGACCGGCTGCCACGGCAGCGAGTGATGGTGGCCGCGAACACCCTCAACTGCCTGTCGCAGGGCGCCTTCGCCGTCCTGGTGCTCAGCGGCGAGGCGCAGCTGTGGCAGATGGCCCTGCTCTCCGCACTCGGCGGCACGGGGCAGGCGTTCTTCGGGCCGGCCGCGGAGGGCATGCTGCTCTCCAGCGTCTCGGGCGAGCAGGCCGGCCGCGCCTTCGCCTTCTTCCGCATGGGCATGAACGGCGCCAACATCGGGGGCGCCGCACTCGGTGGCGCCCTCGTCGCCTCCGTCGGACCCGGCTGGGTGCTGGCCGCCGACGCGGTGGCCTTCGCGGTCGCGGCCGGGCTGCGCGCCTTCCTGGACGTCGGCGCGGTCCCCGACCGCGAGCCGGGCGGCGGGCTGTTGGCCGACCTGCGCGTGGGCTGGCGCGAGGTCGCCGTACGCCCCTGGCTGTGGGGCATCGTCGCGCAGTTCTCGGTGATCAACGCCGTGGTCGGAGCGGCCGAGGCGGTGTACGGGCCGCTGGTCGCCGAGGAGCATCTCGGTGGCGCCGGACCGTGGGGTATCGCTCTCGCGGCCTTCGGCGCGGGCACGGTGGGAGGCGCGCTGCTGATGACGCGCTGGAAGCCGCGCCGCATACTGCTCGCCGGCACCCTCTGCGTCTTCCCGCTGGCGCTGCCCTCGGCCGCGCTCGCCGTACCGCTCCCGGCATGGGAGGTGACCGCGGCGATGTTCGCCGGAGGCGTCACGATCGAGGTGTTCTCGGTGACCTGGATGATGGCGCTGCATCAGGAGATCCCTGAGGACAAGCTGTCACGGGTCGCCTCGTACGACTGGTTCGGCTCGGTGACGATGGTCCCGGTGGCGGCGGCGCTCGCGGGGCCCGCGGCCGAGGTCTTCGGTCGTACGGCCGCGCTGTGGGGCTGCTCGGTGCTCATCGTCCTGCTCACGGCGGCCGTCCTGACGGTCCCGGACGTCCGCCGCCTGACGCGGCGCGTCCCGGAGCCGAGTGCGGGCGGCGGGCCCGCAGCGGCGAACCCTCCGCCGCCGGTCGTGGACGGCTCGCCGACTCCCGCAGACAGCTGAGATCGTGCGCGGGCCCGATTCATGACTCCGCCACCGGCCCGGGGGCCGGTGGCGGAGTTCTGCGTGGGCCTGGGTGGCTCTCAGCCGCCGATCTGCACATCGACGCACGCGTAGAACGCGTTGGCGGTGTCGGCGATGTTCCAGACCGCGAGCACCTTCTGCTTGCCGGTCAGCCCGCCGAAGTTGACCTGGTGCGTGACGGTCTCGCCCGGCTGTGCGTTGCCGCCGTCGAACTCCCCGATCTTGTTACCGCCGACGAAGTACTCCCAGTTGGTGGTGCGGTGCGGGGCGGTGTTCTTCCAGCTGAAGGCCGCCGTGCTGCCGACGGGTGTGACCTTCCAGCCCTTGCTGTCGTCGTCGAGTTCGGCGAAATTCGAGTGACCGGCGCTGCAGCTCCTCAGCCCCTTGGGCCCTTCGACGCTCTGCGGCTCGTACTTGATGGGACCGCACTCCACGGTGCCTGCCGCGCACTGGGCTTGCCGGCTCGGGGGTTGCGACACGTAGCCGTGTGCACTCGCGTGGTCGGCCGGCAGGGTCACCAGGACGAGCGGAGCGACTCCCGCACCGATCGCGATGGCCAACATCCTGATCTTCTTCATGCCAACTCCTTGCCTGAGGCCGCCGCCTGGGTGGGGGCATCGATACCGCGGTATCGAAGAGGTTTCCTGGCGGCCTCGTTGGGTGTGGGGGGAAGCGAGGACGTGAAGACGGGCATGTCGGCGACAGGCCCGCAGCGACCCGCGCAGGACTGACGCCTGCACTGGTCGACCCGGGTTCACGCATCGCCAATTGGTCTAGACTTAAACACCGTTGACGGAACGCGGTCAAGACTTCCGGACAACCGACCGATGCGGCGGCCGACATCGGGTACCTGCCGACGGCGGTCCACCGGACGCCGTTCCTCACCCCCGCCCCCGCCCAGGCCTCCTTCCGCCTGCGCGACGGATCAGCCGATGCTGAAGGTGCCCGCAGGGGGTTCCGGTGACGGGACCGCGTGCGCGTCGTAGACCGGCGACGCCCCGGCCAACAGCCGCTCCAGCGCCGCACCGTGCTCGACGCGGGCCGGGAAGGGGTCCGCGGCGGTCAGGCGGGTCAGGGGGGCGACGGGAAGCTCGCAGTCCGAGGCGAGGAGCACGACGTTGCCGAAGCGGCGGCCGCGGAGGACGGCGGGTTCGGCGACGAGGCACAGGTCCGTGAAGACCTCGGCGAACGTGGCGAGTTGGGAACGCAGGAAGGTGAACGGTGCCGCGTCGGCGAGGTTGGCCGCGTAGCGGCCGCCGGGACGCAGCACCCGGGCGGCGATCCTGACGTACTCCACGGAGGTGAGGTGGGCGGGCACCCGCGAACCGCCCGAACCGCCGAACACATCGGCGACGAGGACGTCCGCGCTGCCGGCGGTCGCGTTCTCGAGCCACGCCCGGGCGTCCGCACCGTGGACGGTGACATCCGCCTCCGCGGGCAGCGGCAGCACGTCGGCGACGAGTTCGAGCAGTCCCCGGTCGCTCTCGATCACGGTCTGGTGCGACCCCGGCCGCGTGACGGCGACGTAGCGGGGCAGGGCCATCGCTCCACCGCCGAGGTGGAGGGCCTCGATCGGGCGGCCAGGCTCGGCGACGGTGTCGAGCACGTGGGCGAGCCGGAGGGCGTACTCGAGCTCCAGGTGGGTCGGATCGTCCAGGTCCACGTACGACTGGGGCGCGCCGTCCACCGTCAGCAGCCAGGCACGGGCCCGGTCCACGTCGGGCAGCAGTTTCGCGGTCCCGCAGTCAACGGTCCGGGTCACGGGAATCGGCTCGTCCACGCCCCCATTCTCCCCGGCCGCACGGTGCACCGCCCCTCTCTCAGAGGGTCATCTCTCAGCCGGTCATCCGGCCCAGACCCGGGCCACCGCCTCCGCGTGCGCCTGCGCCTGGGCGCGGCCCGCCCGGGCGGCGGCCGCGCGGCGCGCCGGATCCAGCGGATTCCGGCCGAAGGCGGCCCGGGCCGTGCGGTCCGGGGTGACCAGTGCCACGCACGCGCCGTCCGCGGTCAGCCGTTCCGCCTGGGCGCGGACCGTCGGGACGGGGCCGCCACCCGCGGCCATGGGTGCGAGGATCACCACGCACGCGTACCCGGCGGCGAGATCGGCGTTGGCCGAAGAGCGGATGCCGCCGTCGATCCAGCGCCGCCCGTCGATGGTGACCGGCGGCCAGACCCCCGGCACGGCGCAGCTCGCGGTGACGGCGTCGACGATGCCGATCCCGCTGGCGCGTTCGAAGGCCGTGAACTCCCCGGTGACCGCATCCACCGCAGTGATCACCAGCCGCCGGTCGGGCCAGCTGTGGGAGACAAGCCGCTGGGCGATGACGCCCCGCCGCTCGGCCTCGGCGGGTGTGCGCGCCCGGAGGGCCAGCCGGCCCATCCGCGCACAGAACGCCGCGCTGTCGCGGGAGCGGAGCGCCCCGAGGACATACCGGGACAGCACCCCGGGGCCCAGCCGCGCGGCGATCTCCCCTCGCGGATCGACCAGTTGGCGCTCGTAGAGCTCGTCGAGGGTGAGTAGGCCCGAGGTGAGCTGCGCGCCCACCACGGAGCCGGCGGACGTGCCGATCACCGCCTCGGCGGTGCTCAGCTCCACTCCCGCGTCGGCCAGTCCGGCGAGCATGCCGATCTCCCAGCCGATTCCAGTGATTCCGCCGCCACCGAGCACCAGTGCCGTGTCCGCCATCGCGATCGCTCCCCTCCGCGCACCAAGGTGCGGGCAGTCTCGCACCCGCCGCAGGAGACGGACAGCGCGGTGGCGGGCGGCGCATCGGCCGCGCTGCAACGACGGAGGCGGCCTGCTGCCGGGTGTGGCCCCGCCCCATGCGGGGCGGGGCCACACACAGCTGATCTCTAGTCCGCGACGGCGACCACCGTGCCGGCGCCCACCGTGCGGCCTCCCTCGCGGATCGCGAAGCCGAGGCCGGCCTCGAGCGGTACCGCACGGCCCAGTTCGACCGTCACCGTGACCGTGTCACCGGGCCGGGCCACCGCGGTCTCGCCGAGGTCCATGTCGCCGACCACGTCCGCCGTACGGATGTAGAACTGCGGCCGGTAGCCGGTGGCGACGGGGGTCGTGCGGCCGCCCTCGGCGGCCGACAGCACGTACACCTGCGCGGTGAAGCGCCGCCGGGGGCGCACGCTGCCGGGCGCCGCCACGACGTGTCCCCGGCGCACCGCCTCGCGCGGCACACCGCGCAGCAGCAGCGCCACGTTGTCGCCCGCCTCGGCGGACTCCATCGGTTTGCCGAAGGTCTCCAGACCGGTGACGACGGTCTCAAGCTCCGCCCCCGGCACCTCGACCTTGTCGCCGACCCGTACGCTGCCGCGCTCGACGGCCCCGGTCACGACGGTGCCGCGCCCGGTGATGGTGAGCACGTTCTCCACCGGGAGCAGGAACGGCGCGTCGGTGTAGCGCACCGGCAACGGCACATACGTGTCGACCGCGTCGAGGAGTGCGTCGATGGCCGCCGTCCAGTGCGCGTCGCCGTCCAGCGCCCGCAGCCCGGAGACCCGTACGACGGGCAGCCGGTCCCCGTCGTAGCCGTGCGCGGAGAGCAGTTCCCGCACCTCGAGCTCGACGAGGTCGGTCAGCTCGGGGTCGCCCGCGTCGGCCTTGTTGAGGGCGACGACGATGTGCTCGACGCCGACCTGCCGGGCGAGCAGCACATGCTCGGCGGTCTGCGGCATCACGCCCTCGAGCGCCGAGACGACGAGCACGGCTCCGTCGAGTTGGGCCGCGCCGGTGACCATGTTCTTGACGTAGTCGGCGTGGCCCGGCATGTCGACGTGCGCGTAGTGCCGGGTGTCGGTCTCGTACTCGACGTGGGCGATGTTGATGGTGATGCCGCGCGCCGCCTCCTCGGGCGCACGGTCGATCCGGTCGAACGGCACGAACGTCCCCGGTCCGCGCGAGCTGAGCACCTTGGTGATGGCAGCGGTGAGGGTGGTCTTGCCGTGGTCGACATGGCCCATGGTGCCGATGTTGAGGTGCGGCTTGGTCCGCACGTATGCCTGCTTGGGCATGGGTGGGCTCTTCCTCGAAGAGTGAGAAGCGGACAGCGGGACCCCTGGGCCGGGCCGACCCTCCCCCTGCGGGGTCCGCCGGAACGATCCGGGGAGAGTCAGCTTCGGGCGCCGCCGAGGGAAGCGGCGACGGCGCTGGCCGCGGCAGCGGCTGACAGAGGAATGACGGCAGCCTTCGGGGCGTCCGCGACCGCGGACGCGATCGCGGGGAAGGCGTACCGGAACATGGCACTGATGATCTCGGCGGGCAGACCCGCGCGTCCAATGATTTTGTGCCGCGGGCCCGTTGGGGAAGGCGCGGGCGGACGTCCGCGGGCGGGTGACGTGAGAGGTGCTTCGGCAGGCCGGCATGACGGCGGCACGCGGCGGCGATCAGGCGGCGTCGTCGGTTACTCTCCCGGAATGCCCGCCCCTGCCATAGCCCCCGCGCCCGCGGGCCCGACCGCTCGCCGCGCCAGGGTCCTGCTGTCCCCGTGGGCCCGTCTTGCGCTGCTGGTCGTCCTGCTCGTCTCGGCAGCGGCGGCGGTGCTGATCGTGGAGCCGCAGCGGGTCCTCGCGGGCGGCTGGCCTCCGCGGCTCTCGGGTGGCGCGGCCGTGGTCCTGTTCGGCGTGACCTACGGGCTGTGCACCGCCGCGCTCGTACCGCGACCGGTGCTCAATCTGGCGGCGGGAGCGCTGTTCGGCGCACAGTTCGGGCTGCCCGCGGCCGTCGCCGGAACGGTACTGGGTGCGGGCATCGCCTTCGGGCTCGGCCGGCTGCTCGGCCGGGACGCGCTGCGGCCGGTGCTGCGGGCCCGCTGGCTGGCGGCGGCGGACCGGCAGTTGAGCAGGCACGGCTTCCGTTCGATGCTGGTCGTACGGCTCTTCCCCGGGGTGCCGTTCGCCGCGGTCAATTACTGCGCGGCCGTGTCGCGGCTGCGCTGGCCGCCGTTTCTGCTGGCCACAGGCATCGGCTGCATACCGAACACGGCCGCCTACGTCGTCGCGGGCAGCCAGGCCTCGGCACCGGCCTCGCCCCCGTTTCTGATCGCCATGGGTTTCATCGCGCTGACCGGGCTCGCGGCGCTGGTCGTCGCCTGGCGCAAGCGGGCCCGACGGTCCGTCAGGTGACCCCTGTGGTCACCGGCGCTCCCGCGAGGCCATAGCATCTGACGCGAACTCCCCGACGATCACACAAGGACGAGCGCACTCCGTCATGTCTTGGTTCGAATCATTCATCCTCGGACTCGTCCAGGGGTTGACCGAGTTCCTGCCCATCTCCTCCAGCGCGCATCTGCGGCTGACCGCGGCCTTCGCGGACTGGAAGGATCCGGGGGCGGCCTTCACCGCGATCACCCAGATCGGTACGGAAACCGCCGTGCTGATCTACTTCCGCAAGGACATCGCGCGGATCGTCTCCGCCTGGGCGAGGTCACTGTTCGACCGGGAGATGCGCAGCGATCACGACGCCCGGATGGGCTGGCTGGTGATCATCGGCTCGATTCCGATCGGCGTCCTCGGTGTGACGCTCAAGGACCAGATCGAGGGGCCGTTCAGGAATCTGCAGCTGATCGCCACCACGCTGATCGTCATGGGCATCGTGCTGGGCGTCGCGGACCGGCTGGCCGCCCGGGACGAGGACGGCGGCAAGCACCGCGCCGTACGGGACCGGAAAACGCTCGCCGAGCTGAGTGTGCGGGACGGTCTGATCTACGGCGTCTGTCAGGCCATGGCGCTCATTCCCGGTGTGTCCCGCTCGGGCGCGACGATCAGCGGTGGTCTGCTGATGGGCTACACCCGTGAGGCGGCGGCCCGCTATTCGTTCCTGTTGGCGATCCCCGCCGTGCTGGCCTCCGGGGTGTTCGAGCTGCGGGACGCCGGCGAGGGGCACGTCTCCTGGGGGCCGACGGTCTTCGCGACCGTGGTCGCCTTCTTCGTCGGCTACGCGGTCATCGCATGGTTCATGCGCTTCATCACCACCAAGAGCTTCATGCCCTTTGTGATCTACCGGATCCTGCTGGGCATCCTGATCTTCGTGCTCGTCGGTGCCGGGGTGCTGGATCCGAAGGCGGCGGCGGACGCCGGCTGACCGTCGCATACGACATCGACCCGCGGGCGGGGTCAGTGGCGGCTCGGCTGGTCCTGCAGGGCGGTTGGACCGTGGACGAAGTCGGGGTCGACCTGGCCGGCCAAATCCTCGCCCGTGGCCTCGTTCGCCCATGCCGCAGCGTTCTTCAGATGAAAGGCCACGGCCTGGGCCTGAAATGCCGCCCAGTCCTTCGGACGGCTGTCCACCGCGACGCGCAGCCGGTCCAGCGCCGCGCGGTTGACCGCTTCGAGCTGGTCCAGCGCGGCATGGCGTCCCTGCTCCTGGGCTCGCACATACGGTGAGTACTCCAGGCAGATCAGCAGGTCCTCGCCGACTTGCTCACGCAGGAAGGCGACGTCGTCGGGCCCGGTGACCTTGTTGCCGACCACCGCGAGCGCCACGCCGTGCTCGGCGGCGTAATCGCGGTACTGCCGATAGACCGACACGCCCTTACGGGTGGGCTCGGCCACGATGAACGTCAGATCGAACCGGGTGAACAGTCCCGAGGCGAACGAGTCGGCTCCCGCGGTCATGTCGACGACCACATACTCACCGGGCAGGTCGACCAGATGGTTGAGGTACAACTCCACTGCCCCCACCTTGGAGTGGTAGCAGGCCACACCCAGATCCTCCTCGGTGAATGCACCCGCGGCCAGCAGCCGCACACCGGTCACGTCATGCGACAACTCACGGTGGATGACGTCGGCTCCGTTCGGCCGCAGCAGTCGGGACCCGCGCCCGGGCGGCGTCGTCTTGACCATGGCCGCGGCCGAACGGATCAGGGGATTGTTCCCCCGCAGGAACTCCTTGATCTCGGTCAGACGACCGCCCAGGGCCGGCAGTCCCTCCGCTTCCTCATCCGTCAGCCCCAGCGCGACGCCGAGGTGCTGATTGATATCGGCGTCGACCGCCACCACAGTGCAGCCGGAGGCTGCCAGGTGACGAGAGAACAGGGCGGAAAGGGTGGTCTTGCCGCTTCCGCCTTTGCCCACAAATGCAATCTTCACGGCGCACAAACCCCGTATCGAAATGACATTCATTACCGGGAGCTACTGTTGACCAAGGAGTGACACGCAGTCAAGTCGGCTTCCGGCAGGAGCGATTCGACCGTCACCGGCAGCGGCAGGAGAGACGGGACCCGACGCGAGGGAGTGGAAGCTCGGGGTCGCTACGCCGACGTGTCGGGCAGCGGCAGGAGTCCGCGCTCATAGGCGCGGACCAGATGGATCGGCACCAGGTACGCACGGCCGTCGACGACGATCGGCACGAGCTGAGGAGCCCTCGCCTTCCACTGCGCGCGGCGGTGACGGGTGTTGCTGCGGGACATGCGCCGCTTGGGCACAGCCATGGGAAACCTCCTGGGCGTTCGACACTCGAAGGCTACCTGGAAATGAATGTCATGTGCCAACTCCCCCGCGTCGAAGGCCCGGCACCGTCTCATGCGATTGAGCATCTGTCGCAATCACAGCGCCGAGAGTGTGACATCTGTCCATGGTGCCCGGCGTGGATCACTCCTACCTTCTGCGTACATCCGGTTCGCGCCGAGCGATCCCCGGCGCGAATCGGGTGCCAGGTCTCCTGGGATCCGGCCCTGCCTGAGCGCCTTCCGTCGTGGCTCCGGTGCCGTTCCCTCCTGCCGTCGCGGAGGCCATACACCCGGTCGTCGGCCGACAGCGCAGACGCCAACTGCCCGTGAGGTCACGGCGGGATCGCCCACAACGTTGCCCTGCCCGGAATGCCCCCGCACGGGTGAGCAACAGGCCTTGGCCCGACCACTCCAGGGTCGATCCGGTCGCGAGTCGGGACGCTCGCGCCACCTTTCGATTGGAGTACCCATGAGTACCGTAGGCAGAACCGGTCCGCGTACCGGCATGTTCCGCCGCCAACCGATCACAGCCGTCGTCGGGGACGGCGAAAGCTCCGGTGGTCTGAAGCGCACGCTGGGCCTCTGGCAACTCACCGCGATCGGGCTCGGCGCGATCATCGGCGCCGGGATCTTCTCTCTGGCCGGGACGGTCGCCAAGGGGACTGCCGGACCCGCCGTCAGCCTCTCGTTCATCATCGCGGGCATCGCGAGTGCCGCAGCGGCCCTGTCCTATGCCGAGTTCGCGGGACTCATCCCGCGCTCCGGGTCGGCGTACACCTACAGCTACGCCGTACTGGGCGAGGTCGTCGCCTGGCTGATCGGCTGGGACCTGCTGCTGGAGTACACCGCGATCGTCGCCGTGGTGGCCATCGGCATCTCCGGCTACTTCTCCTTCCTCCTCCAGGGAATGGGCGTCGATCTGCCCGTGTGGATGCTCGGTGCGCCGGGCACCGGTGACGGGCACCGTGTCGACCTGTTCGCCGCGTTGCTGTGCCTGCTGATCGCCTGGCTGCTCAACCGCGGCATGAAGACCGGGGCACGGGTGGAGACCGTCCTGGTGTTCGTCAAGATCGCCATCGTCGTCGCAGTCGTCGTGGTGGGCGCGTTCTTCGTGAACTCCGGAAACCTCACCCCCTTCCTGCCGTACGGCTTCGGTGGCGCGGTCACGGGAGCGGCGACGGTCTTCTTCGCCGTCTTCGGCTACGACGCGATGAGTACGGCGGCTGAGGAGTCCAAGGACGCGCAGCGCAACCTGCCGAAGGCGATCGTGCTGTCGCTGGCCATCGCCATGGTGCTGTATCTGCTGGCCTGCGCCGTGCTGACCGGCATGCAGCCCTACGACCAGATCGACTCACAGAGCCCGTTCTCCTCCGCCTTCAAGGCGGTCGGCCTTCCGGTCTTCGCCGACATCATCGCGGTCGGCGCGATCGTCGGCATTCTCACCGTGCTGTTCTCCTTCATGCTGGGCGCCTCCCGGGTCTGGTTCGCGATCAGCCGGGACGGCCTGCTTCCCGGATACTTCGCGAAGGTGCATCCGCGCACCGAGGTCCCGCACCGGCCGACCTGGGTCATCGGTGTCGTGTCGGCGGGGATCGCCGGGCTGATGCCGATCGCGGAGGCCGCGGAACTCACCAACATCGGCATTCTGCTGGCCTTCGTGGTGGTCTCGGTCGCGGTGATCGTCCTGCGCTACCGCTCGCCGCACCTCCCGCGGACCTTCCGCTGTCCCGGCATGCCGTTCGTCCCGATCGTCGGCATCGCCTTCTCTCTGTGGCTGGTCGCCCAACTGCAGCCGGTGACCTGGCTGCGCTTCCTGGTCTGGTTCGCGCTCGGCCTCGCCGTCTACGGCCTCTACGGCTACCGGCACTCCAAGCTCGGGCGCGCCGCGCAGCAGCCGGACGCCGAAGGCCGGCCATCCGGGCCGGCGTCCGCCGTGGGCACCGGTTCTGACGCCGGGCACTACGGAGGCGAGGCGTGACCGACGTCCCCGCCCGTGCCGTCGTAGCTCGTTCCGCCACCCCTGGTGCGCTCAGGTGTGATCGCGGACCGTCGCCGGCGCACTGCGGCGGTCGCCCTGGCCACCCCTGCCTCGGACCGCGATCCCTGCCGCTGCAATGACTGCGACGTCGGCCGGTGTTCCGCTCCCCCGGAGCGGAACACCGGAGCGGTACTTCGTCGTGATCGGCAGCGACGTGGCGCGCCGGGTTTGTGGCTCCCTCCAGGCGGCCGGACACCTGGTGCGCCACTTCACCCACCCCACGGACGAAGAGCTGCGGCAGGCTCTGGACCGGGAGGTGGCAGGCGTCGCCATTCTGCTCGACGACGACGTCGAGTCCCTGCGGTACGCGCTCGCCGTCGAGCACATCTGCCCGGGCGTCACGCTGGTGGTGACGGTGTTCGACCGTACGGTCGCGGAGCAACTCGTCCGCGTGGTCCCGAACTGCCAAGTCACCTCACCGGCCGAGGTCGCCGCACCCGTGCTGCTCGCGGCCTGCCTCCAGCCGGACCTGCTGGCCATCACGCCGACCCGCGCCGGCCACGCCGGCGCCCGCTGGGAGGCGGACACCGTGCGGGTGGAGCCGTACCGGCCACCGCCCGCCCTGCGGTACCGGGCACGGCTCGGCAAGATCCGAGGGCAGTTGCGACCCCACGACGGCAGCTCGCGGATCCTGCTGACCGGCCTCGCCGGGCTGCTCGCGGTGCTGGTGGCCGACTGGATCTGGTCCGTCGTCCTCCGCCACCGCCCGCCCGTCGAGGCACTGTTCGAAGCGGCACGAACCGTGTCCGCGGTCGGCCCCGCCCCAGCCCACGGCTCGGACGGGTATCTGGTGTTCTCCTCCCTCGCGATGCTCGTCACCGTCGTCTTCACCGCCGTCTTCACCGCGGGCACGGTCGATCGGCTGCTGGCCCCGCGCTCGGTCGGCATCGTGGGCCCCCGGGCCCTCCCCCGGGCCGGACACGTGGTCGTCGTCGGGCTCGGACAGGTGGGACTGCGGCTGTGCACCCGGCTGCAGGCCCTGGGCGTCGGCGTGGTCGCTGTCGAACGGAACCCGGCAGCCCCGAACCTGCGCCTGGCCAGAGCACTCGGCGTGCCTGTCGTCGTCGCCGACGCCACCGACAGGTTCGTTCTGCGCGAACTCGGACTCCATCGGGCACAGGCCATGGCTGCCGTCGCCTCGGACGACCTGGACAACATCGCGGTCTCGGTGGCGGCCCTGGCGGTCGCGCCCGAACTGCGCGTGGTCATGCGGGCAGGCGACCACGAGGCCATCGCGGAGACCCGCTCGCTGTTCCGGATCGGACTCGTCAACGACTTGGGCAGCCTGAGCGCGGCATACACCACCGCGAGCCTGAGCGGGCTACGGCCACGCGGTGTGCTGGCCCACGGCAAGCGGCTCCTGGTGGAGCGTGCGGACGGGGTGTTCGTGCCCTGGCCGGACACGCAGCGGTGCGACCACCCACAGGAGCGGGATGCCGACGCGGACGGCACCGTCCGTGCGGAGCTCGGGACCAGCGGGCCGGCTCGCGCACCGTGAGTTTCCCGCACTGCGCGAGCCGGGGGGCGCAGGTCGCGCACGGAGACCGTCCCTCGCGTGCACGAGGCGGTGCCGGGTCTCGGTACGGCGAGCCGGACCACGCGGTGCTCGCGTGGCCCGGCCGGCGGTTCAGCCCTGTTCAGTCGTGGTCACCGCGGCGGCGCCGCCCACACCGCGACGCCGCCCCCGATGCCGAGGCGTCACACCCCCGCGTTGGAGTTCCCGCGGAGCTTGACGCTGGAGGTGCTCGCGTCCTTGATGGCCGTCTCGATCTGAGCCATCGTCGATCGCGAGGTCACCCCCGGCACTGTGGCGGTGTTCAGGGCGTACAGGGTGAAGGTGTACGGGTGCGTCGAGCCGCCGGGGCATGGCCCGAAGTACTTCTGCGAGTTGGCGCCGCTGCCCATGGCCTTCTGCTTCGCACCGCCCTGGTTCGGCACGTTGAAACCGGAACCGAGGCCCTCGGGAAGAGATGTCGTCGTCGCGGGCACGTCCCAGATCGCCCAGTGCAGCTTGTTCCCGTTCCCGTTCACGTCGGCGAACACGATCGCGTACCCCTTGGCGTTCGTGTCTCCCGCGCCCCATTGCAGCGGCGGCGAGGTGTCCTGGCCCGCCCCGCCGTCCCCGGCGCAGGTGTACTTGGCCGGGATGGTCGCGTTGTCGGCGAAGGCCGAACTGGTCAGCTTGAACTCACCCGGACTGGCTCCGCCCGAGTACACGATGTCGACCAGGAGGATGCGGTCGTTGCCCGCCGTGCCGTCCTTGTCGGTCGTCGTGGTGAGCCAGATGTCGCCGTCGTGGTCGACCTCGACCGTACGCAGCCGGTTGTAGGTGCCCTGGAAGTACGTCTTCTGCTCGACCAGGTTGCTGTTCGCATCGATCTTCAGCCGGTAGACGCGCTGGCCGACCGTGGTGGCGACGAAGACATAGTCGTTGATGATGGTCAGGCCGCTGGGCGAGGCCTCGCCGGTCGACCAGGTCTTCTTCGGGGCGATGTACCCGCCGCAGCTGCCGCCGGTGCCCTCACAGTTGGGCCAGCCGTAGTTGCCGCCCTTCTGGATGAGGTTCACCTCGTCCTGGCTGCTGTTGCCGAACTCGGCCTGCCACAGCCTGCCCTGGGAGTCGAAGTCGAGACCCTGGGGGTTGCGGTGCCCGAGGCTCCAGACGGCGTTGCCGAACGGGTTGTCCGACGGGATGCTGCCATCCGGGTTGATGCGCAGGATCTTGCCGTTGAGCGAGTTCTTGTCCTGCGCCTTGGAACCGTTCTGCGCGTCACCGGCCGACGCGTACAGCTTTCCGTCCGGGCCGAAGCGCAGCCGGCCGCCGTTGTGGTACTTGCTCTGGCTGATGCCCTGCAGGAGCGACTGGTAGCCGCTGAGCGCGCCGTTCTCGTACTTCATCCGCGCGACCCGGTTGCCCCCGGAGGCCGTGTGGTAGATGTACAGCCAGTGATCGCTGCTGAACGTGGGCGCGATCTCCAGGCCGAGCAGACCGCCCTCGCCGCCCGTGCCCACGGCGTTCGGCACCTTGCCGACCAGGGTCTTCTCGCCGCTCTTGGTCAGCCGGTAGATGTTGAAGGTGTTGCGCTCGCTGTACAGCGCGGATCCGTCCGGAAGGAACACCAGCCCCCAGGCCACGTCCACGCCACTGGCGAGAGTGCTGACGGTGCCCGGGTCGGGCACGCCCGCCGAGCCCGAGGCCGAGGTGGTCACGGAGATCTCGGGGGTGAACTCCGACTTGTTGCCCTTCGCGTCGAAGGCCCGGACCTTGAACGTGTACGCGGTGTTGGCCTTCAGGCCCGCGACGGTCGCCGACGTGCCGTCCGAGGTGGCGGCCTCCGCGCCGTCCCGGTAGATGTCGTAGCCGGTGACCTTCACATTGTCCTTGGAGGCGTCCCAGGCCAGGTCGACGCTGGCCGCGGTCTTGCCGGTGGAGCGCAGGCCGCTCGGCACGCTGGGCGCCTCGTTGTCCGGCGGAGCCGGCAAGGTCCTGATCGTGACGGCATTGCTGGCCTGGGAGACGTTCGGTGTGGCGTCGCGCGCGAACACGGTCCATTCGTACGCCGTGTCCGGGGTCAGGTTCTCCACGGTGGTGGCCAGCGTGGTGCCGTCCACCTTCTTCATCAGCTGACCGTGCTGATAGATGTCGTAGCCGACGACGCCGGTGTTGTCGGTGGCCGCGTCCCAGGCCAGCGACACGGTGGTCGCGGTCGGTTCTTTGTCCTTGCGCAGGTTCTTCGGAGGCGTGGGGGCCTCGTTGTCGACCGGCCCGGTGGGGGTGACGGTCAGTTTATCCAGGTTGGGACCGTCGATGCCGGCCGTGGTGGCACGGACCTTGTTGGCTCCCGCCTTCAGTGCGGCGGTGACGGTCGCCGTATTCCATGTGGTCCAGGCGCCTGTGCCGGCGAAGTCCACGTTGTCAGAGACCAGGGTGCCGTTGACTGAAATGTCCAGCGGCCGGGCGGCGGTGGTTCCGTTGGCGTACCGGAACTCCAGGCTCACGTTGGACGCCTGGTCGGAGTCGACGCTGAACTCGACGTACGCCCCTTCCACCGCCTTGTAGTTGACGAAGCCGGTACCGGAGTACCCGGCGTGGTTGGACTCGACGGCACCCTGCGAAATCGTCGCCGATTCCGCTTCGTACCCGACAGGTGCCGCGCTCGCCTGCGGCAATGCGGCGGCGAATGCCACGGTGGCCGCGGTTATCAGAAGGCCGACCGCCCTGAGCGGCCGATGTGGTCTCAGTGCCACAGGTCCCTCCACATTCCCTTGAGAACAGCGGTGTTGGGTGTTGCACGCGAATGTTAGGAAACTTTCCTAATTGTGAGATAGATCACAGCACTCCGCGGGGACGGAGTCAATGGGGACGTTGATGAAAACATGACAACACGCGCCCACGGTCGCCGCAGGGCCAACGACAGCCTCGCTTCGGCCCGTTCGACCCTGTCCGCGTCGATACGGGCCGTGTCGGGGACGGTCTCGATCAGCGGGCGGACGAACTCGGCCCGAGTCCCGTCAGGTTCTGCTCGGCCCAGATGGTCTTGCCGTCAGCGGTGTGCCGCGTGCCCCACCGCTGCGTCAGTTGGGCGACCAGGAAGGGTCCCCGGCCGCCCTCGTCCGTCGTACGCGCATGCCGCAGGCGCGGAGAGGTACTGCTGCCGTCCGACACTTCGCACAACAAGGAGTGATCGCGGATCAGGCGCAGGTGTATCGGCCCCGACCCGTAGCGGATGGCGTTGGTCACCAGACCACCAGCTCACTGGTCAACTTCTCGGCCCTGAAGGACCGAGTTCGTTGACTCGGTTCCTTCAAGCCAAGTCGCGCTCCCGACTGCCCCCTACGACAGGGCGGTCACGGGTCGCATCCACCACAAAGGCGTGCGGTCACATCCCTCGCGGTGCGGGTCCGTTGACAAGAACCCACGCCGAGCGTGCACGGTTGCGCACGTTGACCCCGGCGACGACGTCGGCCGGGCCAGCGAGCCCGCACCGACGACAGCAGAAGTGATCCCGAGTGGGCCGGTTGGCCCGGTCAGTGTGCCCGCATCTTGGGCACATCTGGGAGGTGTAGGCCGCGTCCACCCATATCACCGGCACCCCGGCGCGCTCGGCCTTGTACGCGATGTACTGGTCGAGCTGGTAGAACGGCCAGGAGGAGAGCGCGGCCCGCTGGTCGCGGCCAGGCCGTACCCGGTCACGGATGCCCCGGAGCTCTTCCAGGGCGATTCCGCGTCCGGTGCGTTTCGCGACGGCCACGCACTCCTTGCTGATCGTGTGGTTGATGTGCGCGGCGTGCCGCGCTTCCTTCTTCGCCCGCCGCTTCAACCGGCGGTTGGCGCTGCGGGTCTGCTTGGCCTGCAGCTCGGCCTTCTTGCGCGCCTGCCACCTGCGGTAGCGGGTCAGCCTCCGGCCGGAGTAGTGGGTGCCGTCCGAGGTGGTGGCGAGGTTGACGATGCCCCGGTCCACACCGATCCAGTCCACCGGATCAGCATTCAGCGGCTCGGCCGGCACCTCGCACACCGCCACCAGAAACCACTTCCCATCCCGGCACACCAGATCTGTCTCGCCCTTGCGGAACTCGGCGAGCATCTTGAGCTGATCAGGGGAGCCCACAAACCGCAGGCCCTTGAGCCGCCCCGAGGTGGTCCAGATGCTCACCGTCCCCGCATCGTGCTGCCAGGACAGAATGCGATCATCGAACGGCTGCGCCGCATCCTCCCGGAACACCACCGGCTTCGAGGTCGCCTTCCCCCGGCGCTTTGACCCCTCCGGGCCCAAGCGCCCCGCCCGCACATTGGCACGCAGCGTCGCGTAGGCGTCCACGACCTTCTTCACCGTGCACAGCGGCCTGCGCACCGAGCCCGAACTCGGCCTTCAACCGGCCATAGACAAGCTTCTGCACGTCATTCCGCGAAGTCACGCCCTTCTCGAACGCGACCGCCGATACCACGTTCGCCCCAGCGTTCACCGCGCGCAGAGTCGCTGCAAGCACCGACGCCTCATCCGGCGTCGGCAGCAACCTGACCTGCACCACGATCTTCACGCCTGCAGGCTAAACGCAGGCACTGACAATGCCCGCTGACCAACAATCTCGCAGCGATGCCGCGGCGCTCCGCACCGCAATCCCCAGGACGCTTTTCCTCCCGACCCTGAAGGACCGGGCCACCAATCGAGAAGTCCGGTGAAACGGGGACACGGCGGTGCGGCCCCGGTACATGTGGTCGACCACCGGGGACCCGGTGTCGAGCACCCGGCGCATCTGGGCCTCGATGTCCTCGGCGAGCAACCCCGGCAGTGCCTCGGTCAACCGCCTGCCGATCCGCTCCTCCCGGGGCACACCCCCGCTGCGGACCAGCGCGTCGTTGAGCCAGACGCAGCGCAGGTCCGGGTCGACCACCGCCATGCCGACCGGTGCTTGCGCGGGCAGCTGGTCGAGCAGTGAGCGTTCCGAGGTCCACCAGGGCATCCGGGCGACCTCGAAGGCCAGTACCAGCCAGTACCGCTCCTTGTCCGGGCCACTGATCGGACAGCACCGCGCCCCGACGTCGACCCGGTGGCCGTCCCGGTGCCGGATGCCCAGCAGACCGTCCCGGCCGGTCTCCGCCGGGCTTCCCTCGACGATCTCTCGTACGGCCGCCGCGTCAGCCTGCTGGTACAGCAGGGACACGCCAGGGGTGCCGATCACGTCGCGGGCCGGGTAACCGAGCATCTGCTCAGCGGCCCCACCCCAGGAGACGAGCACACCGTCCTCGTTCAGCACCGCCGCGGCCAGGGGCGGGGCCCCGAATGGCCCCAGTGTCTTCGCAGTGTCCGCAGTGCCCATGGTCAGCCGCCCGATTCCTTCGGCCCAGAAGTCCACTTGGCGTCCCCAGCCCGGGCACAGCCACTGGAAGACGCCGTCAGGCGTTCAACACATGTGGTGTCCAGACGACGGCGAGCTGCGCCGGTCGGTCCGGAAGACAGTGACCTGGCGGCCTAGTCCTGCGCGGCCTTCCGGTACGCCCGGATGACGGGGTGCGTCGCGCGGTCACCCGCCGCGTTTCGGACAGCGGGTGGCACCCGTGGCGCGGGGTTGATCGCGTCGGGTGCGGTCAAAGGAGGCGGGACGCCCCGGGGGCGGTTCCGGGACGCCCCGCCCCCGGTCTCAACCGGTGAACTGCTTGAAGATGCCGGTGAATTCGTAGCGCTGCTGACTGATGCCGCTGCAGGTGGGGCTGGCCTCTTTCTGGCCGGGGCAACCGCCGTTGTCACGGCCGATGGACCAGAAGTGGAGCCGGCCGAGGTGGTTGGTCCGGGCGAAGTCCACGACCTTGCGGGCGTCGTCGAGCGTGAACACCTCGGAGCGGTTGTCGTTCTGGCCGATCATGGGCGTGGCACCGATGAGCTTCCAGTACTCGGCATCGGTCTTGCCCGGGAGCAGGTTCTTGACCTGCCCGAACACTGCCTGCAGGGCCTTGATGGAGCGGGCACCCATCTGGTCGCCGGACACACCGTCGTAGTAGTCCATGGTCATCGGGTTGACGAGACCGATCTCGACGCCGTGTGCCTTGGCCGACTCCAGGACGTAGAGGTTGTCCGCGTTGAAGCCGTTGTCCGGATTGACGGCCAACGTGAAGGACACGGTGAGCGTCTTGCCCTTGGCGCGGAAGTTGTCCTGAAGGATCTTCAGGGCCGCGGAGCGGCGGTCGACGAGGGGGCGCTCCAGGTTGTTGTAGACGTCGCCGGCCTCGGGGTCGATGTCGAGGTGGTCGACGCCGTAGCGGTCGAGCATCGTCTGGTAGACGTTGGCCAGGCTCTGCGCGTCCGTGCAGCGGCGGGCGAGGTCGTTGGCGTTCCAGCCGCCGGTGGCGACGACCACGTCGCCACCCTCTCCGCGCAGTCCCTTGACGTTGTTCAGCAGTCCGTCGTCATTGGTCGGCCAGACGCCCTGGCAGCCGCCGCCGGAGTTGTAGAAGGCGAGGGTGACGTACTTCTGGCCGGTCTCACGGGCGTAATCGGCCAGGTTCAGGCCGAAACTGGTGTCCACATATGGGGCGAACGGGAACTTCGAGGAGGTCGGTGGCTGCGGGGAACCGCCTTCTCCGTAGATCTCGAACTCCCAGAGGGAGTAGCCCCATTGGGTGCCGCGTTCGGTCCCGACCAGACGGACGTACCGCCCGCTTCCCGACAGGTCGGTGATCTCATCGACGCCACCGTCGCCGGATGTCTGGGAACGGAGACTGGTCCAGTTCTGGCCGTCATCGGATGTCTCGATGCGATACGCCCGCCCGTAGGCGGTCTCCCAGTTGAGCCGTATCCGGGAGATCGTGGCTGTGGCTCCGAGATCCACCTGGATCCACTGCGGGTCCGAGAACTGGCTCGACCAGCGGGTCGAGGCGTTGCCGTCCACGGCGTTGGAGGCGGGGAAGCTCGCGCTCTCGGTGGATGACGCCGTAGCCGGCCTGCCCTGCGACAGCAGCGTTTCTGCTACCTTTCGGCTGGACGCCGGGGCTGCCGAAGCGGCTGACGACGACGGCAGGTCGGCGACCGTGAGGCCGGCGAGCAGGGCGATGCTCAGCGCGAGCAGGCGTGATCTCTTCATGATGGGGGACCTTTCACGGGCGGAGGGCGGTGTCGGCTAATGCGATCTGACAACGTTGTCAAGCCTGACGGCGAGTGCTCCGGCAGCGCCGCCGCGGCGACCGTCGCCCTGGCGCTCACCGTCGCGCCAGGTGGGGCCACACTCCAGCCCAGACCTTCCACGACGCGAAGCGCCACCGTGCCGGGTGTTGCTCCTCGCATCGGCAACCGCCTGTCATCACAGGTGGATTCGGCGTGCATGACAAGACGACGGTACAAGGGTCTGGACCAATTGGGCCTGTCGGCATACCGTCGCTGTCGGTATTCCGACCCGCGGCGGGAGGCGCGGCTATGAACGCGAGGAACGGCTCGGCGGAGCGGACTCCCAGCAACCCGGACAACCGCATCCTGACCAGCCTCGGCGTCTCCCCCGACGACGAGCTGGTCTACCGGACGCTGCTGGCCCGGCCGGGCGCGACACTCTCCCAACTCGCCGAGATCACCGGCTGGGACGCGTCCCGGCTGCGGCGCCGCACCCGCTCTCTGGAGCAGCGGGGCATGATCACCCGCGTCCCGAGCCGGCCGGTCCGGTTCACCCCGGCGCCGCCGGACGTCGCGGTCGAAGTGCTGGCCCTGCAGCGGCAGGAGGAGATCGAACGCGCCCGCCTCGCCGCCGCCGGGCTCGCCGAGCAGTTCCGCGCCGGCCTGCGCAACGGCGGCACCTCTCCGGTCCAGGTGCTCCGCGGCAGGGAGGCGATTGCCCAGCAGTTCTTCCAGACCCAGCAGATGACCAAGCGCGAGGTGCTCATCCTCGACAAGCCGCCGTATGTCGTCGAGCCCGTCCAGCGCCAGGACCGCATCCAGCGCGACCAGTTGCGCAAGGGAGTCCGATACCGGACGATCTACGACGAGTCAGCGCTGGACGCGGCCGGACGCCTGGAGGGCATCCGGGAGCTCGCCGAGCGCGGCGAGGAGAGCCGGGTGCTCGCCGACGTACCGCTCAAGCTCGTCATCGCCGACCGCAGCATCGCCCTGGTGCCCTTCGTGCTGCCCACCGAGCGGGAGATCCTGGTGCTGCGCACCTCCGCCCTGCTGGACAGCCTCGTCGACCTCTTCGAGCTGCTCTGGCAGCGGGCCACCCCGCTCTGGCTCACCGGTGACACAGCCGCGGCGACCGGGTCGAGGGAGGTGCTCTCAGCGGAGGACGAGCTGCTCCTCGCCTTCCTCAGGGCCGGTTTCACCGACAGCGCCATCGCTCGTCGGCTCGGTGTCGCGCAGCGCACCGTGGAGCGGCGGATGCGCAAGATCATGTCGCTGCTCGGGGCGCGGACCCGCTTCCAGGCCGGCCTGCGTGTCGCCCATATGGGATGTGAGTGCCAAGGCGCCGACGCGTCAGCCCCACGCAGCATGAACGGACACGGTTCGAAGATCGACAGCTGTCCTCGTCACGAGTGACCGCAGTCTTCGCATGGAGGCCCGGCAACCTCGGCGCTCCCCGCCCGCCGGCGACCAGCTGCCGTACGTACCGCACGGCCGCAAGAGTGGGCACACCGGAACGCCTCCCGGGAAACAGCCGTCCCCGGTCGGCACTCTTGCCCGCGGGCCAGGGCAACGGCTACTGTCTCCACATTCCATACCGACTAGTCGGTGTGCCCTGCCATCGTCGAGGAGTCACGCCATGGGCCTCACCAACCACCAGTTCCGTCTCGCAGCGCGCCCCGTGGGGCTGCCCAGGGACAGCGACTGGGACCGTGTCGAGGAACCGGTCGGCGAGCCGGACGACGGACAGCTGCTCGTCCAGGTGATCTATCTCTCGCTCGACCCGGCGATGCGGGGCTGGATGAACGCCGGCAAGTCCTATATCCCTCCGGTGGAGATCGGAGAGGTGATGCGCGCAGCGGCGGTGGGCAAGGTCATCGCCTCCCGCAACGACCGCTTCGCCGAAGGCGATTACGTGACGGGCCCGTTCGGCGTCCAGGAGTACTGCCTGTCGGACGGCCGTGGTGTCATCGGGATCGATCCGTCGACGGCACCGCTCCCGGTGTACCTGGGCACCCTCGGAATGACGGGGATGACCGCGTACTTCGGGCTGATCGACATCGGGCGTCCGCAGGCGGGCGAGACCGTCGTGGTCTCCGGTGCGGCGGGAGCGGTCGGGAGCGTGGTGGGCCAGGTCGCGAAGATCCTGGGCTGCCGGGTCGTCGGGATCGCCGGCGGCGCGGCCAAGTGCCGCATGCTGGTGGACGAGCTGGGCTTCGACGCGGCCATCGACTACAAGTCCGAGGACATTCGCAAGTCACTGCGCGACCACGCGCCGGACGGCGTGGACGTCTACTTCGACAACGTGGGCGGGGACACCCTTGATGCCGTGCTGACCCGGCTGGCGCGCGGCGCCCGCATCGTCATCTGCGGCGCGATCTCCCAGTACAACAGCGTGGAGCCGGTCAAGGGGCCGGCCAACTACCTCTCGCTGCTGGTCAACCGCGCCTCCATGACCGGCATGGTGGTCTTCGACTACGCCGACCGGTATCCGGAAGCCGTGGCCCGGCTCGCCGAGTGGCTGGCGCAGGGGCGACTGCGGACGGTGGAGGACGTGGTCGACGGCGGCCTGGGCGACTTCCCCGACACGCTGCTGCGGCTGTTCCGTGGGGAGAACACCGGCAAGCTCGTGCTCAAGATCGCCGACGAGTGACGACGGGCGTGCTCCCGGTCGGCCGGCGGCACGCGGATCACCGGACGGGGCGCCCGAGATGAGCCATTGACCGCGGTCGCGCTGCGCAGCATGGCGGCGCGACCTAGGCTTCCGTGCATGAGCGGACATTTTGACGTCGTGGTCCTCGGCGCGGGTCCCGGCGGGTACGTCGCCGCCATCAGAGCCGCCCAGCTGGGGCTCAGCACGGCGATCGTCGAAGAGCGGTACTGGGGAGGCGTCTGCCTCAACGTGGGGTGCATCCCCTCGAAGGCCCTGCTGCGCAACGCCGAACTCGCCCATATCTTCACCCAGGAGGCGAAGACCTTCGGCATCCGGGTGGAGGGCCGGGTGAGTTTCGACTACGGGGAGGCGTTCAGCCGCAGCCGCAAGGTGGCGGACGGACGGGTCAAGGGCGTCCACTTCCTGATGAAGAAGAACAAGATCACCCAGTACGAGGGCCGGGGGAGTTTCACCGACCCCCACACGCTCCTGGTCACCCGGGCCGACGGCGGCACGGAGACGGTCTCCTTCGACCACTGCGTCATCGCGGCCGGAGCGACCACCAAGCTGCTGCCCGGCACCGCGCTGAGCGAGCGGGTCGTGACGTACGAGGAGCAGATCCTCACCGACCGCCTCCCGCGGAGCATCGTGATCGCGGGCGCCGGTGCCATCGGCGTCGAGTTCGCCTATGTGCTGCACAACTACGGCGTGCAGGTGACGCTCGTGGAGTTCCTCGACCGGGTCGTCCCGCTGGAGGACGCGGAGGTCTCGGCCGAGCTGGCGAAGCGCTACCGCAGGCTCGGTGTCAACGTGCTCACCTCCACCCGGGTGGAGGCCATCGACGACTCCGGCGACACCGTACGCGTGATGGTGACCACCGGCGGCCAGCGGCAGACGCTCGAGACCGACAAGGTCCTGCAGGCCATCGGCTTCCAGCCGCGGGTCACGGGCTATGGTCTGGAGAACACCGGCGTACGGCTGACCGATCGCGGCGCCGTCGACATCGATGCCCGCTGCCGCACCAGCGTCCCGCACATCTTCGCCATCGGCGACGTCACAGCGAAGCTGATGCTCGCGCACGCCGCCGAGGCGATGGGCATCGTCGCGGCCGAGACGATCGGGGGCGCGGAGACGATGGAGCTCGAGTACGTGATGATCCCGCGGGCGACGTACTGCCAGCCGCAGATCGCCAGCTTCGGCTGGACGGAGGCGCAGGCGCGCGAGCAGGGCTTCGATGTGCGAGTGGCGAAGTTCCCGTTCACGGCGAACGGCAAGTCGCACGGTCTTGGCGACACGGCGGGTTTCGTCAAGATCCTCAGCGACGACCGCCACGGGGAGCTGCTGGGCGCCCATCTGATCGGGCCGGAAGTGACCGAACTGCTGCCTGAGCTGACCCTGGCGCAGCAGTGGGACCTGACCGTCCATGAGGTCGCGCGGAACGTGCACGGGCACCCGACGCTCGGCGAGGCCCTCAAGGAGGCGGTCCACGGGCTGGCCGGGCACATGATCAACATGTGACCGCAGTCAGGCGTGCCCGCCCACGGTGACGGTGCCGAGCGTCCAGGCGCTCTCGGCCTCGAGGAATTCCCCACTGCGGGCCACCCGTTCGTCCGGCTCACGGCGGTGTGCGGCACTCAGCCGGCCGAACGGCTCGACGGTGATGGCGCAGCTGCGGCCGGAGCGGCTGATGCCAGATCCCGGCGACGACGCCGTCGACGAGCAGCACGGGGAAGTTTCCGGCCGGGCCACGGGCAACGCCCGTTCCGCGGCCCGGCTGGGAAAGAGCAGTGCGCGCGGGTGGCAGCCGACGCATAGGCATCGAAGTACGGGCAGCAGGCGTACGCCCCTGGGCGGCCCCTGGGGGCACCTCCCAGCGTTAGCTGGGGGAGGCTCGATATCGCCGGTCACGACGCTGGCGAGGGTGCCGTCGGCGTCGACCGGCTCGAGCTCTCCGGCATCTCGGCCCAGGACATACGGGGCACGGTCGGCCCGCGATCGCTCATGGCACGAGGGCCTTCCACTCGCGCCGCCGCGACATCGGGCTCGATTCCGGCTGTCCGGTGCGGGCCACGACGGGCTGGATGGCTGGAGAGCCGCGGCCGGGGCGCACCGTCGGCGCCGCGGTGCCAACCACTGGAGTGGCCGGTGCTCCGACTGGCCGTGACGGGCCGCGAGTTCGCAGCATACGAGCGCCGGAGCTCGCCGCATCTCTGCGTGCCCCGGGCGCCCTGGTGTCCCGCGCGGCAGCGGTGGTCCGTGGCACAGAGCCCGGACACGGGGGCCGGCGAAATCGGTGGAACGGGTGAGATCGACTACCGGCTCAATGTCACATAAATTGGACCAGGTAGCACCGTCGGCGAGGTGTTGTCGCGCTGGACGCGGGAACTCCGCCCAGAGCTGCACCGCAGCCGCACTGCACCAAAAAGCGTGGCCCGGTTCGGCCGGGTCAGCGGGACGGACGCCTATGACCAGCGGGTACACGGGTCCTGAGGACTTCGGTCCGGACTCGCTCGGAGACTTTCTGTCACAGTTCCTCGGAGCCGCGTCGTCCGGGCAGCGGTCCGCCCCGCGCTATCTCGACTTCGGCCGCCTGATGAGCGAGCCCGCCCGGCAGCTCGTCTCCGCCGCCGCGTCGTACGCCGCCCGGCACGGCAGCACCGACCTGGACACCGAGCACCTGCTGCGGGCGGCGCTCAGCGCTGAGACCACGCGCGCAATGGTGTCCCGTGCCGGGGCGGATCCCGATGCCCTCGCCGCCGAGATCGACCGGACCGCCGGAGAGGGGCCACCCCGCAGGTCCATCGCCGTGACCCCCGCCGTCAAGCGGGCCCTGCTCGACGCCCATGAGATCGCTCGGTCGACCGGCGCCTCGTACATCGGCCCCGAACACGTGCTGGTGGCGCTCGCCGCCAACCGCGACTCCACCGCGGGGCGGATTCTCAACGCCGCCCACTTCGATCCGCGCACCGGCGCCGGGACCGCCGCGGGCCGCGCCGCCGGGCCGGGAGGCGCCGAGCCGCAGCGCCCGGCCCCGGGCGAGCGGGGCACCCCGAATCTCGACAAGTTCGGCCGTGACCTGACGGAGCTGGCCCGCGAGGGGCACATCGATCCGGTCATCGGCCGCGAGCAGGAGATCGAGCAGACCGTCGAGGTACTGGCCCGGCGGGGCAAGAACAACCCCGTTCTCATCGGCGAGGCGGGGGTCGGCAAGACCGCCGTCGTCGAAGGGCTGGCGCAGCGCATCACCGACGGCGACGTCCCGGACATCCTGCTCGGCCGCCGGGTGATCCAGCTCGACCTGCCGGGCGTCGTCGCCGGCACCCGCTACCGGGGCGACTTCGAGGAGCGGCTCACGGGCATCATCGACGAGATCCGGGCGTCCGGCGAGCTGATCGTCTTCATCGATGAGCTCCACACCGTGGTGGGCGCCGGCGCCGGGGCCGAAGGCGGCCCGATGGACGCGAGCAACATGCTCAAGCCTCCGCTCGCCCGCGGCGAACTGCATGTCATCGGCGCCAGCACGCTCGAGGAGTACCGCCGCCACATCGAGAAGGACGCCGCGCTGGCCCGCCGCTTCCAGCCCGTCCTCGTCCCCGAGCCCAGCACCGCGGACGCCGCGGAGATCCTGCGCGGACTGCGGGACCGGTACGAGGCACACCACCAGGTCCGCTACAGCGACGAGGCACTGTTGGCCGCCGTCGAGCTCTCCGACCGCTACCTCACCGACCGCTTCCTTCCTGACAAGGCGATCGACCTGATGGATCAGGCGGGTGCCCGGGTGCGGCTGCGCTCCGCCACCCGAGGCACCGATGTGCGCGCACTGGAGCGCGAAGCCGAGCAGCTGAAACTGGACAAGGCCCAGGCCGTGGCTTCCGAGGACTACGAGCGGGCGACCCGCCTGCGGGACCGCGTCCAGGAGGTGGAGAAGCTGATCGAGGAGGGCAACCGCAAGCAGCAGCCGGCCGGCCGCATCCCCGAGGTCACCGTCGAGGACGTCGCCGACATCGTCTCCCGGCAGACCGGTATCCCGGTCAGCAGCCTCACCCAGGAGGAGAAGGAGCGGCTGCTGGGCCTGGAGGAACATCTGCACCAGCGGATCGTCGGGCAGGACGAGGCGGTGACTGCCGTCGCGGACGCCGTACTGCGGTCCCGGGCCGGGCTGGCCAGCCCCAGCCGCCCGATCGGCAGCTTCCTGTTCCTCGGCCCCACCGGCGTCGGCAAGACGGAACTCGCTCGCGCCCTGGCCGAAGCGCTGTTCGGCAGCGAGGACCGCATGGTGCGGCTCGACATGAGCGAGTACCAGGAGAGGCACATGGTCAGCCGGCTGATCGGCGCCCCTCCGGGCTACGTCGGCCACGAGGAGGCCGGGCAGTTCACCGAGGCGGTGCGCCGCCACCCGTACTCGTTGCTGCTGCTGGACGAGGTCGAGAAGGCTCACCCCGACGTCTTCAACATTCTGCTGCAGGTGCTCGACGACGGGCGGCTGACGGACTCCCAGGGCCGGACGATCGACTTCACGAACACGGTGATCGTCATGACCAGCAACCTCGGCTCGGAGGCGATCACCGGGCGCGGTGCGATGCTGGGTTTCGGCGTGGGCGGTGCGGAGGCGGACGAGGAGGCCCGTCGCGAACGGGTGCTGCGACCGCTGCGTGAGCACTTCCGGCCGGAGTTCCTGAACCGCATCGACGAGGTCGTGATCTTCCGTCAGCTCTCGGACGAACAGCTGCGGCGGATCACCGACATGCTGCTGGAGGAGACCCGGCGGCGGCTGCGCGCCCAGGACGTCGGCATCGACTTCACCCCGGCGGCCGTCGACTGGCTCGCCCATCGCGGCTACCAGCCGGAGTACGGCGCCCGCCCGCTGCGCCGGACAATCCAGCAGGAGGTCGACAACCAGCTCTCCCGGCTGCTGCTCTCCGGCGAACTGCAGCCGTACAGCCACGTCCAGGTCGATCTGACCGACGGGAAGCTGACCTTCCAGCGGAACCGGAAGACGGACGCGGAAGCCGACACCCCCGCGCACTGAGCCGGGGCCGCCATTCGGGGTCTCCCCCGCCGGGCCCGTGCCCCGGCGACGCCGGCCGGGGTAGTCGACATGCATGGCCGAGAAGTCTTCCGGGGCCGTGGGCCGGGGCTCGTTGTTCCAAAGGCTGCACCGCGCCTTTCACCGTTCGACGGCCGGGCGGGGGTGGCGGCTGGGCAGCGAGCTGGAGCTGATGCACCGGGCGATGGGCTTCGCAGCGCTCGGGTTCCTCACCCTCGTGCCCTTGCTGATCGTGGTCGCGGCGGCCGACCCGGCGAACGGGCAGGGGTTCGCCGAGTGGCTCTCGGACGGGCTCGGGGTGTCCCAGGCCTCGCGGGACGAGGTGGAGCGGCTGTTCACCCGGCCGGGGAAGGTGCTGGAGTCGACGACGGCGTTCGGTCTCGCGGCACTCGCGGTCTTCGGTCTGACCTTCGGCAGTGCGGTGCAGACCGGTTACGAGAAGGTGTGGGAGCTGCCCTCGGCCCGGTGGCACACGATGTGGCGGCATCTCGTGTGGCTCGCCGTGCTGGTCGGCTATCTCGTCCTGTCGGCGCATTTCACCGTGCAGACGGAAGGCGAGCCCGTACCTTCCTGGCAGGTCGCGCTCACTGCGCTGAGCGCCGTGCTGTTCTTCTGGTGGTCACAGCGGCTGCTGCTGGGCGGGCGGGTCTCCTGGGGCGCACTGCTGCCCGGTTCGGTGGCGACGGTGGTGGGCCTGGTCGGGCTGCGAGTGTTCTCCCGGTACGTGTTCTCCCCGCTGATCGCGACCAACGCGGTGATCTACGGTCCGGTCGGCACGGTCCTGGTCATCCAGTCCTGGCTGGTCGGGGTGGGCTTCGTCGTCTTCGGCGGGGCGCTCGTCGGGCGCCTGCTGCACGAGGAGCACCCGCGCCGTCCGCTGCTGCGGCGGTGGCACCACGAGTGAGGACCCTCGGGCGCCGGTCACCGTGGACGCTGCCGTGCAGCCTGTGCGGCCGTCGGATCTGCGGGGATCGCCGTCCGGCTCTGGCGCACACGCCGGGCATGGGGTGTCATGTACCCGACCATCAACCGGGGAGGGGAAACGATCGTGGGCAGATGGAGATCGGTGTGTGCAGCAGCGGCAGTCGTCGCGACCGTACCGATGCTGGCGGCCTCCGGGGCCGAGGCGCGGACGGAGGCGGGAACGGAGGCGCTGCCGGGCGGCACCGTGTACGTGCAGAGCACGGTCAACGGGCTCAATGCCTCGGACAGCGACGGCACGATCGCGATCCACCGCCCCAAGGGCAACGAGGACCGGCAACAGTGGTCCGCCGTGCCGGTGGCCGGTGGCCGCCACGAGCTGCGCAGCGTCGACGATGCCGCACGCTGTCTGGGACGCAACGGCGCGCACGCGGTGACCGTCGCCTGTGGCACGGCGGAGGCGGCCTGGGAGGTGAGCGCGGTCGGCGGCGGGCGGTACACGATCGCCGTACCGGACTCCGGCGGCCTTCTCACCGTCGGCGCGAAGCCGGCCGACGGGACGTATCCGGAGCAGCTGCGGATCGGCGGGAACGGCGACCTCGCCCGCTGGTTCCTCACCCCGGCTCCGCTGCCGAAGTCCCCGGCCTCGCCCGGCGATCAGCGCACCCTCGACCAGGCCACCTTCCTCACCGCGCACAACGCGTACGCCAACGGCGTCGACGGCGGATTCGCCCCGCCGTTCGCCAATGCCTTCCCCAACCAGTCACGGGGCATCGAACGCCAACTGGCCGACGGCGTACGCGGCTTCCAGCTCGACATCCACCAGACGCCGGACGGCGCCATCCTGTGCCACAACAGCTGCACCCTGGTCCGCCGCCCGGTCGCCCTGTGGGTGGACCTGCAGCGCATGGTGGACTTCCTCGGCCGGCACCCCGGTGAGTTCGCCACCGTCTTCCTGGAGGACTACGTCTCCGCCGACGTCCTGCGGGCCGAACTCGCCCGCGTCAGGGGCCTGTCGGAGATGCTCTACCGACCCGACCAGGAGGGTGTGCGCGAGCACGGCTGGCCGCGCATGGCCGACCTCGCGAGCCGCGGCAAGCAGCTGATGATCTTCACGGACCGAACCCGGGCACAGGACGGTTCGGGGCTCGCCCGTGACAGCTTCGGCGTCATGTACCAGCAGGAGTGGACGGTCGAGAACTACTGGTCCATGGGGCCGGGGATCGGCTCGTCCGACTGGTCGTGCTACAGCCGCTGGTACGGCGCCCACGTCAACATCCCGCTCACCAGGGAGGAGTCGGCCTTCCGGCCGCTCTTCGTGATGAACCACTTCCGCGACGTCCCCATCACGGCGAGCGCGGCCACGGACAACAGCCGGATCCTCAACCGGGCCGAGAACTTCTGCTCGCCCGCCGCCCGGAAGAAGCCGAACTACCTCGCGGTGGACCACTACGACCGGGGCGCACCACAGTCGGCCGTCGACCGGCTCAACACCTACCTCGCCACCCCTTGAGTCACAGGTCCCTGCACCTCAGACGGCGTCGAGCAGGGCGATCTCATCGGCGCTGAGGGCGAGATCGGGCGCAGCCGCGGAGTCCTGGACGGTCTCCGGGCGGCTGGATCCGGGAATCGGGATCACGACGGGTGACTTCGCCAGCATCCAGGCCAGGCACACCCGTTGAGGGCTGGCACCGTGGACATCGGCGACGTGCGCGAAGGGGGCGTACGCGGACCCCAGCGCGCCCGCCTGCGCGATGCCGCCCAGCGGGCTCCACGGCAGAAAGGCGATGCCGAGCTCGTCGCAGAGTTCCAGCTCCGGCTCGCTGGAGCGGAAGGCCGGCGAGAACTGGTTCTGTACGGCGGCGAGCCGCCCGTCGAGGATGTCGTGCGCCAGCCGGATCTGCTCGGGGTCGGCATTGGAGATTCCGGCCATGCGGATCTTGCCCTCGTCGAGCAGGTCGCGGAGGGCGCCGATCGACTCGGCGTACGGAACGTCCGGGTCCGGCCGGTGGAACTGGTAGAGGCCGATCGCCTCGACGCCGAGCCGGGCGAGCGAGGCCTCGCAGGCGCGCTTCAGGTGCTCCGGGCTGCCGTTCAGGGCCCAGGAGCCGTGACCCGGGCGGGTGTGGCCGCCCTTGGTGGCGACCAGCACCTCGGCACCGCGCCCGTGGCTCGCCAGCGCCTTGGCGACGAGGATCTCGTTGTGGCCGGGGTCGCTCGCGTCCAGGTGGTACGCGTCGGCGGTGTCGATGAGTGTCACCCCGGCGTCGAGCGCCGCGTGGATGGTGGCGATCGAGCGTGCCTCGTCGGGCCGCCCCTCGATCGACATCGGCATGGCCCCGAGCCCGATCGCACTGACGTCGACGGCACCGATACGGCGAGTCCGCATGCGTGTTCCCTCTCTTCGAGCTCTTCGAGCGGTCGCCACCGAGCTTCGCTCGTGGGGCACCCAGCTGTCCAATAGAAGAGTCTGAAGAGATTGAGTAGCTAGACTGCTTAATCATGGAGCTGCGGCATCTCGAATACTTCGTCGCCGTCGCGGAGGAACGCCACTTCACCCGCGCGGCCCAGCGACTCCTGGTCTCGCAGTCGGGACTGTCGGCGTCGGTGCGCGCCCTGGAGCGGGAGCTCGGTGCACAGCTCTTCGTCCGCAGCACGCGCAGTGTGGAGCTGACCGGGGCCGGCCGGGCGCTTCTGGTGGAGGCGCAGCGCGCGCTGGGCTGCGTCCGCGCGGCCAAGGAGGCCGTGGCGGCCGTTCAAGGACTGCTGCGCGGGACCCTCTCCGTCGGCACCGAGCAGTGCATTTCCGGGGTGGACGTGCCCGCCCTGCTGGCGCGGTTCCGGCTCCGCCACCCGGAGGTGGAGATCCGGCTCCGGCAGGCGGGCTCGCGGGCGCTCGTCGGCGACGTGGCCGCCGGGCGGCTCGATCTCGCCTTCGTCGCGGTGCCGGGGCAGCTGCCGGAAGGCGTCCGGCTGCTGCCCCTGGCGAGCGAGCCGATGGTCGTGCTGTGCCATGCGGATCACCGGCTCGCCGGCGCGGATACGGTGACCTGGGAAGAGCTCCATGGCGAGCAGTTCGTGGACTTCCATCGCGACTGGGGTGCCCGAGGACTGACGGACCGTGTCTTCGCCGAGGCGGGGACGGAGCGTCAGGTGACCCTGGAAGTGGGAGATGTGCACACCTTGATCGAACTGGTGGGCCATGGGCTCGGCATCGCGGTGGTGCCACGGCCGGTTTCCCGCAAGCCACAGGCGGCCGGACTGTCGGCGATCCCGCTCGCCGGTGCCCCGCAACCGGCCTGGGAGGTGTGCGTGGCCGTTCCGGCCGCCGACCGGGTGGGCCCTGCGGCACGCGAGGTGCTCTCCTCCCTGCCTGGGGGCACTCCCCCTGGAGTTCCTCATGCCACAGGCCAGGGGCCTACCTCCTGGGGGAGGTAGGTCCCCTGGGCCCGACGGCCCGGGGGTGCCCCCAGGGGGAGTGAGTTCACGTACTCTTCCGCCCGCGTTGACAGGCGGTGCACCGCGCCCTTCTCCGTCGCGGCCTTAGCGTGCTCCCCGGGGGTACGCCCCCAGCTACCGCTGGGAGGTGCCCCCACCCAGGCAGTTGGGCCTAGGGGGATCGTGTCGACGATCTCGGGGAGAGCCATGTGCAGTCCGCACCACCAGCCCGGCGGCCCGCAGTCGCTCTCCAGCCGCCGCGGCTTCCTGCGCGGCACCGGGATCGCCGGAGCCACCGTGGCGGGGGTCGCCGTCCCGACGGCGGCCTGGGCGATCCCGTCACAGGACCGGACGGATTCCGGGCGACCGGCCTCCTGGCATCCCGATCCCGAAGACCCCCGGTTCACCCTCGTGGTGATGCCCGACACCCAGTACCTGTTCGACGGTGAGAGCATCCACCCCGAGCCTGTCGAGGCGTCGCTGCGGTATCTCCTGGAGCACGGCCGGGACGAGAACATCGTCTTCATGTCGCACCTCGGCGACATGACCGAGAACGGCAGGGCGAGCGAATTCGGCCCGCTCGACCGGGCGTTCCGGATTCTGGACCGGCACAGGGTGCCGTACAGCGTGCTGGCCGGGAACCACGACGTCGACTCGTCGACCGACGACAGCCGCGGCCGGACGCCGTATCTGGACGCCTTCGGCTCGGACCGCTTCCGTCGGTCGCGCTCGTTCCGGGGTGCCACGCCCGACGGCTACAACACGTACCACATCTTCCGTGCCGCGGGCCGGGAGTGGATGGTGCTGGCCCTGGACTGGCGCCCGTCGCCCGCCGGCCTCGCCTGGGCGCGGGACGTCATCCGCAAGCACCCCAGGACTCCGGTGATCCTCACCACGCACGAGCTCGTGTACGCGAACCGATACGGCGACGAGGCACGGTTCTCCGGCCACGGGCAACGGCTGTGGGACGAGCTCATCGCCGACCACGACCAGATCTTCCTCGCGCTGGGCGGGCACTACTGGCCCGCCGGGCGTACGACCCGGAAGAACGCCACGGGCCGAGACGTCCAGCTGCACATCACCAACTACCAGAACCGCTACTACGGCGGCGCGGCGATGATCCGGCTGTACCGGTTCGACCTTGCCAGGAACACCATCGACGTGCAGACTCTCTCGCCGTGGATCCTCGGCCGCGCGGGTGAGCACCTGAACGCGCTGGAGCGCCAGGAGATCGAACTGACCGGCCCACAGGACTTGTTCTCCGTCCCCGTCGACTTCCGGGAGAGGTTCTCCGGCTTCGCTCCCGTCCCTCCGAGAACGAGCCGGCCGGCGGACCGCATGGTGATCCCCGGGACGGTGGCGTACTGGCGGTTCGACGGCTCACACCGCGCAGGTGAGCCGCTGGAGGACGCCGACGTCGTCCGCGATCTGTCGGGCCAGGGCAACCACCTCAGCAAGGTGTCGGTACCGGGCACCCCTGAGGACGCGCTGTCCTGGTCGGCAAGGCACCATCCCGATCAGCCGGGACACGGCAGCCTGTTCTTCCGCGGCGGCAAAGGCACGCTCAGCGGCGCGTATCTCCGTACGGCTGCCAAGGCTCCGCTCAACTCCGTCACATTCCGCTCGGGTTTCACGGTCGAGGCGTTCTTCAGCCTGCCCGCCGACTGGGACGCACGGCGCCATGCCTGGGCGGGTCTGCTGAGCCGCCGGGGAACGGTCGGCTCGGCAGGGAAGTCCGGTGACCCGGAGGAGCCGGTGGCCACGCTGAGCCTCTCCGACGGTCCCGGTCTGCAGTGGGCGGTCTGCCCTCTGAACACCGACGGCATGGTCACCAACTGGGGCCACGGGCTGGAGCCGGGCGGCTGGTGGCACGTGGCCGTGGTGAACGACGGACGGCGCACGACCATGTACGTGGACGGCTGCTCGGTGGTCCGCAACCCCTCGACCAGAGCGGTGGGCATCACGACACTGGGCCTGCCCTGGCTGCTCGGCGGCTACGAGTACGGCGGGAAGATCGACCAAGTCCTGTACGGGTGGGTGGGGGACGTCCGCATCGTCGACCGGCCCCTCCCCGTCAGCGCCTTCATGACGGGACCGTAGCCCGGTGGCTCAGCCGTAGCCGGACCTGCACCTCCTGGTCGCCGGGCACGACATGGCCCTCCTCCTCGACGCGGAAGGAGCGGGCCAGCGCCTCCTCGATCTGCCGGACGGGGCGGTGGCAGCCGAACAGATCGGCCGTGACCGCACCCTCGAGGACCGTGGGTTCCCGCGTCTCCCCGGGGGTCCGGACATCGTAGGTCTCGATCCACACCATCGGATTGGCCACCTCGGGGGGCCGCTGACGGTGCTCTCTGGTCTCGGCGTTGATGTCCGCCGGGAACGCCGCCCGGAGAACGCCGAACACGGCGTCGGCGTCCCGTGCGGCGCAGTCCGTGAGATGGACGCTGACGTGGGCCGAGTGCTGCAGGGTGGTCATCGGAAGGACTCCTCTGAGGGCGGGTCCTGCACGGCCGGCCGACGCTGGGAGAGACCGCCGTCGGATCCGCTCCGGACGGCCCGCCCGGGTCCGCGGCCCGCGACGGCGACGCCGGCGGTCTCCTCGTCCAGCTGCTCGGCCAGCCGGGCGAGCTCCGCCTCGGCACCGCGTCCACGGCTGCGGACCAGGCCCTCGGCGAGGTCGGACACCTTGCGGTTGGTGTGCTGCGACAGCCGGCGCAGCAGGCTCATGGCGGTCTCCGCGTCGCATCCCAGCACGTACATGACGATGCCGCAGGCCTGGTCGACGAGGGGACGGCTGCGCAGGGCGGTGTCGAGCTGGTCGACCTCGGCCAGGACCTCTCGGTACTGGCGGTCGCGCAGCAGTGAGGTGGTGGCGAGGTCACCGAGGAGGGCGGTCGCCCCGTGTGCCGCTTCCCGCAGGTGGCCGGGGCGGAAGCCGTAGATCGTGAGGGCCAGCGTCAGGGCCTGGCGGCGGAACGGGAGCGTCATGCTGGACCGTACGCCCACGTCCAGGGCGTTCGCCCGGTAGCCGGGCCAGCGCTCGTCGTGCAGCAGGTCCTCCGCAGCGGCCGGAAGGCCGGTTTCGAGCGCGGACGGTATGGGCCCCTCTCCGGACTCCCACTGCACGGTGACGAGGGGAGAGAGGTCGGGGTGGGTGACGGCCGTCGGTGGTTCGCCACGCCCGGCGGCGTCCCGTACGACGATCGTCGCGGTGGCTCCGCAGCAGGCCGGGTTGCACGATGCCGCCTGCTCGGCGAGATCGGCCAAAGCGCCGTCGGGCGGACCTGTCTCCCGGTCGAGCGGAAAGTCACGGCACTCGCTCATGAGTACGCATCCCTTTGCTCGGAACCTGCTCCGATCGTGTGCCCGCCCGGAACCTCTGTCAACCAGGGTCGCCACCCCCGCGGCCGCCTGCCGCCTCACCCGCACGAGGGTCGTCGGGTGCACTCGGTACGGCTCGTCCCTGGAGCGGCGGTCCAGCCTGGGAACGGGTCGCCGCCGCCGCGCTCCGACGGCGCCGTTCGTCCAGGTGGGGGACGCGGGGACCGCCCTGGTGGCCTCGGGCCGTGACGCGGCAGGCCGTCACCCCCGGATGCGCGATCAGAGCCGCCGGTGCATGATGTGCAGCCCCACATACCCCTTGACGGGGTGATGGAAGCCCTCCGGCAGCGTCCCCAGCACCTCGAAGCCGAGCGAACGCCAGAGTGCGACCGCACGCGTGTTGGTCTCCACGACTGCGTTGAACTGCATCGCCCGGTACCCCTCGGTCCGCGCCCAGTTCAGCGCGTACTCCCCCAGCGCCCGTCCGACTCCCCGGCCCGCGTGCTCCGGGGCGACCATGAAACTCGCGCTGGAGATATGCGACGCGGGGCCCATGTGGTTGGGGTTCATCTTGGCCGAGCCGAGGACGGTCCCGTCGTCGTCGACGGCGACGACCGTACGGCCCGGGGGCTCCAGACACCACATCTCGCGTGCCTGCTCCTCGCTGACGTCCCGCGGCCAGGTGTAGGTCTCCCCGGCTGCGACGATGCGGTGCAGGAACGGCCAGATAGCGGGCCAGTCACCCGGTGTAGCTTCTCTGATCAGCATGCTGCTCAGCATGAGGCCGGAAACGGCGGACCGCGAGCGCGTTTCGACCCGGCTGTGCCGACCGGCGCGTCAACTCCCTTACGCTGCTGCCACGTTCATCCCCCACACCGAAAGTGGCATCGCATGCGCAAAATCCACGCCGTCGGTACGGCCGTCGCTCTGGCGGCCGCGGCCACACTCGTCGTCACCACCGCACCGGCCGGAGCCGGGCAGACCGACACCGGTGCGCTCCCCTATGCGGCGAGCACCGCGGTGGGCCTGCACAACGCCTACGAGAAGGCCAAGTACCCGTACTTCGCCGATGCGCTGGACTCCGGGGCAGGACTGCTGGAGCTGGACGTGTGGACCAACGGGCTGAGCAAGAAGTGGCGGGTCTCGCACAACAACCCACTGAGCAACGACAACAACTGCGAGAACGCGGCATCGGCGGCCGAACTGCGCACGAAATCCCGCAATCAGAGCCTGGACGGCTGCCTGGCGGACATCCGCGCCTGGCACGATGCCCATCCCGGCCACCGGCCGGTCCTGCTCAAGATAGAGATGAAGGACGGCTTCAACGACCGGCGCGGGCTCGGGCCCGACGAGTTCGACGCCCTGGTCGGGGCCGAACTCGGGGACGCGCTGTTCCGCCCCGCCGATCTGCTGGGCGGCCACGCCACCCTCGACGAGGCGGTACGGGCCGACGGCTGGCCCGCCCGGTCCGCACTTGCGGGCAAGTTCCTGATCGAGCTGATTCCCGGGACCGTCGAGGAGGGCAATCCCTTCGACTCGCTGTGGACGGACCGCGAGTACGCCGGCCACCTGCGCGACCTCGCCGCCTCGGGGAAACTGCCCCGGGCCACGGCCTTCCCGGCCGTGCACCGAGCCGCGGCGGGTGACCCGCGCAGCCGCTACGCGGACGCGGCACTGCGGCCGTGGTTCGTCGTCTTCGACGGCGACGCGTCCCAATATGTGACCGACACCGGCATCGACACCGCCTGGTACGACCAGCGCCACTACCTTCTGATCATGACCGACGCCCACGCGGTCTCCCCCGCCATCGACGCCGTCCGCCCGGCTGCATCCGATGCGCGGGCGCGCGTCTCGGACCTCGCCCATGACCACGCGAGCTTCGCGACCAGCGACTGGTATCCGCTGCAGGACGTGCTGTCCACAGTCCTCCCGCGCGGATAACCCCGCCATCGGGCCACCGGCTCGGCCGTCGCCGTCTGTCGCCGCTCGTCGCTCTCCCGCACACTGACAACAACTCCCCCAGTCACCGCTGGGTGGCCCCCTGGCCACAGGCCAGAACGACGGAGGGCGGCATGCGGATGTCGGTCGACCGGTGGCGGCGAGCGCTCGCCTCGCCCTGGAAACGGGGTGCTCTCGCAGCCGGTTCGGGGGCTCTGCCGGCGCTCACCTTCCCCGAACCGTCCCTGTGGTGGTTCGCCTACGCCGCGCTGGTGCCCTGGTTACTGCTCGTCCGCTCGGCCCCGACCGGCCGCCGGGCGTTCTTCGACGGCTGGCTGGGCGGGGCCGGATTCATGCTGGCGGTGCACCACTGGCTGGCGCCGAATCTGCATGTGTTCACCCTGATGATCGCCGTCCTCCTCGGGGTGCTGTGGGCGCCCTGGGGTCTGCTGGTCCGCAGGGTGCTGGGCGGCGGGCCGGGGCCGCGCCGCACCGCGGGTGCGCTCGTGCTGATCCCGTCCGGCTGGATGGCCGTGGAGCTGGTCAGGTCGTGGGAGTACCTGGGCGGTCCATGGGGCCTGCTCGGCGCCAGCCAATGGCAGATCACTCCGGCCCTGCGGCTCGCCTCACTCGGCGGCGTATGGCTGGTGAGCTTCTTGATCGTGGCGGTCAACACGGCGATCACCGTAGCGATCACCGTCCCGGCCGGGCGTCAGGCGGCCATGGCCGCGGTGCTGGCGGTGGCCGTGGCGGGCGGGGCGGCTTGGACCTGGGCTCCGCTGCCCGACCGTACGGGCGTGGTGCGGATCGCTCTCGTCCAGCCCGGTGTCATCCAGGGCGGGCCCGACGCCCCGCAGCGACGCTTCGACCGCCAGGAGGAGCTGACGCGGGAACTGGCCGGACGGGACGTGGACCTGGTCGTCTGGGGCGAGAGCGCCGTGAGCGCGGATCTCGAGGGCCGTCCGGACCTGCGGGAGCGGCTGGCGACGCTCACCCGCGCAGTGGGCGCCGATCTGCTGGTGAATGTGGACGGACGCCGACCGGACCGGCGGGGGATCTTCAAGAGTTCGATCCTGGTGGGCCGGGACGGCCCGACCGAACAGCGCTACGACAAGATGCGCCTGGTGCCGTTCGGCGAGTACGTCCCGTTCCGCTCCGTGCTGGGCTGGGCGACGTCCGTGGGTGAGGCCGCGCGCGAGGACCGCATGCGGGGCAACGCGCAGGTGGTGATAGACGTGCCGGACGCCGGCGGGCTGCGCATCGGTCCGCTGATCTGCTTCGAGACGGCGTTCCCCGACATGAGCCGACGGCTGGTGCGCGACGGGACCGCGGTGCTGGTCGCGCAGTCGGCGACTTCGACGTTCCAGCAGAGCTGGGCGCCGGAGCAGCATGCCTCGCTGGCCGCGCTGCGGGCTGCGGAGACCTGGCGTCCGATGGTGCATGCGACGCTGACCGGGGTGAGCGCGGTGCACGGCCCGCGCGGTGAGGCAGTGGGCGGCAGGCTGAGCACGAACAGCAGCACGGCCGTGGTGTACGAGGTGCCGCTGGGCGGCGGCACGAGCCCGTATGTCCGGCTCGGCGACTGGGTGCTGTACGGGTCGTTGGCGGCGCTGGCCGCCTTCGGTGCGTACGAAGGTGGACGGGCCTTCAGAAGGCCTGCTCCTGAGCCTGACGCACCACCCGCTCGCACAGCTCATGGGTCCGCAGCGCATCCTCGGCCGTGAGCAGCTTCCCGGCCCGCACGGCGTCGAGAAAGGCGAGCGTGATCTGCTCGATACCGCGCTGGCGGGCGACGGGCACCCAGTCGCCGCGCCGTCGGACGGTGGGCTGGCCCTTGTGGTCCACCACTTCGGCGAGGTTGAGGACCTGGCGCTTGGTGTCCTGGCCGGAGACCTCGAGGATCTCCTCGGTGGAGCCGCTCATCCGGTTCATCATGCCGATGGCGGTGAAGCCGTGGCCGGAGAGCTGCAGGACGACGTGGTGCATCCGCCCGTCCCGTACCTTCGCCCGGACGTCGATGTGCTCCACAGTGCCGGGGGCGAGGAAGCGGAGGGTGTCGATGACGTGGATGAAGTCGTCGAAGACGAGGGTGCGCGGGTCCTCGGCGAGTCCCACCCGGTTCTTCTGCATCAGGATCAGGTCCCGCGGGTGCTCCAGGCACTGTGCGTAACCCGGCGCGTAACGGCGGTTGAATCCGACGGTCAGGCTGACCTCGTGCTCCTCGGCGAGCCGCACGAGCCGTTCGCTGTCGGCATAGTCATAGGCGAGTGGCTTGTCGACGTAGGTCGGGACGCCCGCCTCGATGAGCCGGGCGACGATCTCGGGATGGGCCGAGGTGGCGGCGTGCACGAAGGCCGCGTCCGGGCGGGCCGCCAGCAGCGAGTCGAGGTCGCCGTGCAGTCGGTCGGCGGGAACGTGGTGGGCGGCACCGAACTGGTCGAGCGTGGAGCGGGAGCGGGTGTGCAGGTGCAGCTCCAGACCCGGCTGGGTGCCGAGGACCGGCAGGTACGCCTTCTGGGCGATATCGCCGAGTCCGATGCAGCCGACCTTCACCTTCGGTCACCTCAGTTCTGCGCCGTGCGCGGGTTGCCTGCTGTGTTCCGTCCGCACAGGCAGCATAGTTGCGGTGCGGTGGACTCCGGTCGGCGTCGCCGTCGAGAACGCTCAGTGGACCGGGACGGCCCGCCGCGCCGCCGCGCGAACCGTCTCCGGCCATCGAACCGCCGCGGTCGCCGGGATGTGCGACCTCGGCGAGCCCTGCGCCTACCCGGCCGCTAGGTCCTGATCGGCCGGACAGGGCCTAGGGCAGGCCTAGTTGAGGTTCGGGATCCGCCAGTCGATCGGCGCGTGCCCGTGCGCAGCGATGGCCGCGTCGATCTGGGTGAACGGGCGGCTCCCGAAGAACTTCTTCGCGGACAGCGGCGAGGGGTGGGCGCCCTGGACCACAGCGTGCCGCCCGGTGTCGATCAGCGGCAGCTTCTTCTTCGCGTAGTTCCCCCACAGAACGAAGACAGCCGGATCGGGCCGCGAGGCCACGGCGCGGATGACCGCGTCCGTGAACGTCTCCCACCCCTTGCCCTTGTGCGAGTTGGCCTCCCCCGCGCGGACCGTCAGCACGGCGTTGAGCAGCAGCACTCCCTGCTCGGCCCACGGCAAGAGAAAGCCGTTGTCGGGCACGGGGTGGCCCAGCTCCTCCTGCATCTCCTTGTAGATGTTCCGCAGCGAGGGCGGGGTCTTCACCCCCGGCCGCACGGAGAAGCACAGGCCGTGCCCCTGCCCCTCGCCGTGGTACGGGTCCTGGCCGAGGATGAGCACCTTCACCCGCTCGTACGGGGTCGCCTCCAGCGCCGCGAAGACCTCGCCCCCGGGCGGATAGACCGGCCCTTCCGCCCGCTCCTTCTCGACGAACTCGATGAGCTCGGTGAAGTACGGCTTCTCCAGCTCCTCGCCGAGGACGTCGCGCCAGGACGCGGGCAGCATGTCGGTCACGTCAACAACCTCCGGTGTGCGATCGGTTCTCCACCAGTTCTCCTCCGGAGAACGTACCGGCGGCCGCTGACAACGACCTCCCCGGGCAGGTCGGCCCGTCGGTCAGCCCACGCCCGCGTTGAGGAAGATGCCGCCGTCGACGACGAGGGTCTGACCGGTGATCCACCCCGAGCGGTCGGAGAGCAGGAACTCCGCGGCTCCGCCGATGTCCTCGGGCAGGCCGAGCCGGCCGAGCGGGTAGGCGGCCGCGGCCTCCGCCTCGCGGCCCTCGTAGAGCGCCTGGGCGAACTTGGTCTTGATCACCGCAGGGGCGATGGCGTTGACCCGGACGCCGGGCGACAGCTCGTGCGCGAGCTGCACCGTGAGGTTGATCATGGCGGCCTTGCTGATGCCGTACGCGCCGATGAAGGGCGAGGGGGCGAGGCCGGCGACCGAGGCGATGTTGACGATCGCGCCGCCATTCTCCTTCTGCCAGGCCTTCCAGGTCTGCTGGGCGAAGCCGAGCGCCGAGACGACATTGGTCTCGAAGACCTTGCGGGCGACCCCGAGGTCGAGCTCGGCGATCGGCCCGAAGACCGGGTTCGTGCCGGCGTTGTTGACCAGGTAATCCACCCGGCCGAAGGCGGCCATGGCGGCCTCGACGGCGCCCGCCTGGTGCGCCTCGTCATGCGCCTTGCCCGGGATGCCGATCACGCGGTCGGCACCAAGTCGCTCGACGGCCTCCTTGAGGGCGTCCTCGTTCCGGCCGGTGATGGCGACCCGGTCGCCTCGGGCGACGAGGGCCTGGGCGATGCCGTATCCGATGCCACGGCTCGCGCCGGTGACGAGCGCGGCCTTGCCGCTGTCCTGAACCTGTGCAGTCATGTCTGTGTCCGTCCTGTTCAGTTGAGCGGGCCGCCGGCGACGTACAGCACCTGGCCGGAGACGAAGCCGGCCTGCTCACCCGTGAAGAAGGCGATGGCGTTCGCCACGTCCTGCGGCTCGCCGGGGCGCTGGACCGGGATCTGCGAGGCCGCGGCTGCCTTGAAGTCCTCGAAGTCCATGCCGACGCGGGCGGCAGTGGCGGCGGTCATGTCGGTGGCGATGAAGCCGGGGGCGACGGAGTTGGCGGTGACGCCGAACTTGCCGAGCTCGATGGCGAGCGTCTTGGTGAAGCCCTGCAGACCGGCCTTGGCGGCGGAGTAGTTGGCCTGCCCCCGGTTGCCCAGCGCCGAGCTGCTGGAGAGGTTAACCACCCGGCCGAACTTCGCGTCCACCATGTGCTTCTGGCACGCGCGCGCCATCAGGAACGCGCCCCGCAGATGCACGTTCATCACGGTGTCCCAGTCGGAGTCGCTCATCTTGAACAGCAGGTTGTCCCGCAGCACGCCCGCGTTGTTGACGAGGATCGTCGGCGGGCCGAGCTCCTCGACCACGCGCGCGACCGCGGCCTCTACCTGGGCCGGATCGGATACGTCGCAGCCGACGGCGAGGGCCTTGCCGCCCGCCGCGCTGATCTTTTCCACGGTGTCCTTGCAGGCCGCCTCGTCGAGGTCGAGTACGGCGACGGCACGGCCTTCCTCGGCCAGGCGCACGGCGGTGGCGGCGCCAATGCCTCGGGCGGCACCGGTCACGATGGCGACGCGCTGCTCGGTGGTGGACATGCGGGTTCTCCTCGCGCTCGAGTAAAGGTGAGCAACCGCTTAGTAGGTCGTTCGACGAAACGCTATGAGCCGTGGCACCCGGTGTCAACGGCCCACGGCACCCGGGCGCCCTCCGCCACCGTGGCAGAGGAGCTGTTCAGCGCACCAGAAGGTCGAGCAGACGCTCGGCTTCGGCCTCCGGATCGACGGTCAGCCCCGTATGCACCGGCCCCGGCTGGACGACCGTACTGCGCGGCGCGATCAACCAGCGGAAGCGCCGCCCGGCGTCGTCGGAGGCCGCGGCGCCCGCCTCCATCCCGCCGCGGCAGACGTCTTCGACGGCGTGCAGCGCGGCGCGTACTCCGTCGAGGTCCACCTCGGGGTCCAGGGCCAGCAGCCGTGCCTCGTCCAGATGAGTGCGGGCGGTCACGAAGGAGCGGGCGCGGCAGTAGACGACCACCCCCGCATTGATCAGCTCACCGCGCTCGACCCGCGGCACGACGCGCAGAACGGCGTACTCGAAGACGTCTCGTCCGCCAGGCAGCCCGGTCATGTCGCGGCCTTTCCGTCGACCCATACGCGGAGCCACTCAGGCGCCTGCGACGGCTTGTCCTCCCGGCGCGGGCCGAGGGTGATCGTGGTGTGCATCGTGGCGGCGCGTTCCGCCAGCGCCTCGACGTAGGCCCGGCGCAGGGCGTCCGGGGACGCGAAGCCCGGCTCGTCCACCAGCCATGCGTCGGGCACATCCGCGGCGACCTCGGCCAGCAGGTCCGTGGTGACGAGCGGCGCCAGCTCGGCGGCGGCCGCCTCGATGTCGGGGCCGTACGGGGCCAGGACATGGTCGGAGGCGTCGTACGGCTTGGCCACCGTGGAGCCGGCGGTCGGCCAATTGTGGTGCCAAATCATGGTGGCGCCGTGATCGATGAGCCAGAGGCGGCCGTGCCAGACCAGCAGATTGGGATTGCGCCAGGATCGGTCCACGTTGTAGATCAGCGCGTCGAACCAGACCACGCGCCCGGCCTCCTGGGAGCCGATCTCGAAGGCGAGCGGGTCGAAGCCGATCGAACCGGGGAGGTAGTCCATCCCGAGGTTGAGACCACCGCTGGCCTTCAGCAGCTCCTGCACCTCCTGGTCCGGCTCGGCGAGACCGATCACAGGGTCGAGCTGAATGCCCACGAGCTCGGGCACGCGCAGTCCCAGCCGTCGGCCGAGCTGCCCGCAGATCACCTCGGCGACGAGCGTCTTGCGGCCCTGGCCGGCGCCGGTGAACTTCATGACGTAGGTGCCGAGATCGTCGGCCTCGACGATGCCGGGCAGCGAGCCGCCCTCCCGCAAGGGCGTGACATAGCGGGTGGCGGTGACTTCGGGGAGCATTCCCCCAGGTTAGAGCGCACAGTTCGGCAACGGCGCGCAGGCCGGTCCGTACGACGATCGCCCGGGTCTCCCACCTGGCGTCGAAGGAGCCGGTGGCCGAGAATCTGCTCCTGCTCCAGCTCGATTTCCTCGAAGAAGGTTCAGGATGTGAACGTCTGAGCTCCACGGTCCGTACAGATCCACTGAACCGGCCGTCGGAGAGCTGGCCACCGAGACGCCCACAGCGAAGGGGACGTACCACCATGACGGGATCTCAGGGGACGGGGCGGACTGCGAGCCGCCGCACTGTGGTCGCAGCGGCCGGGGCCGCCGGTCTGGCTGCCGCGCTCGTCGCATGCGCCGAATCGGGGCCGGGGACGACGCAGCAGCCCGAGGGCGGCGGCGCCCCGGCTCCGTCCGACCCCGCCGCGCCCGAGGGCGGCGAGGCCGGCGGGGGCGCGGTGCTCGGCAAGGCGGCTCAGATCCCGGAAGGCGGCGGGGTGATCTTCAAGGATCAGAAGGTGGTGGTCACGCAGCCGACAGCGGGCGAGTTCAAGGCCTTCTCGGCCACCTGTACGCACGCGGGCTGCCTGGTGAAGGACGTGACCGGGGGCACGATCAACTGCGCCTGCCACGGCAGCAAGTTCGCCATCGCGGACGGCAGCGTGCAGGACGGCCCGGCCACGCAGCCGCTGCCCGGCGCCCAGGTCACCGTCGACGGGGACTCACTCAAGCTGGGCTGAGGCCATCGCGTCCCGCCCGGTTCACGGCCCAAGCCTGCACCGGCCACGTCAGTGCGGCCGGTGTGTCCGGCGCGGCCGCTGCCAGCAGGCCAGGATGGCGTCGGTCGAGGTGATCGTGGCGACCAGGGCCAGGGTGTTGCGCACCATCGCGGGCGTGTACTCGGGGGGTACGCCCGCGATGGCGTCGGCGGGGACCACCGCGGTGTAGCCGAGGTTCACCGCGTCGAAGACGGCGTTGGGTATCGCGACATTCGCCGACACCCCCGCGATGATCACGGTGCGACAGCCGATGTTGCGCAGCAGGGCGTCGACATCCGTCCCGGCGATCGGCGAGAGCCCGTGCAGCCGCCGTACGATCAGGTCGTTCTCCGAGACCGGAACGGGATCCGCGATCCGCACCGCCGTGGAGCCGGTCAGCTGCTGTACGGGCAGCCGCTCGGCGGCCCGGAAGAGGCGGGCGTTGTGGTTCGAGCCGCGCCCGTCCGGGCGCCGCTCGGCCACGGCGTGCAGCACCTGGGCACCGACCTGGTGCGCTGCGGCGGCCAGCCGGGCCACATTGTCGAGCGCTCCGGAGGAACGGGCCTCGCCGGCGAGCTCCGGAAGTGCGCTGTCCGGTCCCACGACTCCCTGTTGGCATTCCACGGTGAGCACCGCGGTGGTCGCCGGTTCCAGCAGCTCCGCGATGCGGTCGTGCTCGGTCATACGCGTCTTCCCCATCGTCCGGCGGCCCCCGCGGCGGGGGACGCTAGTCGCGCTCGCGCGAGGGCGGAAGAGCGCCATTGCGTCCTCGCGGCCGACCCCTCATTATTTCTGACACATCGTCAGGCAGCGGAGGTGGACGGTCATGGTCGTCACACAGCGGCGAGGCCGCCGGATCATGATGACCCAGGAGGAGCTGGACACGTTCCTCGCCGAGCAGCGCACCTGCCGGGTGGCCACCGTGGGCGGCGACGGCAGTCCGCATGTCGGCGCCCTCTGGTTCGCCTGGGACGGCACCTCGCTCTGGCTGTACTCGATCACCCGCAGCCGTCGCTGGGCCCACCTGCGCAACGATCCGCGCCTCGCTGTCGTGGTCGACGACGGCCACGACTACGGCGAGCTGCGGGGCGTCGAGCTCTCCGGCACCGGCGTCTTCGTCGGCGAGGCCCCGCGCACCGGCGAGCCGTGCCCGGAACTCGACGCCCCGGAACGGCTCTTCGCCGCCAAGTACTTCGGCCTGGAGCGGATGCCGCACGACGGTCGGCACGCCTGGCTGCGGCTGACCCCGGACTCCGTCGTCTCCTGGGACTTCCGCAAGATCCTGCAGGCCTGAGGGCGGGGCACGCCGTCGTTCTGCTCACGTCGGCCCGGCCGGAGCGGGCGGTCAGCTCTCGACGCCCTGTGCCGCCCTGCTCAGTGCGTCCACAACGGCCCGGATGGAGGGGCGTCGGTCCGCGTCCTGGCGCCACACGGCGTAGATGTGCCGCCGCATGGTGTGCCGTACCGGCACCACGCGCACCCCGTCGGGCACCGGCCCACGGCCCAGGCGCGGCGCGATGGCGACACCCAACCCGGAAGCGATCAGCGCGAGCTGGGTGTGGTGCTCCTCGGCCATGTGGGAGATACGCGGCTCCACCCCCTTGCCGCGCAGGGTGAACATCAGCCAGTCGTGGCAGAACTCCCCCTCCGGCCAGGAGATCCATTCGTCGTCGGCGAACTCCTCGAGGTCGACCTCGGTGCGGTCGGCGAGCGAGTGGTCGGCGGGCATGGCGACGTCCGCGGGGTCGTCGAGCAGCGGCGCCTTGGCGAGACCGTCGGGCAGCGACAGCGGCTTGTTGTACCAGTCGAGCACCACCGCGAGGTCGATGTCGCCCCGCACCAGCCGGGGCAGCGACACATCCGGCTCCATCTCCTGCAGTCGCACCCGCAGCTGGGGGTGGTCCGCGCGCAGCTGCGCCAGGGCGGCCGGGAAGAGACCCCGCGCCGACGTGGGAAAGGCGCCCAGGAACAGCTCGCCCACCGCCTGGCCGCGGTGCGCCTCCAGGTCGGACCGGGCCAGCTCGACCTGGGAGAGGATGCGCGCCGCGTGGTCGGCGAGCAGCCGGCCGGCGTCGGTGAGCCGGATGCCGCGGCCGTTCTTCGCCAGCAGCTGTTGGCCCGCTTCACGCTCGAGCTTGGCCAGCTGCTGGGAGACGGCCGAGGTCGTGACATGCAGTCCGTCGGCGGCTGCGCTCACCGATCCGTGGCGGGCCACGGCATCCAGGGTGCGGAGGCGGTCCAGGTTCAACATGTAAGCGATTCTAAGCGATAGCGCTTATGAATACTCGCTTGTTCTACGAGGTTTCGGCCAGCATCGTGGTGGTCATGAGCGCAGTCGCCACACCTCGTCCCCGCTCCTCCGACACCCCGGTCACCTCCTCCACGTCTGCTGCCGCACCCTCTCCGGACGCCCGGCGTCCCGCGCTCGACTGGCGTATCCGTTTCGCCCTCCTGTCGCTGATCTGGGGCTTCAGCTTTCTCCTGATCAAGGTCGGGACGCAGGCGTATCCGCCGCTTCAGGTCACCCTCGGCCGGATGGTGTTCGGAACGGCGGTGCTGGCGGCGGTGATCGCGGTGAAGCGGGAGCGGCTGCCGCACGGTGCGGGCACGTGGTGCCGTCTCGCGATCGCCGCGTTCTTCCTCAACGCGCTGCCGTTCTCCCTCTTCTCCTACGCCGAGCTGACGATCCCCTCCACCCTCGCCGGGATCTGCAACGCCACCACACCGCTGTGGGGCATGGCGCTGTCGTTGGTCGCGCTGTCCGAGGACCGCCCGACGCGGCGCCGGGTCGCCGGCCTGGGCATCGGTTTCCTCGGCGTGCTGACGGTGCTGGGCGCCTGGCAGGGGTTCTCGGGGCAGGACCCAGCGGGCACGGCCATGGCGCTGATCGCCTCACTCAGCTACGCCGTGGGGTGGATCTACGTCCGCCGCACGCTCAGTGGCACGGGCAGCTCCAACCTTTCGATGGCCGGGGCACAGCTGTTCCTCGGCACGGTGCAACTGGCCGTCGTCACCCCGCTGTTCACCTCCTTCCCGACCTCCTTCCCCGTCCTTCCGTTGCTCGCCGTGGTGGCGCTCGGGGCGACGGGCACGGGCTTCGCCTTCCTGCTGCAGTACGGCTTGGTGACCGAGGTGGGGCCGACCACCGCGACCCTGGTGACGTACTTCATCCCGGTCGTCGCGACGGCGGCGGGCGTCCTGCTGCTCGGCGAGCGACTGACCTGGAACACACCGGTGGGCGCGCTGATCGTGCTCACCGGGGCCGCCCTGACGCAGAGCCGCTGGACCGGCGCGCGCGGGAGCAGCGGACGGAGCGAGGCGCCCGGCGCGGGCCGGACGCGGTCGCTGCGGGCGGTCGCCCGTCGCGGCTCTCACTCGTAGCGCTCCGTGGGAGCCGGGCCGGTCGCGGCCGCCAGAGCGTCGGCGACCGGCCCAATGTCGTCGTCGGCCAGCGGCGACACGGTGACCCGTACGCCAGGCGGCGAGGACGTCCGGAAGCGTGCGCCGGGGGCGACGGCCCAGCCCGCCTGCAGCAGCCGCGCCACGGCCCCCGTCTCGTCGGGCACCGGCACCCAGACGTTCATCCCGCTGCGGCCGTGCGCGGCGATTCCCCGCTCCCGCAGCGCTCCGACCAGTGCGTCCCGCCGGGCGTCGTACGACGCGGCGACGGTCCGGGGGTTCACCGCGTGCGTCACCCACAGGTGCACCACGGCGTCCTGCAGGAGGTGGCTGACCCAGCCCGGTCCGAGCCGCTGGCGGCCGCGCACGCGGTTGACGGTGAGCTGGTCCCCGGTCAGCACGGCGAGCCGAAGGTCCGGCCCGTACGCCTTGGATGTGGAGCGGACCAGCGCCCAGTGAGCCGAGGTTCCGGCCAGGGGGTGGAGCCGGAGGTCGGCGATGCCGTGACCGTGATCGTCCTCGACGAGCAGCACGTCGGGGTGGGCCGCCAGCATCGCCCTCAGCTCATCCGCCCGGGCCGCGCTCACGGCCGCGCCTGTGGGGTTCTGGGCGCGGCCGGTCACCACGAGCGCTCGGGCGCCCTGCCGCAGCGCGCGCTCGCCGTCCTGCGGCCGCGGGCCCTCGTCGTCGACGGCGACGGGCGCGGCACGCAGCCCGAGGGCATGGATCAGGTCCAGGAGGCTGCCCCAGCCGGGGTCCTCGACCGCCACGACGTCGCCCGGCCTGAGGTGGGCGATCAGCACCCGTTCGATAGCGTCCAGCGATCCGGACGTGACGGCGACAGGACCGTCCGGCACGCCGTCCGCGTCGAAGGCGGCCCGGGCGAGGCCCTCCAGCTCGGGGCCGATGGCGGCGTCGCCGTAGAGAGCGGGGCGGCGGGCGTAACGGGACCCCGCCACGGCGAGCGCCTCCCCGAGAGAGGGCAGCAACGCCGGGTCCGGATTGCCGGTCGACAGATCGCGGACGCCCGGCGGGACGTCGACACGCAGCCACTCGCGCGGCGCGCTGGCCGGCCGGGAACGCACACGGCTGCCACGACGGCCGGCGGTCTCGATGACTCCGCGGTCGCGCAGCGCGCGGTAGGCCGCCGCGACGGTGTTGGGATTCACGCCCAGCTGCTCCGCCAACTGGCGAAGCGGCGGCAGGAGCTGCCCCGGGCTCAACTCACCGGCCCCAATGGCACGCTCCACACTCGCGGCGATCTCGGCTGCGCGACGCCCCTCGATTCGATATCCTCCTAGCACAACACTTATTATGCACTAGAGCAAAGAGAGATCGCCATGTCGGAACCCGCCGCCTACGAGCCCACCGAACGCACCGTCCCGACCCGCTCCAGGGAGCGCGCGACCTACGACCGCGCGCTCGTCCACGCGGTGCTCGACGAGGGCTACGTGTGCCACCTCGGCTTCGTCCGGGACGGCGCGCCCGTGGTCCTCCCGACGCTCTACGGCCGGGTTGGCGAGCGGCTGTACATCCACGGTTCGACCGGCTCCCGCCCCCTGCGCATGGCCGGTACGACGGCCCCCGGCCTGCCGGTGTGCGTCACCGTCACCCATGTCGACGGCCTGGTGCTCGCCCGGTCGGCCTTCCACCACTCCCTCAACTACCGCTCAGTCGTCGTGTACGGCATCGCCCGCCAGGTGACGGATCCGGCCGAGCGCGCCTCCGCGCTGGACGCCCTGGTCGACCACGTGCTCCCCGGCCGCGCCGACGACTCCCGGCGCGCCGACGCCAAGGAGCTCGCTGCCACCGCCGTCCTACGGCTCGACCTGGAGGAGGTCTCCGCCAAGTTCCGTACCGGCGGTCCCGTCGACGAGCCCGAGGACGTCTCGCTGCCCTACTGGAGCGGCGTACTGCCGGTCATAGGCGGCTACGGCACGCCGGTCCCGGCGGACGACCTCGACCCGTCCATCTCCATGCCCGCCTACGTCACCGCCCGCTGAGCAGGCGTGCTAGAACCTGACGCTCCATCAGTCTTGCGCCTTCGAGGCAGGGCGATTACGTTCCGCGGGCGCCCGACGCAGCAGATGGAGAAGGGATGGTCGCATGGCCGAGGTCAGCGCGGAGGCACGGATTGATGCACCGCCGGAGAAGGTCTGGGACCGGCTGACGGACTTCTCCTGGTACGGGCAGTGGAACGCGACGCACACCGGATTCCCAGCGGGCGCTCCCGCCACGCTCGCGCCGGGGGCGACGTACGAGGAGAACATGAAGCTCATGAGCTTTCCGGCCGAGGTGACCTGGACGGTGGAGGCCTGCGAGCCCGCCCGGCTGCTGCACACCGTCGGAAAGGGGCCGATGGGAGTGAACCTCGGGATGCGGTACAGCCTCGCACCGGACGGGGACGGCACGCGGGTGCGTATCGACGGGGAGTTCACGGGCGCCGCGGTGTCCCTCATGGCGGGCAAGCTCAAGGACTCGGCGACCGCGGCTCTGGAGGAGTCCCTGCGGAAGCTGGCCGGCCTGCTCTCGTAGTCCCGCCCGTGAGCGCCCGCGCCATCGGCATCCGCACGGTTGGGGGTGGGTGCACACGCCGAAGGGGGCGGCCCGCGCCCGGAGCCGCCCCCCTGCGCGCCTTCAGCGGACGGTCAGATCCGCCGTCCGGCCACCGGCTGTGAACGTGTACGCGCCTCGCTCGACCCGCGGTGTGCCCGCGCCGTCGAGGTCGCCCGGCGTGACGGCAAGCACCCGCGCCGGCACGGTCAGCGTCACCGTCCTGGACTCCCCGGCCTTCAGGTGCACCTTGGTAAAGGCCACCAACTTGCGCGCCGGCGCCAGCACATCGCTCACCGGCCGCGAGACGTAGACCGGGACCACCAGGTCGCCGTCCCGCTTCCCGGTGTTCGACACCGTCGCCTTCAGCCTCACCGGCTCCCCGGCCTTCACGGACCGCTGGCCGGCATCCAGTGACGTGACGCCGTACGTCGTGTACGAGAGCCCGTCTCCGAAGGCGTATGCGGCGTCATAGGCGGACTCGGGACCGCCGTTGGTGCCCGGCAGTTGCTGGTAGTACATCGGCTCGTTGCCGATCCGCTTGGGCCAGGAGACCGGGAGCCGTCCGCTCGGATTCACCTTGCCGAACAGCACGTCCGCCACCGCGTGGCCGCCCTCGGTACCGGGCAGCCAGGACATGAGCAGGCCCTCGGTGCCCGCCGCGTCACCCAGGGCCAGCGGCCTCCCGGCGATCATGACGACCACGACCGGCTTGCCGCTCGCCTTCAGCGACTTCACCAGTGCCTGCTGGTCGGCGGAGAGCTCCGGCCGCGGGGTGTCCGCCGGGCCCTCGGCGCCGGCCTTCTCACCGACCACGACAACGGTGAGGTCGGCGCTCTTCGCCTGCTCCGCGGCATCGTCGGCGGTCTTCGCGTGCACGACGTCGGTCCCCTTGGGCGCAGCCCCCTTGATGCCTTCGAGGACGGTGGTACCAGGGATCTTCACCCCCTCCGGAACCCCTTGCCATCCAATGGTCCAGCCGCCGACCTGGTCGTTGATGTTGTCCGCGTACGGCCCGGCGACGACGATCTTCTTGGCGCCGGTGGAGATGGGCAGCGTGCCGCCCTCGTTGCGCAGCAGCACCTGGGAATCGGCGGCCGCCTTGCGCGCGAGGTCCTTGTCCGCGCCGAGCACGGCGTCGTCGGCCTTGTCCGGGTCGACGTACGGGTCCTCGAAGAGGCCGAGTTCGAACTTCAGATGCAGGATCCGCTCGACGGACTGGTCGATGCGCCGCTCCGAGATCAGGCCGCGCTTAACGGCGGCCAGAATCCCGTCGGTGAACTCCTGGGCGTGGTACGGCTCCATGGCCATGTCGACGCCCGCGTTGACCGCGAGGGCGATGGCTTCGGGGTAGTCGCCCGCGACCTTGTACTTGGTCTGCAGGGCGCGGATGTCCTCCCAGTCGGTGACGGCCAGGCCCCGGAAGCCCCATTGCTGGCGCAGCACCTTTGTCAGCAGGTAGCGGGAGCCGGTCGCCGGAACACCGTTGATGGCACCGGAGTTGATCATGACGGTCTTCGCCCCCGCCTCCACGGCGGTCCGGTACGGGGCGAGCAGGGTGTCCTGGAGGTAGCGCATCGACACATCGGCGGGCACCCGGTCGTGGCCGTTCATGGGCTCGGAGTAGCCGCCGAAATGCTTGAGGGTCGCCACGACCTTCTTCGCGCCCTTGGCGTGGTCGGTGCCGCGGATGGCCGCCTCGGCCAGGGCTCCGGCGAGCAGCGGGTCCTCGCCGTAGGTCTCGTAGTAGCGGCCCCAGCGCTGGTCGCGGGCGAGGTCGGCCACGGGCGAGAAGTTCCAGTCGATGCCGGTGGCGGCCACGGCACGGGCGGTGGCCGCACCGGAGTCGCGTACCGTGCCGGGATCCCAGGTGGCGCCGAGGCCGATCTGGTGGGGGAAGACGGTGGCGCCGAGCACGTTGTTGTGGCCGTGTACGGCGTCGACGCCGTACAGCAGGGGTATGTGAAGACGGGACTTCTCGACGGCGTACTTCTGCACCGAGTTGACCATGCGGGCCCACTCGGCGGGAGTGTTCTTCTTCGGTGCCATGCCGCCGCCGGAGAGGATCGATCCGACAGCGTTGTCAGCGATCACCGACTTCATGCAGGACTCGTTCAGGTCGCCACCGCTCCACTCGCAGTCGCCCTGGATGCGGGAGACGGCTATCTGGTCCATCTGCCCGACCTTCTCCTTGAGTGTCATGCGCTCGAGGAGGTCGTCGACCCGCTTTGCTACGGGTGCCCGGGCGTCGAGGTATGTCGGCCCGTCGGCCTCGGCGGGTACCGAGGCCAGCGTCGCCACGCAGGCCGTGACCGTGATGAGCACCGCCGCGCCGCGATGGCCGGATCTGTTCGTGGTGCTGGTTCTTGTACGCGTTCGGAACGCCGCCGCGGAGCGGTGCAACAGTCTCATGAGGACTCCGTTTCCTGGTCGGGGACCGGGCGACCGGAGTCTTTACCTCCTCTGAGACCGCGTCAAGATTGGTCTAAGCCTCTTCACATGGCCGGAATCCGACCGGTGAGGCCGACGCGGCGGACCCCCCGGAACCCACCGGGGCCGCCAACCCTCCCCTCCCTTCCCCGCTCCCCTTCTCCATCCCCTTCAGCGAGGAAG
>NZ_JBQQCD010000013.1:0-187280 GCF_052245555.1 Streptomyces sp. KR80
TCCCGTGTTCTTCGGCAAGTACGGCTCAAGCCGGGCCCACTCCCGATCCGACAGATCACCTCGCCCCACGCTGGCCGGAACGACACCAGCGCAGTTCGGTCACGCGACCCGTCGGACACGCCCTAGTGGGTGACGCGCGCGTAGGTGAGGAAGACCGCTCCGCTCTTCAAGAGGGTGTGGTCCGTGAGTTCCCAGCTGCGCGGGTCGAACGCGGCCGTGTGGGAGAAGAGCGGTATCCCCGCGCCGATGGTCAGCGGTCCCACCTTGAGGATCAGCTGATCGATCTCGGAGTACAGGGCACTTGCCAGCTCGGCGCCGCCGATCAGCCAGATGTCCTTGCCGACCTCCTGCTTCAGCCTCCGTACCGTTGCCACCGGGTCGTCGGCGACCAGTTCGACGGCCGGGTCCGGGCTCTCGGCCAGAGTTCGAGAGAAGACCAGATGGCGCAGGTGGGGGTAGGCATCGGTGATCCCGGCTTCGAGGCCGATCTCGTAGCTCCGCCGTCCTTCGAGGACGGTGTCGAAGCGTGTTCCTTCGGCCGTGACGGACAGCGCCGCCCGGGCCGGGGCAGGCAGAGTCTCCGGGTATTCGGCCGCGATGTGCCGGAGGTAGTCCTCGGGGATCGGCCAGAAGCCGTTCGGGCCGGTGGGGTCGGCGCCGTCCGGCCCGGCGATGAAACCGTCGAGTGTGGTGGCGATGTAGTAGACGAGCCTGCGCACGGATGGCCTTTCGTCGATCGGCTGCGGTGGTGCGGCCCGAAGCGGCCATGTTTCGTGCTGAGATGACGGCCCCCGACCGCATCGTGATCATTGCACGCCCGTGGCGGAGCGGGACGGCGCCGAAGGCGTCTCGCCCCTCCCCAATGTGCCCTCCGGACTGTCCAGCAGGAACGCGACGTTTACGGGCTACGCCGCAGGGCCCCGATGGACGAGGCGGTGTGCCTCTGGCGCTAGAGTGCCATGCTTGTTCGATTCGCCGTATGGCGAAGGGGGAGGGGTCATGGGGGCACAACTCAGGGAAATCGCGGGGGAGTTGGCGTCGACGCTGTGGCGGGAGCACACCCTGTACCGGGACCGGTCCGGGAGTGTGGTCATCCGAGGTGAGCACGTGCAGCGCTGGATCAGTCTCGCTCCTGCGGGGGGCATGGACGAGATCGTCATTCGTGCGGGCCGCATCCTCGACGGCGGCACTACCGCCCCGGCGCGTTCGGAGGCTGTCATGCCACTCTCCGCCGGAACGGGCGAACTCGCCGCGACCTGCCGTCGTCTGCTCGCCGAGGCCGCTGTGGATGCCGCACCGGTTGTGCCCAGACCGCCGGCGTCTGGTCGGACCGGGCGGCGGTCCGGGCAGCCACCGCGGTCCCGCAAGCCCCCGCGGTCCGGGCGCAGAGGGAGACGCACGAACCTCGGCTCCTGGCTGATCATCGCCTGCGTGGCCGGTGTCGTCGCACTCTGTGCCTACAGCATCGCGATCGGCAGATAGGCGGGCCTACCCGGGCATTGAACCGACCGTGACCCGGTTTGCGCTGCACACGTCGTTGCCGGGCTCCTTCGGCCGAGTTGGGCACCAAGGTCCACGGAATCCAGCTCACCTCGCTCGGTCCCGCCGATCTGGTTGGCATGGGCGCCAACACTGCGAGGTGGTGCGGAAGGCGCGCCGTCGCGACGGGTCTTTGCTGGTGAGGCTGTTGCGCGCGTTCGTGTCCAGGTCTCCTTGCCCGGCTCCGTGGCGCGTGGAAGGCTGACGCAGTGAGTTGGGATCTTGTCCACTGGCCGTCGATCGCTGCCGATGGCTTCCCCTTTCCTGACGCCGTATCGCCCTCCCGGCTCGGCGACGAGCTGTCGGCCATGCTGGTGTCTCCCGACCCCGCGGTCCGTGACGAGCTCGCCTACAGCGCCGCCGCGCGCTGGATCCAGGAAGGGCACCTCGATGAGGTCCTGGAAGATCTCGGTGACACCGCCGCGGACCGTTTCACCCACCCTGAGGTTCAGGCTCGAACCTTCGCTCCGCTCGTTCTGCGGTGCGTTCTCACGCGCGGACATACCGTCCCCGGCGTCGTGCCGGAGGCGGCCGCGGAGCGCTGGTATTCCGGGTTCTCTTCCTGGTACCCGTCCGAGCGCGACACCCGCGGCTGGGACGACTCCCTGGGTTGGCTGCACGCTGTCGCCCACGGCGCCGACGCGGCCGCCGCGTTCGCACAGGCTCTGCCCACCCGCCGCACCGAACTGCTGGAACTGTGCGCCCGCCGGATGACGGCCGCGCATACCGACTACCGCTATGCGCAGTTGGAGGATGCGCGTCTTGCTCGCGCGCTCACTCTCATCCTGCTCGCTCCCGGCTTGACGGCCGAGCAGGCCACCGGCTGGTTGACCGTGGTGGCGGACGCCTTCGACGGTGGAGGCCCCGGCCCCGTCCCACCGTGGGCCTTCAACACCTTCGCCACGCTGCAGTCCCTTCATCTACACCTGAGCTGCGGCCTTGCCGACGGTGGGGTTCCGCCGCACGCTCCGGTCGTTGCCGCACGTGTTGCCGCGATCCTCCGCCTGCCCTACAGCTGGCTCGCCTGATTTCCGGCCGATTGGCCGGCGGTACCAGGTCAGTCCCTCGAACGTTACGTGCACATCGTGATGCACCCTGAGCAGAGGTGCCCCCCACCGCGGCGTCCGCGCTCGGCCCCTGTGATCAGTGGTGGCGGCTGCCCGCTTTGGCGGACCATCGGGCCGCGAGTTGGCGGGGCAGTACGCGGCCGAGCCCGACCATGGCCTTGTACCGGATGTCGGGGACGCTCACCTGCCAAGCGAAACCGAAAAGTTACTAACGAGTTGCCGTAGCGGATATCCCACTGTGGCTGTCGGCGCGCCATGATCTGCCGGTCGAGGTCGTCGGCGAACGCGCTGTCCTGAGCACAGCGGTGCCGGCGGCTCCAATTCTTTGGTGGGGGTTCTCAGATGTACACGCATGTCTTTGGCGTGCCCGCACGCCCAGCCGCTCTCCTGGGCGCCGCAGCCCTCGTGGTGAGCGGTGCACTATCGGCCGGCCCGGCCTACGCCGCGCCCACGGAGGAGCGCTCCGCTGCCACCGGAAAGGCGACCGCCGTCGCGGCGCGCGCCGATCTTGACGTCTCCGTCAACGGCGTCGGCACGGTTCCGGTCAAGGCGGCGCTCAACGACGTGAGCGCGCCCGAGGACGCCGAGCGGACACTGCTCACCGCCGAGGTGAACGGTGCGAACAAGGGGCAGCCCCTGACGCTGGTCAAGGCCGAGGTCGCCCGTGCCAGCGCCAAGGGGAACGCGCAGCGGTCGGTGGGCGACGTCAAGCTGGTCGGCGTACGGGCCTACGCACCTGGCCTGTCCGCCACCCCGCTGCTGAGCGCGGACGTTCTGCAGGCCACCGCTTCCTGCGAGAAGGGCAAGAAGCCGACCGCGAAGGCCGCGCTGGCCGACAAGGTCTCCGTTCTCGGCACGCCGGTCACGGTCGACGGGCCCGGCAGCCAGCACGTTGCGGTGCCGGGCGTCGGCACCGTGGACCTGGTCCTGGAGGAGGCGAGCACAACGGACAGCATGGGTGCCGCCACCGCGCTCCGGCTGACGTACACAGTGAACCCGGCCGCGATCGGTGTGGTGAAGGCATCCGGTGAGATCGTGCTCGCCGAGGCCACCTGCACCATGCCGGGCGGCTCCGGCGCCACCGACGGCGGTTCGGACGGCGGCGGCTCCGACGGTGGCACGACGGACGGCCAGTCTTCCGGCGGGTCCGGTTCGAACGGCGGCGAGGGTGACGACTCCGGGGGTAACCAACCCGGTACTCAGACCGGCGACGGCGGCGGGGACCTTGCTGAGACCGGTAGCAGCTCCGCCACACCCATCATCGCCGGCGTCGGCGGGGCCCTTGTCCTTGCTGGTGGGGCCATGTACCTGATCCGCCGCCGCAGCACCGGCCAGAAGAGCTGACCGCCGGGGCCCAAGAGCGGTCCCGCTCACTGGCCGCGCTCCCGCTCGCAGACCGGGGGCCCGGCCCGGGCGAAGCCCATCGCCGCCTGAACCTCCGGGCGGCGATGGGCTTCGCCCGATCAGTCCTTGCCCTGCTGCGCCCCCGCGTGACCTACGCCCGTCCGCTGTCCGGCAGGCCGACGGCGTCCAGCTCCGTCAGACGCTCGTCATACGTCTCGGACCGGCGTGGCCGCGGCGAACAGGTCGGCGGTGGTCAGGTCGAAGTCGCCGTGGTCGCTGCCCAGGCCCTGAGCGACCAGGGCCGCGGATGCCGAACCCAGCACCGCGGCGTCGCGCGCCGACCGGCCCAGCGAGACACCGCGGAGGAACCCGGCGGAGAAGGCGTCACCGCACCCGGTGGTGTCGATGACGTCGACGGCGAATGCGGGAACGCGCTCCACTGTGTCGCCGTCCACCAGCAGCGCCCCGTCACCACCGCAGGTCACGGCAACCATCCCGGCACCGGCGGCGATCAGCCTCTTCGCGGCGGCCACGAGATCGCGCTCGTCGGTGAAGCCGAGCACCTGCTCGTCGTTGGGCAGCAGGAAGTCGACGTGGGGCAGCACCCCCTCGATCATGCGCAGGTCGCCCAGCTCCCCCGGCGCGAGCAAGTCGACGGACGTGACGACCCCGTGATCCTTCGCGCGCCGCAGAACCTCCGTGGCCACGTCGGCGCTCAGCAGCTCAGGGCCGCCGAAGTGCAGATGGGTGGCCGAGGTGACCAGGTCCCAGGGCACGTCGTCCAGCTGGTAGGTGATGTTCCCGCCCAGCAGGTGCAGCGACGGCCGTTCCCCATTCGGCCGGATCGGCAGCACACTGGCGGACGTGGGCACGTCCGGTCGGCGGACGAGGGCCCGGGTGTCGATGCCGGACCGCTCCAGCAGGCTGACGAGCAGGTCACCGGTGGGGTCCGCACCGATCGCGCCGGCGCTGTGCACCGTGGCGCCGAGCTTGGCGAGGGTGAGCGCCGTGCCGCCGGCCGTGCCGGCGGCGGTCATCCGTATGTCCTGGACGAGTGCGGCGTCCTGGCCCTTCGGGATCGCCTCGACCGGCCGGACGAGCACGTCGAGCACATGCACACCCATGGTGATCACGGTCATCTCGGTGGTCTCGGTCATCGGGAATGCTCCTCCTGCGCAGGTCGTGTGGTGCCGTAGTCGCGTGCGATCGCGGCTTCGATCACGGCCAGTTGCTGCTGCCTGTCGAGGACGCGAGGGGTGCCGAGGGCAGCCGCGTGCCAGTAGACGCGGCACGCCCACTCCAGGAGCAGGGCGTGCTCCACGGCCTTGGCGAGGGTCGGTGCGTGCGTCACCGCGCCGTGGTTCGCCATCAGCGCCGCGCAGCGGCCCTCGAGTGCCGTGAGCACCGACTCGGCCAATTCAGGCGTTCCGAAGGTGGCGTAGGGCGCGACGCGTACGGAACCGCCCAGGGCGAGAAGTTGATAGTGAATACAGGGCAATTCGTCGAGCACGCACGACAGCGCGGTCGCCATCGGGGCGTGCGTGTGGACGACCGCCCCGGCGCCGTACCGCCGGTGGACGCCGAGGTGCAGGTCGATCTCCGACGTCGGCGCCAGGCTCCCGGCGACCACGTTCCCGTCGCGATCGACCACGGTGACCTGCTCGGCGGTGATCTCCGCCAGCACCGCACCGGTCGCGGTCACCGCCACCAGATCGCTGGTGCGGGCGCTGACGTTGCCCGCCGTGCCGATCAGCAGGCCCTCGGCGGCCAGCCGTCGGCAGGCGGCAGCCACCTCGGCACGATGCCGGTCGTGTTCGGGGGTTGAGCTCGTCACGGCCGCGACGCTAGCGTGAATGCGAAACAAAGTCACGTTCACATTTCTCGGGAGGCCCAGTGAGCGCCGAACCGGAGCCCTCCGACACGATGGGCGTACCGCCGACGTCCAGGTTGCGCCGCACCCCTCAGCAGGCGCGCGCCAAGGCTCGGCTGGCTCGCGTCCTGCAGGCCGCCGAACGCCTCCTGGTGCGCGAGGGCACCGAGGCGCTGACCACGACCCGGGTCGCGACGGAGGCGAAGGTCTCCGTCGGTTCGCTGTACCAGTACCTCCCGGATCGTGGCGCGATCATCGATGCGCTGGCCTCCCGCTATCTCGCCGAGCTCGAAGACCTCATGGACACCTTCGTCCATGCCGCGTCCGCCGAGCGGTGGGACGACCCGGTCGGCGTACTGATCGACGCCTACGCGGAGATCTACCGCACCGAACACGGCTTCCGCGCCCTGTGGTTCAGCCGCGGCCTGACCGAAGAGACCCGCGCCGCCGACCGGGAACACAAGCGCCGGATGGCCGACGGCATCCGCCGGGTGGTGCTCGCGCTCCAACTCGCCGAGGACGACGAGGCCCTCGCCACCGCGTGTCACGCGGCGTTCCTGGCCGCCGACGCGATCACTCAGGAAGCCTTCCGCCGTGACCCCGACGGCGATCCGGCCCTGCTCGACGAAGCGAAGGTCATGCTCCGCGGCTACCTCAGCGGCATCACCGCGCGTTACCCCACCAAGCACACCGGCAAGAGGCAGCAATGAATGTGAACAGACTCAGCCGACGCCGGCTCCTCGGCAGGGGCACCGCTCTCGTGGCGGGCGCCGGTCTGGCGGCGACCGGGCCGTCGGCCGTGCAGGCAGCGGCCTCGACGGAAACCCGCTCGGCGGACGGAGTGACCAGGCGCGTCGATGTGGTGGTGGTCGGCGCCGGATTGGCTGGGCTGACCACGGCCCGCAGGCTCGTGGCGGCCGGCCATTCCGTCGCCGTGCTCGAAGCCCGGGGCCGGGTCGGGGGCCGCACACTCAACCACGACCTCGGAGGCGGGCACGCCGTCGAGGCGGGGGGCCAGTTCGTGGGGCCCACGCAGGATCACATCCTCGCGCTCGCCAAGGAGGTGGGGGTCGCACCGTACCCCGCCACCCGGCCCGGCAAGAACGTCTACTACGGTGACGGCATCCGGCGGACCTACACCGGAGATATTCCGCCCGACCCGCTCGCGCTGCCCGACGTCGCGCTCACGATCGAGCGGCTCAACCGTATGTCGCGCGAGGTGCCGGTCGACGCACCCTGGGCCGCGGCGAAGGCGGCGACGTACGACAGCGAGACGCTGGACAGCTGGTTGCGCCGGAACAACGTGCACTCCCGCACGCGGGAGCTGACCAACGTCTTCCTCAGCTCCGCCTACGGTGGTGAGGCCCGCGACGCGTCGTTGCTGTTCACGCTCTACTACATCGCCTGCTTCGGCAACGAGCGCAACCCCGGCACCCTGGAGCGCGGCATCGGGCAGGCCGGCGGTGCACAGGACAGCCGGTTCGAGGGCGGTTCTCAGGCCATATCGATTCGGATGGCGGAGCAGCTCGGCCGGGTGGTCCTGAAGGCCCCGGTGCGCCGCATCGACCAGGACAGCACCGGAGTGACGGTCGTGAGCGACGCCGGCACCTGGCGGGCCAAGCGAGTCGTCGTCGCGGTCCCGCCGCCGCTCGCCGCGCGGATCCAGTGGACCCCGCGGCTCCCGGTGCAGCACGAGACGCTGTTCCAACGGCTGCCGCTCGGCACCCTGATGAAGGTCGAGGCGGTCTACCCGCGGCCGTTCTGGCGCGCCGCCGGCCTGTCCGGCATGGCGGTCAACCTGGAAGGCCCCGTCCGGTCGATGTTCGACAACACCCCGCCAGGAGACGGTGCACCGGGGGTGCTCATGGGTTTCATCGGCGGTCACGCGTGGCGCGCGTACCGCGACCGTCCCCAGGCTCGGCGCGCCGCGGCACTCAGGAACTTCGCCACGGCGGTCGGCCCTCAGGCGCTCGCGCCGATCGAGTACTTCGAGCAGGACTGGACCCGTGAGCCGTGGACGCTGGGCGGCCCGGTGTCGGTGGCCGGCACCGGCACGACGTACGACTTCGGCGCGGCGATCCGCGAACCGTTCAGGCGGGTGCATTGGGCCGGGACCGAGACCTCGACCTTCTGGAACGGCTTCATGGACGGCGCCGTCCGCTCCGGCGAGCGCGCTTCCGCCGAGATAAGGGAGTCACTGTGAAGCGGCGCGCCGCCCTCGCCGTGCTGGTGGGCGCGGCCGTCTCCCGCGTCGCCGCCCCGGCCTTCGCGGACGAAGCCCGTCCCCGCTGGGACACCCGGGTGTTCTCCCTCGTCCCGGCACCGGGCTTCCCGGCCACCGCGTACGTCCACCCGAACGGCCGGGTCTACGCCGGCACCTACACCGATCCGAAGGGTGACCGCGTCCCCTCTCGGGTCTTCGAGTGGACCGCGGACGGCACGCTGCAGCGCTCCTGGACCGTGCCCGGGCAGCACCTCCAGGGCGCTCACGGCGTCCAGGTGGCGATCAGCGACGCGTCCGGGCGGCTGGTGCTGCTCGACAAGAGCCCCGGCCGCGCGCTGTTGCTCGACCCGGCGACCGGCGCCTTCAGCTCGTACGCCACCTTTCCCGACCTGCCCGGCTGTGCGCCGCTGCAACCGGTCGCCAGCTGCTCGCCCCGGCTGACCGACGACCCGGCCGTCCCGAACTTCGCCGCCTGGGGACCGGACGGCAGCCTCTACGTCACCGACTACGCCCAGTCGGTCATCTGGCGGGTGCCGCCCGGTGGCGGTGCGGCGAAGCTCTGGCTGGCCGACCGTCGGCTCGACGGCGGGCCGTTCTCGACGACCGGCATCGCGCTGGCCGGGGACCGCGCCACATTGCTGGTGACGCAGCAGAGCTCGGCCGGGTTGGGCGAACCGAATCCGACGACCGGGAAGCTGTACGCCGTCCCGATCCGACCCGACGGCACCGCAGGCGAGCTGCGGACGGTCTGGGAGAGCCGCCCCGGCGACCTGCCCGACGGCTTCGCCATCGCGCGCTCCGGCCGGATCTACATCAGCCTGGTCGGCAGCTCGCAGATCGCTGTCATCACGCCCGGCGGCACAGAGCTCGAGCGATTCCCCGACCTGCCGCTGACCGGCGAGAACGGGTCCTCGGCCGCGTTCGACTCGCCGTCCAGCGCCGCCTTTCTCGGGACCCGCATTCTGGTCGCCAACCAGTCCTACCTCGCGGGGAATCCCGACCACCACGCGATCCTCGACGTCGAGACGGGTGAGCCGGGGCTACCGGTCTTCATTCCGGCACAAGCGGGAGCGAAGCGATGAGTGAGTTCACGGCCCGAGCGCTGTCAGGACAACACATCGGCACACACCGGACATGTCCGTCGGCGGAGCGCCGGTTATCGGCAACCGTGCCGCCGGAAACAGCTGTTCCGGCAACCGACGACGGGGGCTGCGGCAACTGCTACTGGAGAACGTGACTACCTAGGAGATCCTCATGCGCCGTGCCACGGCAGTCCTTGCTGCGACCCTGCTCGCTGTGGTGACCAACCAGACCGTTCAGGCGTCGGCGGGTGCGGCCCCGACTTCGACCGTGTCCACGGCGGCGAGCGGCGAACGCAAAGTGATGTACGTCGGCAACAACTGGGACGGGACCGCCGACGTCATCGACGCCAAGTCCTTCACGAAGATCAAGCGGCTGAACGTTATCCCGGACAAGGCCGAGCGGCTTGCGGAGATCTATCTGAATCCGGTGCGGCTGGCGTTCTTCCTGGCCATCCGTGAGGCGGTCGGTGAAGGCCACGACCAGTACGTCGACGACATGTTCAGCACCCGTGACGGCCGGCTGCTCGCGGTTTCGCGGCCGAGCTTCGCCGACGTGGTCGGCATCGACTTGAGCAGCGGCAAGATCGTGTGGCGTTTCGCGATGCACGGCCAGCGCGCGGACCACATGAACGTATCGCCGGACGGCACGCGTCTGCTCGTGTCGGACTCGACGGCCAACCACGTCGACGAACTCGATATCGAGACGGGCCGACGCCTGCGGCAGTTCGAGTCGGGGGACACGCCGCACGAGAGCAACTACAGCAAGGACGGGTCACGGATCTTCCATGCCAGCATCGGCCGGATCTACACGCCGACCGATCCCTCGCAGTTCTGTCCCTTCAGCGACCCCACCAAGGGCGACCAGCGCTTCCAGGTCGTGGACAACGCCTCCTTCGACATTCTCAAGAAGTGGGACATCGGCCAGGCCCTGAAGGACGCCGGATTCCCGTGCATGAGCTCCGCGGTGCGCCCGATGGCGATCTCACCGGATGAGAAGACGGCGTACCTGCAGATCTCGTTCTTCCACGGCTATGTGGTGTTCGACCTCGAGCGCGGGGTGGTGACGGAGGTGGTGCGCCTGCCGCAGAGCGAGCACGCGAAGTCGCTGCGGAAGTCCCAGTACGTCCTGAACTCCGCGCACCATGGCCTGGCCATCAACGCGGACGGCACGCAGCTGTGCGTGGCCGGGACAATGGACGACTACGTCGGCCTGGTCGACATCGCCAACCCCACGGACCGCAAGCTCTTCACCCTCCCGCACATCGAGGACCGTCCCTATTGGGCCACGAACGGGCCAGGTGACCAGCACTGCTGGGTCTCCATCGCCGGCGACGACCGGGTCAACGTCTACGACTACGCCGGCCGGAGTCCGGTCGCCTCCATCCAGGTGGGCGACCATCCTCAGCGGGTGCGCGTCGGTACGGTGTCTCGCGACGTTCTGAGCACGTGGCAGGACGTCAACTGAGTGACGACCCACCGGTCGGACGCGCCGATCACACGAACCGCGTGGGCGCGTCCGGCTCCTGGGTCCTGTGCGCCTGACGCCTCTCTACGGGGAGCGGGCCGATCCGGCGCGATCCCGGCTCTGCGCGGTCGCCGTGATCTTCCGGGCCCGCTCGACCGCAGCGTCCCGGTAGGCCGCGAGCTCGGCGAGCGTGCGCTGCTCGCGGTGCGTGAGGGTGGTGACGAGTCCGCGTTGCACCTCGAGGGAAACCGATGGGATATGCGCGCGCAGCGCGCATTCACCATCCGCCACCGCGACGGCGATCTCTCGCTTCCGGAAGGCCTCGGTCGGACCTGTTGTCCGGAACTCCTTCTCCAGTCGCGGCCGGATACCATCGGGATCCTCATAGGGGTGGCCGCGCGCCTTCATGCACGATCGCCACGTCGTCACCACTCTGGTGTATTCGGGCTCCTTTGCCACCCGGTCCGCCAGCTGATTGCCGAACTTCTCCGGTACGTAGGTGATGCGCGCCCAGAGGACGCCGTCTCCGGCCAGTTGGCGCCGTCCTTCTGCCTCACATCCCTCTTCCGGAACGAGTACGTCTCCCCAACCCGTGCCACTCACCTTCCGTCTCCTGTCGGGCGGTCCGGCGAGCGCTTCGTCGAAGCGCCGCTGTTCCGGCTTGGAGAGGGTGGCGTAGTAGCGGTCCACGGGCGGCAGTTCAGCTGAATTCTCCGTGCTTTCGGTGGAGTTCACGGAGATGCCGTATCCCGTTTTCCGGCGGCCCGCCAGGTCGATGGCCGCCGCTTCGTCCTCAGGGGGTGTGAGTGCCTCGACGTCATCGGCCGGAAAACCGAATCCCTTCTTCTTCAGGCAGGCGCGCACGAGTTCGTCGAGCGCGGACTGGAGAGTGCGCTGGGTCGCCGGCCAGGTACCGGAGTGGGTGGCCAGATCGACCGCCGAGGTACTGAGTCTTCCCGAGAAGGCGGGCGGCTTCGGGAGCGGGGAGGCCGACCGGCCGGTCGGCTGCGACGTATCGCAGCCGACCAGCACGGCCGTGACCAGGGCCGTCAGCGCGCAGCACGCGGCCCTCGCCGCTCGGCTCACTACGAGCGGCACCACTTGTTGGAGCTGATGCTGTTGTCGAACCGGGGGTCGTTGAAACCCGTCGGCGGCTTCTTCCCGAAGTCCGGCACCGCGTCCCTGCGGGACAGGCTGTGCCAGCGGCTCTTCTTCGAGTAGTTGCGCAGGGAGTAGAAGTAGACCGTGCACTGCTTGCCGTTGTTCATGATCGAGCTGATGCAGTCCTCCCAGCCCCTGTTGCCGCACGACCGCGCGGAGTTCTTCAGCTTGCGGAAGTTCGCGTTGTTGCCCGAGACCTTCCCCCGGTTCCCGCCGTAGTTCTTGTTCGGCCAGAAACAGGCGTACCCAGAGGGACAGGACGGGTTTATCGATGGGTCTGCGCTGGCCTGCGTGACCGGTGTGGCAGCGAGCAGTGCCGTGGCACTGACAATGACGGCGAGTTTCTTCCTCAAAGTTCCCCCTTCAACCAAGGAGTGGTCGATGACGGCGCCGTGTGCGCCGCCGCGCTCCAGTGGTGCGGCCATCTCGGCTCGTCGTTCCGGAAAGCCATGGCAGGTGAGCTCACCTGCGGCTTCCCGCATCCCCCCGGATGTGCCTTTGGAGCGGCAGAACGTCAGGGATCCTGGCACGCCCGCCACGGCCGGGTATTGAAGAAAAGCGCAGTGCCGGAAAAACGGCGCAGGAGGGTCTAGGCGACGAGCAGGACGCTGGTCGGCCTTCCCTCGACGCGCTCCCACGTCGGCCCGCTGGCGTACTCCTGGAGAAATCCCTTCGCCGTCAGGCCGGTCATGGCCTTGAACTCGCGCGAGAAGTGCGCCTGGTCACTGAATCCGCATGCGGCGGCCACCTCGGACGGCCTGCCGCTCTGCATCAACAGCCGCATCGCCCCCTGTAATCGCAATACCCGTGCGGCCGCTTTCGGGGACAGCCCGATCTGTTCGCGGAAACGGGACTCCAACTGCCGCCGCCCCCAGCCCGCGCCCGCCGCGAGCCGGTCCAGCGGCACCAGGCCGCCGGAGGCCGTCAGCCTGCTCCACGCCCATGCCACCCGCGGGGAATGGGCGGGGCCCGAGTCGGCCCAGTGCGTCAGCATCGAGTCGAGCAGCGCGAACCGCTCCCGCCAGTCCGGCCGGGCGCACAGCGCGGTGGTCAGAGCGTCGGCCCGGCCACCGAGCACCTGGGCCGGTTCGACGATGATCTCCGCCAGATCGTGCATGGGCGTCCCGAACAGGGTGAAGGCCATCCACGGCATCAGCAGGATCTCGATGCCGTACAGGTGCCCTTCGTGCGCGCCGACCCGGGCCCGCGTGTGCAACCCCGCGACCAGCGAACCGAACCGGTCCCCACCGTCGCCTCCGCCGTCCGGCCGGCTGATGTCCAGCCCGCCCTCGAACATCAGCAGCAGGGTCACCAACCCGTCAGGCGTCTCCAGGCGCCGCCGGGGAACACCCAGGTCCAAGTGGAAACCGCGGTAACCGTGAACTCCCGGCCGTAATCGAGGATGCGCGGGAGACCAGATCACCGAAGACGTTGTGACGGATACGGTCGTGTGGCGCATGCAGCCCCCTCCACTGGTCGCCTTTGCGGATCCCTCATCCTGCAAGCGCCACACCGTCGGCCGCGCCGATGTTTCCGGCCGACTGCTCGGCCACCGCTTCCCGGGAGGCGGTACGGGGTCGGTCGGTGGCACTCGGTGTGTCATGCGGGGCGCGAATCAGCGCCCATCGCGCCGCGCACCACGGGCCTATGAGGCGATGAGCAGTGCCTCCGCGCCGACTGGCCGGAACCCGGCGGCCTGGAACGCGCGTACGCTGCGCGCGTTGCCCGCAGCCTGCTGAGACCAGACCGGTTCCCCCGCGGGTACGAGATGCCGGGCAGCCGTCGCCAGCGCCCGACCCAGCCCCCGGTGGCGTACCCCCTCGTCCACTTCGATCGCCGCCTCCCAGCGGCCCGCCACCCCCCGGCCGAGGACGAGCACGCCGCCGTCTGTTGCCCAGACGCGCACGTCGTCACGGCGCTTTCGCGCCCGCATCACCCGTGGATGGTCCGGATCCGCGATCTCGCGCAGCTCCAGCGCGGGTTCGCCAGGCAGGGCAGTGGCGACCGTCAGCAGGTCGATCGTGTCGGTCGAACGCCCGGTGCGGTCCAGGAAGGCTCCCAGGAACCGCGGGTTCATGGCGGCGGCCAGCTCGTCGCAGTCCAGAGCCGCCAGCGTCGTACGCACCCACCGAGGATCCTCGTCGGTGAACACCACGGAGTGCGCGGTGAAGGCGATCACCCCGGCATCGCGCCGGCTCGGCTGCGGCACCACGGTCGTGGTGCCGTCGGGCGGCGGGAACCGCCCGCGTCCCGCCGCCTCCAGTATCTCCGCCAGGGTCTGGCCCATGCCTGCGTCTGCCCTCGGCTCGTGTCCCGGTCAGTACGTGATCACGGTGTCACGCTCGCGGGAACGAGGATGCACCGGGCCGCTCCAACCCGGCCCCGCCGGCTACGAGCAAGGTAGAGCGATCAGGCGCCCGTGGCGGCCGTCTTCGACGTGTAGGGCGACGGCAGGAAGCCCCGTCCGGCCGTTTCGCTCGCCGTCGCCGGACGGGGCCGTTCGTGGGCACGGGCTACTGGTACCCGTGGTCAGCCGCAGGCCGCGAGCGGGCCCCCGCCCCGCCGGACGGGGCCGCAGGCGGGGCGGGGGCGGGTTGCTGCTGCCTCAGCCGTTGGGGATGGCCTCCTGCCAGGTGGTGGCGATACGGGGCCGCCACAGGTCGTGGGTCTGGGTTCCGTTGACGTCGTCACTGCGGTAGATGCCCCAGTGCACGTTGTTCTCGGAGCCGTCCCACGTCTGCCCGTAGTGGATGGTCGAGCCGTTGGCCAGCGTCTGCCACGCGCCGTTGTACCAGACCTGCACGTAGCCGACGCTGCGGTTCTCCGAGTAGCGGATCTTCAGCATTATGGAGAACCATGTGTTCTGCGGCAGAGGCCGGGACCACACCGTGCGCTTGGTCTCCACTCCGTTGATGTCCTCGAAGTTGTTCAGGGTCAACTGTCCACCGCTCACGCCTATGTTCAGAGGGTGGCCGGTTACGTAGTCCCCGTGGCTCTTCAACTGGAGGATGCCGTTCCACCCGCTTGACGTCGGCACGACAACCTTGGACTTCCAGCCGATGTAGACGGTCTGACCCTCGCTCAGCAGCCTTCGGGCGACGGCCATCTCGCACCGCTCGCTGTTCTGGCCGGTCCGTTCGACGACGCTGAACCGGATCACCCGGCCCTGCTGGGCATCGTTGTTCCAGGTGATGCTGCCGTCCGGGCAGGTTCCCGTGCCGGGAAGGTTGTCGCCGCCCTGCCAGATGATGGTGGCGTGACTGGCCGGCGCGATCGCCATGACCAGGGCAAAGGCGGCCGCGACCACGCCAACACCGGAGTACCACCGGCGGGCCCTCGAGAAGAACCAACCGGAGCGACCGGAACGACGGTCCCGCGCTGGTTGGTGGGTGTTGTCCCGCAAGAGTGCCATGCAATCTCCCGGATGTGTTTGTCTGGATGAATCGACCGATTTCGCAGGGGGACGCCTTCGGGGGAACGTCACGGGTCCCACTGACTGACCTCGTCACGGGCTTCACGCCCGTGACCGGCAAACCTTCAGGTGAACGGTTTCTGCGCCCACCAGAGCGGACAACTGGGCGAACGCGGGCCTCGGCGGCCCCGTCAGCAGGAACGACGCCCGTGCGCGAGCGGGCAATGTGCGCATGGAGCGAAGTGATATGCCGGAGCGCGTGGGATCACTGTTTCCCCTCCGGCAGGGAAAGCGCTTCGAGAGTAGTTGGTCTAGACCTAGCCGAGAAGGTGGGAGACCTAACGGGAACGGTCGACCTCGAAGCCATAGACCAAAGGGGGCAGCCGGTGTGTGACCCGGGCCCTGTCAGGCGGCCGTGCAGGTCAGCGCGCGGCGGTTCCGGTGAAGGCGTCGGTGCGAGCCGTGCCGTCCCAGCCTCCGGACGGGCGGCCCAGCCCGTACAGGGCGGCAACCGTCGGGGCGACGTCGACCGTTCGAGCGGGAGCGTCGCTGACGGCGCCGCGGCGGATGAGCGTCGAGCCGCCGGTGACGAAGAAGGGGATGGGCAGCGTCGCCGGGTGTCCGTGGTTGCCGGGAATCGGATTGGAGTACGGGCGCGGGTCGGAGAAACGGTAACCGGGCCGGACGTACGCGACGAGGTCTCCCGCACGGGCGCCCAAGCGGAGCTCCGACGGGTCGTGCACCGAGAGCACCCCGTCCTGTGCGGCGACGAGTTCCCGCATCCGCTTGACCGCCTGCCTGCGCTCGTCCTCAGGACCGGTCCAGTAGAGCAGATCGGCGCCTCCGTTCTGGGCGATGGCGTACCGGTCCTTCAGCAACGGGTCGGTGTCGAGAACCGGCGCGAGGGTGACCATGGCGGTGGGCACGGACCAGTCCATGGAGTGGTCGGCCAGCACCATCAGCACACTGTTGGCCCACCGGCCGGTGTCCTTGAGGTGGTCGACGACGCGGCCGATCTGGACGTCGGTGTCGGCGAGCGCGGTCTTCCTCGCCAGTTCGAGCGTGGTGCCAGTGATGTCGCTGTGCCCGACTCGGTCCACGTCGCCGAAGTTCACGAACATCAGGTCCGGATCGGCGTTATCGATCATGGCGATCGCGGCGTCGGCGGTGAAGACGTCCGGCGCGTGCCCGCTGACCGGAACCAGCGGCTCGGGCTTCCACTGCACATCGGCACGGGTGCCGAAAATGCCGTGCAGATAGTCCTTCGACAGCACGGTGCCACTGGTGCGCCCAGCCTTGCGGAACAGCTCGAACAGCGTCGTGGCCTGCAGATCGGTGGGCTGGTCCAGATCGCGCACGGCCTTCTCGGCGCGGTCGTACACCGCGTTCGCCGGTACGCCGGAGCGGTCGGGGCGCACGCCCGTCATCATCATGACGTGGTTGGGGAGGGTCTCCATGACCGGCAGTGACTCGGCATCCGGGTAGGTGGTGCCGGTGTCCCGCAGCTCGGCCACCCGCGGCATGAGGAACGGACGGATCTCGTCCGGCCGGCAGCCGTCGATGACGAGCACGAAGGTGCGCAGCCGCGAGTCGGCGGCGCCCGCGGTCGCGGCGCCGGCTCCGATGCCTCCGAGGATGAGACCCCCCGCCCCGCCGGCGACGGTGGCGAGCAGCCCACGGCGGGACAGGTGAGACGGGTCGGCGTGGCGGGACAAGGCGACTCCAGGGTGCGGGAGACGGGCGGTCAGCGCGCGAGCGGGGTGGACACGGGGGTGACGCGATTGCTGCCGGCGAGCACCTGCCAGCCGGCGGCCCGGTGTGCGGTCGCGTCCTTGGCGGTGCGGTCGCTGATGTAGACCCAGTCCATCTGGACCCGCTCGGGCGTGACCTCGAGCAGCGAGTAGCCGTGCGAGTCGAACTCCAGGTACTTGAGATGGCGGTTGGCCGCCTTGATCGACTCTTCGACGGCGAGCGAGGTCGTACGCGGTGCGGAGCGGGTGATCTCGTCCAGGTTGTCGGAGGTGACGGAGGTGCAGACGAACTCGGTCGCGACGGACTTCGACACCGGGTACGTACCGGCGTCCAGCGGCAGATCGGCGGCCCAGGAGGAGTGGATGTCGCCGGTGAGGAACACGGTGTCGCTGATGCCGTGGTCGTGGAGGTGGGTCAGGAGCTCCCGCCGGTCCGCGGTGTAACCGTCCCACTGATCGACGTTCCAGGGCACGCCGTCCGGCGGCAGCAGGCCCGTGACATCGGCGAGCGGGCGGCTGATCGTGCTCGGCAGCGGCGGGAAGACCACCGGTGCGATCATGACCGGGTTGCCGACCAGTTTCCAGCGGGCCTTCGAGGCGGCGAGGCCGTCCTTGAGCCACCGCATCTGCTCGTCCCCGGTGATGGTGCGCGACGGATCGTCGACGTCACCGAGCCGCGCAGGATCGACCTGCTGACTGCGGTAGGTCCGCAGATCGAGCATGGACAGGTCGGCCAGGGTGCCGAAGGTGAGCCGACGGTAGAGGCGGCGCGGATCCGGCTCGCGTACCGGCATCCACTCGCCCCACGCCTGGCGTGCCCAGGCCCGGCGGGTGGACCAGTCCCCTTCCGTGCCGGGCGTGTGGTTCACCGCGCCACCGCTCCACGCGTCGTCGGCGGTCTCGTGGTCGTCCCAGGTGACGATGAACGGAGCTGCCGCGTGCAGGGCCTGCAGGTCCGGGTCGGTCTTGTACTGGGCGTGGCGGCGCCGGTGGTCGGCGAGGGTGAGCATCTCCCCGGTCGGATCGTGCCCCCGCCCGATCTCGGGGCCGGGTCCGTACTCCCCGTTGCCGTACTCGTAGAGGTAGTCCCCGAGATGCAGCACCGCGTCCAGGTCCGAGCGCGCGGCGAGGTGGCGGTAGGCGGAGAAGTAGCCGGCCATGTAATTGGCGCAAGACACGACACCGAAGCGGAGGGCGGGTACGGCGGACTTCGCCGCGGGCGCCGTCCGCGCACGCCCGACGCCTGAGACCTGCTCCTCGCAGCTGAACCGGTACCAGTACGTCGTCCCCGCTGGGAGCCCCGAGACATCGACCTTGACCGTGTGGTCGGTCGCCGGGCCGGCGACGGCCTTCCCCCGGCGGACGATGCGGCGGAAGCCGGAGTCGGTGGCCACCTCCCACCGGACCTCGACCGTCGGTCCGGCACCGGAGCCGGGCAGTGCGTCGGCGGTGGGGGTGACCCGGGTCCACAGGACCACGGCGTCGGGCATCGGGTCCCCCGACGCGACTCCGTGACGGAACATCCCGCCGCCCGCAGGATTCCCCCTGGCGACCAAGGTGAGCTGCGTGGCAGCAACCCCGGCGGCCGTGAGACCGGCAGCGGCCAGGAAGTGGCGGCGGTTGAGGAGCGACAGGTTCCGCTTTCTTGCAGGCATGGGCTGCTTTCTAAGAGAGCCGGGTGACCGGCAGGCTATGCGCAGGTGACTTCTCTCCCGTAGCCCGCGTCGGTGTGAGGTGACCCACAGCAGGCGGCCCGGGAGGGAGTTGTGCCTCGGTCATTCGGGTCGCCCCGCTGGGCGGCGTCGTGCCGGACAAGGAGCGGGGCCATCGGCCGGCTCGCGGCTCACTGGACTTCGACGGCGAGGTCAACGCCGGGTACTCCAGGAACGCATTCGGCGAGCGGCCGCTCGACAAGCGCGTGGACGCTGACTTCGTGACGCTTCGCGTCAAGGCCGAGGCGGCAAACGGCGATTCGGTGGAGCAGACTACGATCCGGGCCTACGGCGTGCGCCGTTAGCGGTTCCGCGGCAGACGAGGAGCGCGATCGGCCCGCTCATGGCGCCTGCCCGTTCGGTGATCCGGTCCACGAGCAGAAATCCATCCATGCTGCCGTTCATGCTGATCGCCGTGGCTCCCGTCGCGCAGTAGCAGTACGCGAGAGGTCATGCGCCGGATGCACTCATCGGCTGGACCGGCAGTTCGAACCAGACGATCTTTCCCGCGGAGCAGCCGTTGCATCCCCAGGAGCGGGACAGCAGCTGGACCAGCTGCAGGCCCCGGCCTGCTTCCGCCGTGTGGTCAGCGTCGCAGATCTGAGGCGCCGGCGGCGGGGTGGGGTTATCGTCCTTGATCTCGCACCGAAGCGTGTTCCCGTGGCTGGAGAGGGTGAGGATCGGCTCTCCCCAGCCGTGTCGCAGCGCGTTGGCGAGCAGCTCGCTGACAAGCAGTTGCGCGACGTCACTCTGCTCGTCGAGCCCCCAGTCCGCCAGCTGGGCGATCACCAGGTGGCGCCCCGCGGGTACCGAGGAGGCCCGAGGAGGCAGTGCCCATGAGGCACGGCGAACGGGCGCTTCGCGCCTGGATCTCTCAGCCCGGGCCGGGCGACTCGCACCGTGCTTCGGTGCCTGTCCCGGCTCGGGACCGTCGTGGTGCACTCCATCCACTCCAAAAAACTTCCGCTCCGGAATGGATGCACCGCCGAGCTCTTCGATCGACCGTGCGCGGGGTGGATTCGCGAACATGATCCGCCTCCGACTGGAAACCATCATCCAAGGAATCCGGGTGATGCATCCAAGGTGAGCTGCTTTCGACAACCACGATCCCGCTGCCGACGCTCGCCGTCTGCGCGGAGATCCCCCATTTCATGCCCCAGGCCAGCGGGCCCCGAATATGCCTGCTAGCTGCAATGCGACGCCGGAGCCGCGCTGCGATCCTAAGAGCGTGTCACTGCGCTGTCTGGTCGTCGACGACAGCCCTCACTTCCTTGAGGTCGCCCGCGATCTGTTGGAACGCGAGGGAGTCGCTGTCGTTGCCGTGGCGCAGACGAGTGCCGACGCTCTCCATCGGGCCGCCGAGCTCGACCCCGATGTGGTGCTCGTCGACATCGATCTCGGAGAGGAGAGCGGCTTCGATCTCACGCAGAAGCTCACGGCCGTACGGAACGGTCAGCGCAGGGTGATTCTGATCTCGGCCTATAGCGAGATGGACTTCGCTGACATGATCGCGACCAGCTCCGCCACGGCGTTTCTGCCGAAGTCAGACCTCTCCGGGCGAGCGATCCGTGACCTTCTCACGCCACCGAGCACGGCCAGTGATCACGCGGAGTGACCCTAGCGGCTGTCCAGAAAGGCGATGACCGCGAGGACGCGTCGGTGGTCGTCCTCCGTCTCCGGCAGCTGCAATCTCGTCATGATGCTGCGAACGTGCTTTTCCACGGTGCCCTCAGTGATCCAGAGCCGGTGAGCGATGCCGGCGTTCGAACGCCCTTCCGCCATGAGCGCGAGCACCTCGCGCTCACGTTGTGTGAGAAGCGCCAACGGGTCGTCCCGGTGGCGGGCCGCGATGAGTTCCTGTACGAGACCGGGGTCGACGATCGAGGCCCCCTGAGCGATCCGGTGGACGGTATCGACGAGGTCGGCCACTTCGGTCACGCGGTTCTTGAGGAGATAGCCGACGCGCTGCCCGCCGGCGAGCAGTTCCATCGCCTGCTCGACCTCGACGTGGGCTGACAGCAGGAGAATCCCGATCCCCGGGAATTCCTCGCGTATGACTCGGGCCGCATCGAGACCCTCAGTCCCGTGATCCGGCGGCATCCTGATGTCGACGATGACGAGTTCCGGCTGCCGCTCGCGCACGAGAACCATGAGCTCTGCCGCGTCTCCGGCCAGTCCGACGACCTCGAAACCCGACCGCTCGAGCAGGCTCGCAAGCCCCTCACGGAGCAGAACGTCATCGTCCGCCAGCGCTAGGCGCACCCGGCTTTCGTCCACCGCTCTTCATCACCGTAGAGTGAGATTGAAGGCATTTATTAGATTAATCATCCCATTCTTGCTTGCCGGCAGGCGAATCATGACGGCGAAGGTGTCAGGCCGAAAGCGGGCGGGGGCGGGGTCGAAGCGGGGGCTGACGCACCGGATGGCCACGGCCTGCGCCCTCGTCGCCCTCTGCGTCGGCCTCGCCTTCGGTGCACTCATCTGGGCGATCACCGAGCTACGCGAATCGACGGAGTTGACGAGGCACACCCAGACCGAACTCGTCGAGGTGGGCAGGCTGGAACAGCTGATCATCGACGCGGAGACGGGCCTGCGGGGTTTCGTCATCACGCGGCAGGAAGAATTCCTGGAGCCCTGGGAGGCCGCCCGCAAGGCCTACCCAGAACAGTCGCGAGTGCTCCTCGGTCTGGCCGACGACCCCGGAGAGTCGGAACGGTTGCAGCGACTCGTCCGGGCCGGTGAGTCGTACATCCAGGACTACTCGGTTCCGCTCGTCGACGCGGCGCGGCGTAACGACCCCTCCGTGCAGAGCGTCGCGGCTACCGAGGACGGCAGGCAGCGCATCGACGCGATCCGGGATCAGTACCAGCGCTACACGGAGGACGAGCGCTCCTACCTCTCAGCGAACCAGCACGCCGCCGACGACAGCGCTCGCTGGGCGATCATCGGGGCGACGGCGGGTCTCGCGGGGTCGGTCATTCTGATCCTCGCCTTCGCCGGGTACCTGACGCGGGCGATCGTTCAGCCGGTTCGCAGGGCAGCCGTCGCGGCCACCCAGCTCGCCGATGGCGACCTCGCCGTGCGCATGCCCGAGGTCAGTGTGGGCGAGGTCGGAGAACTTGAACGAACGTTCAATTTCATGGGGAGTTCGTTGCAGGACAGCCGGGACGAGCTTCGCCGGATCGCCGAGGAGCAGGCCGCACTTCGGCGCGTCGCGACGCTCGTCGCCCGTGGCGGCTCGCCGGCCGAGGCATTCAGCGCGGTGGCCGACGAGATGGGCCGCATCCTTCGGGCGCAGTACACGACCATTGGCCGCTACGAGCCCGACGGCACGATGACCGTGGTCGGGTCCTGGAGCAGTCACAGCGCCCCCGCAATGCCCCTCGGCTCACAGTGGGAGCTTGCGGACGACAGCGCCGCGGCGCTGGTGGCACGGACTCAGGGGCCGGCGCGCGTGGACCACTACGAGAAGGACGGGGGCGAGATCTCCCGGTGGGCTCGCGAGCAGCAGATCGATACGTCGATCGGCTGTCCCGTCGTGGTCGAGGCGCGCCTGTGGGGTGTGGTCGTCGCTTCGTGGGTCGCGCCCGAGCAGCAGCGGGAGGGCATGCAGGAGCGCATGCGGGACTTCACCGAACTGATCGCGACCGCTATCGCCAACGCCGAGAGCCGGGCCGAGCTCACGGCCTCCCGGGCCCGGATCGTCGCCGCCGCCGACGAAACGCGCCACCGCATCGAGCGCGATCTGCACGATGGAACGCAACAGCATCTCGTATCCCTCGGGCTCGAGCTGCGCGCCGTGGAGACCGCGACGCCGCCCGAGCTGAACGAGCTCAGGGAGCAGCTGGCACGCACGAGCCGGGGACTGGCAGGCGTGGTGGAGGACCTGCAGGAGCTCTCGCGGGGCCTGCATCCAGCGGTCCTCTCTAAGGGTGGGCTCGGCCCTGCTCTGAAGATGCTGGCCCGCCGGTCTGCCCTTCCGGTCGAGCTCGACGTACGCACCACCAGGCGGCTGACCGAGCGCGTCGAGGTGACCGCCTACTACATCGTGTCGGAGGCGTTGACGAACGCGGCCAAGCACGCTGAAGCCTCGGTGGTCCACGTCGGCGTCGAGCAGGAGGATGGGGTTCTCCGGCTCGAGGTTCGCGACGACGGAGTCGGCGGAGCCGATCCGGCCCAAGGGTCGGGACTGATCGGCCTCAGGGACCGCGTGGACGTGCTCGGCGGCACGATGGAGGTCGTCAGTCCCCCAGGAGTCGGGACACGCCTGCTCGTCACGATCCCCATCGACAACGACTGATCGCAGCCTGCCCTGCCCGCGGGTCGGGCCCTGGGGGCGGAATCAGCAGCACTCGCCGACCACGGCGATCACGAGGGTGGCCTCGGAGCGGGCCGCTGACGCCTCATCACCTCATGGCGCCGGCGCCTGACGATCGTGGCGACGGGCGCGTTCGCGATGGGTGGCGCGCGCCGGTCCGCGATCAGACCTCGCGTGCTCTTTCCGTCGGTGCCGCCACCGCGGCGCTCGCGCTGACCGCCTCTGGTACGGTGCTGGCCCGACCCGCCCGAGGGCATCACCCCGACCTCGACAGACGTCGTCGGCGTCGGCTCGGACACCACCGAGGGCGTGATGAACCACGTCGCCGCCGCCTACAACAGCCAGGTGACCGTGAAGGCCGCGGGGTCGGCCGTGCGGGCCGCCGGCAACCTCTACAGCTGGGACGCCACCGGCACCTGCGCCAACCAGAAGCTGGTCTCCGACTACGGGTTCGGTGAGCTCGGCGCCGACTGCGGCGCGGTTTCCTGACCGAAGAACGCCGCATGGGGCGGCGTTCGCACGAAGCGGGTCCAGCCGGTGCAGGCATTCGGCTGGACCCGCCGGTCGGTCCGGCCCGTCTGTCACACCCGCACCAGCTGCCAGTGCTGGGTGGTGGCCGTGCTCGCCGGTCGTTGCACCACCGCTGCCCCGTTGCGGGTGCCGTCGAGGTCGGCGGCCTTGTCGCTGTTGCGGTTGACGAGTCGGTGGTACCCGTCGCCGGTGGACTGGAGCGTCCACTGTTGTGTGGTGGTGCCGTTGTGTCCCCACTGCACGAGCGCTGTGCCGTTCGCCGTGGACGACTGCGGCACTTCGAGCACCTTGCCGCTGTGCCGGCTCGTCAGCCGCGTGGACCCGTCGGTCGTGGTGGCGATCCAGTGCTGGTTCGCGCCGCTGTGGACGGTCCATGTGATCACCGCGCCGCCGTCGGACGTCGACCCGCCGCTCACATCGAGCGCCCCTCCCGTCGCCCGGTTGACCAGCCGGTACGTGCCGCTCGGAGATGGCGCCGCGACTCGCTTGATGCCACGCAGCACGTTGCCCTCGGTGGTGAGGTAGTTGTTCGCGTAGTCGAACCGCGGTGCGCCCGCCCACAGCAGGTAGAAGTACTTCATGTTCTCCGAGAACCAGTAGCCCGGCGTGAGGTCGCCCTTGGTCGTCGGCGTCGTCGTCATGTTCGACACGATCGTGTAGCCGTTTGCGACCTTGCAGTGCGCCTCCTGGGCGTTCCACAGCCACAGGGCGCGGTCCCGGTAGATCTCCTTGCCGGTGATCAGCCACAGGAACAGCGCGGAGTCGACGTACTCGGGGCGCAGCTGGTACTCGTTGCTCGTCGCCGCGAACGTCGTGTAGTCGATGCCCTCCGGCGGCAGCTTGTGGCGCTCCAGGGCCGCCGCCCACGAGCTGTGGTACGACTCGCCTTCGCTCACCTGGCCGCCCTGTGCGAGCAGCCCGGCGTAGAAAGCGGTCAGCTCCGACTGGTGCCGGCCGACCAGCGCGCCGGTGTTCATATTGACGGACTTGAACCAGAGTCGGCCGTTGTAGGTCTCGCCGAGGCGCTGCAGGATCGCTGCGGTCAGCGTCTGGTACCAGCCGCGGATCTCGGTGTCGCCGAGGAACTGGTACGCGTCCCAGAGGTACTCGAAGAACGAGTCCACCGGCGGGTCGATGCGGGCGGTGGCGTCGGTCCAGGCGCCGGTGTCCACATTGAGCGTCGTGCCGACCAGGTTCAGCGACGAGCGCCGGTCGTACACGGCCCGCAGCGCCCGCTTCGCCGCGGTGACGTACTTCTGATCACCCGTGAGCTGTGACAGCCAGCCCAGCTCGGTGATGTTGCTGCCGATCTCGGCCAGCGGCACCTGGTTCCCGGAGACGGCACCGGTGCGGAGGTTGACGTACCGGTACGGGGCGCCCGTCGGCGACTTGGTGAACGCCGGGAGCAGCCGGTCGGCCAGGTCCCGGGCCTTGGTCAGAAGCACGCCGTTGCCGGTGGCGTGGTACCCGGAGAGCAGCCCGCCGACCAGCCGGATGATCGCCTCGAAGACGTGGACACTGGCGTTGCGGTCGAAGTTCAGGTTGCCGCTGATCCAGGCGATGCTCGCGTCCAGCTCGCCGTCGAGTTCCATCAGGTACAGCGTGTCGAGCGACTCGATGATGGTCAGGCCGAGCGGCACGCCGCTGATGAAGAACTCCGAGCCGGTGCCGCTCACCGGACGCAGTTCGTCGCGGCCCCAGGTGAGCCGGCGGTACGCGGTCCAGGCGGTGAGGAACTCCTGCCGGACCTCGTTGGCCAGCGCGGGATCGGGCGGGCCCAGCGCCGCCGCCGCGGCGAAAGCGGGCCGCGTGCCGAGTCCGCCGATCGCGAGCGCCCCTCCGGCGCCTGCCGCGGTGCGCAGCAGAGCGCGCCGCGAGAACCGAGCGTTCAGGGGTGTCGTCATGCGGGTGCCTCCATCACGGACAGGCTTCTGACAACGTTGTCGAGTCACGCTCAAAGCTCTTGGTGCGGTGCGGTGACGAGAGGGTGACGGCTAGTCAGCGCCGACGAGTCGGTAGCCGAGTGTGGAGACGTGGCATCCCCGCGTCAACCCCTTGCGTGCGAGACACGGCAGCTCGTGCACTTTCCCGCTGTGCTGCGGCCTCGCTGGAGAATTAGGAGCGGTGCAGCCCGAGGCGGACGAACAGCGATCGGTGGTCGGTGCCGGTCAGTTCGAGGAAGCGGGCGGACTGGACCGAGAAGTCCTCGCTGACCAGGACATGGTCGAGCTGCGCGCCCAACGGTGCGGGGATGGTCGCGGGCCAGGACGGGGCGCGGGACTCGCCCGCGAGCCGGGCGCTGTCGTACAGCCCGGTGTCCAGGATGCGACGGAACGCGGCGTGGTCCTGACCGGAGTTGAAGTCTCCCGCGATGATCGTGGACCGTCCCTTCCCAGCGGCGGCGTAGTCCGCGAGAGCTCCGAGCTCGCTGTGCCAGGTGTCGACGAGGCCGGGGATGGGGGGCATGGGATGGGCGAGCTGGATGCGTACGGGGCGGCCGGCGACCTCCGCTTCAGCGCCGGGCATGGCGAGGGCGCCGGCCACGCCGTCGGTCTCGCGCAGCGGGAAGGTGCTGAAGAGTGCCGAGCCCTCGACGCCTTCTGCTGTGACCGAGTGGCGATGAGGATAGGCGGAGCGGGGGACCTCGCTGTCGAGCATGTCGGCGCAAGCGAAGTCGCATTCCTGGACGAAGATCAGATCCGGCTTCTCGCGCCGGATGGTCGCGATCAGATCCCGGGTGGCACCGCCGTACTCGAGGTTGGAGGTGAGTACGGTGAGCTCGGCGACGGTCGGCCCGCGCGCCTCGGTGGCCCCGGCTCCGTACGGCTGCACGAACCAACCCGTGGCGGCGAGCACGACCACGGCCCACCCGAGACCGGTGCGCCAGCGGGCAAGGGCGGCGAGCAGCAGCGCCACGGCCGCCGGAACGAGGAGCCAGGGCAGGAAGGCCAGGACCTGCGTGACGGGCGTGATGCCGTCGGAGTCCGCGGCCCGGCAGCCGATGACGAGGCTGATCCCGGCGAGCAGCACCCCGGCGGTCCCGGCACTGATCCCGCGCCACGGAACGCGGTCCTGCCAGGGAACATCAGGCGCAGGGGGGACGATCGGCGGTGCTGTGGCGCTCATGCCGTTCAAGATTCCGTACCGCCCTTTCCTTCTCCAACGTCACGTGATCAGGCCGGGGCCGGGCCGGTGCTGTCCCGGGGCTCGAGACGGGGCAGATCGCTCTGGACGCTGCGGGCCGGGCAGCCGTCCAGCAGCGCCAGCAACTCCTGGGCGGTGAGCCGGCCGAAGGCGGCGGTGTCCCGGACCAAGGCCGTGAGACGGGGGTGAGTGACCCGGCAGAGCGCCGAGTCGTCCCAGGCGACCACGGAGAGCTCGCCGGGCACCGCGACCGAGCACTCCAGGGCGGTGGCGAGCCCAGCGACCGCCATCACGTCGTTGTCGTAGATGATCGCGGTCGGGGGTGTGTCCTCCTCGAGCAGCCGCCTGGTGACTTCGGCACCCTCTGCGTCCGAGTAGTCCGTGCCTACCGAGCGGACCTCGGCAGGGTCCAGGCGCCGTGCCGCGGCCTCGGCACGCAGACAGGCGATCCGGCGCTCGGTGTGGATGAGACCGGAGAGACCGGCCACATGCACGATGCGGCGGTGCCCGAGCCCATGGAGATGGTCGATGATCGACGCCATCGCCGCGGTGTCATCGGCCCACACCGCGGAGACCCGCTCTCCGCTCTCCGTGCCGCCGACGACGACGGCGGGCAGCCCCAGCTCGGCCAGGAGCCCGGGACGCGGATCGGACATGCGCGGGTCGACCACCAGCACCCCGTCGACCCGGCGCTCCGCCCACCAGCGACGGTAGAGCTCGCACTCGGCGGCCACGTCTTCGACCACCTGGAAGAGCAACGCCACGTGGCGCTCTCCCAGCGCCTCCTGCACCCCGGAGACCAGCTGCAGAAAGAACGACTCGACGCCGAGCGTACGGGCCGGGCGGGCCAGCACCAGGCCCACGGCGCCGGTGCGTTCGCCGGACAGCGCGCGGGCCGCGCTGCTGGGCCGCCAGCCCAACTGCTCGGCGACGCGGTGGATACGGTCCCGGGTGCCCGGTGAGACACCGGGGCGGTCGTTGAGTGCGAAGGACACCGCGCTCTCCGACACCCCGGCCTGCCGGGCGATGTCCTTGATGGTGGGCCTGCGCGCCGCCATGTTCGCCCCCGGGGACCAGGATTGCCGTCGGACGCTTCGGACGCTTCCGGCGGGAATCTTCTAAACCGCATTAGTTCCCACCAGCTAAACCGCGTTAGTTTCCGCTGTCAAACCCCGGTGCACAGGGTTGACTAGACCACGTGTCAGGTTCCAGTCTGGGCGGCGCCAATTCCTCAGCGAGGAGGAACGACCATGATTCTCAGGCGACTTGCCCGCGTGTCCACCGCTGCCCTGGTAACCGGATCACTGCTGGCCACCGCCGCCTGCGGGGTGACCGGCAGCGGCGCTGACGGCTCGGACGACCAGCCGCGGCGCAGCGGAAAGATATCCGGTCAGATCACCTTCCGGACGCTGCAGTTGAAACCCACCTTCACCGACTACATCGAAGGCGTCGTCGCAGCATTCGAGAAGAAGCACCCGGATGTGAAGGTGAAGTGGGAGGATGTTCCGGGCGAGGGCTACAACGAGAAGCTGGTCGCCGACGCCCAGGCAGGCGCGCTGCCCGATGTGATCAACCTGAACACCGACTCGTTCCAGCTCCTCGCCGACCGCGGCATGCTCGCGGACATCGGCACCCTCGACCCCAAGGCCCGGGCCGACTTCGTGCCCGGCGCCTGGGACCAGTACCAACTGCCGGGCCGGAAGGGTGTCTTCGCCTACCCCTGGTACGTCACCCCGGAGATCCTCACCTTCAACAAGAAGCTCTACGCCCAGGCAGGTCTGGACGGGAAGAAGCCGCCGACCACCGTCGACGAGTTCTTCGACCAAGCCGCCCAGATCGCCGACAAATCCGGCGGTAAGTACGCCGCCTTCATGGCCGACCCTCAGGGCCGACTCCCCGGCGACTGGCAGAAGATGGGCGTGCCGATACTCAACGCCAAGCGCAACACCTTCACCTTCGACACCCCCGAGGCCGTCGAATGGGCCGAGCGGATGCGCGACCTGTACAAGAAGGGCGCCATGCCCAAGGAGTCGCTGACCGGCTCCCAGGACATCAACCAGCTCTACGGCTCCGGGAAAATCGTCTTCGGCCCCGGCTCGCCCGGCTTCATCAAGGACATCAAGGACAACGCGCCCAAGGTGTACCAGCAGACCGCGGTCGCCGAGGCCATCACCGGTGTGCTCGGCCACATCGGGATCTACACCCAGTCGCTCGGCGTGAAGAAGGACACCCAGCACGCGGACGCAGCGATCGAGTTCGCCAAGTGGGTCACGAACGGCCCCAACCAGGTGACGTTCGCCAAGGAGGCGACGATCTACCCCTCCAACGCCAAGGGCCTGGACGACCCGTACTTCTCCGACAAGGGCGACGGCACCGACCCCGAGACCATGGCCCGGGTCATCGGCGCCGAGGAACTGCGCGAGGCCGAGCTGGACGCCAACACCCCTGTGGAGTGGACCACCCAGGTCGGCGAAGCCGTGGTCCGGGAGATGCACAAGGCCGTCAAGGGCGACCTGGCGCCGGCGGAAGCCGTCGAACGGGCCGAGGACGCGGCCAACGAGATCCTCGCCAAGCAGCGGAAGCAGCAGGGGCAGTAAGGGCAGCGACCGTGACGTTGACACTCCTCGGGCAGCGGCGCGAGGACCGGCACGCCATCCGCGAGGCCAAGCGGCGGGCACAGGAGATGGAGACCGAGCACGGCCTGGTGCACCGGCGCTGGTGGACCCCGTATCTGTTCCTGCTGCCCGGCCTCGCCATGGTGCTGACCTTCAGCTTCTGGCCGTTCGTCAACACCGTCATCCTCTCCCTGACCGACGCTCAGATTCTGCGCGGCGGCACCTTCGTCGGCTTCGACAACTATCTGCGGGCCCTTGACGATCCGGCGTTCTGGACGGCGGTGCTCAACAGTGTCCTGTACACGGTCGTGGTGGTTCCGGCCCTGGTGCTGCTGCCGCTGGCGCTCGCCGTGCTGGTGGAGCGGAAGATCCCCGGTATCGGCTTCTTCCGCTCCGCCTTCTACACCCCCGTCATCGCCTCGGCCGTCGTCGTCGGTCTGATGTGGCAGTGGCTGCTGCGCAGTGACGGCCTCATCAACACCGTGCTGGGCAGGGTGCGGATCGTCTCCGAGCCTTTGCCGTTCCTCACCGACGGCACGCTGCTGCTGTTCTCCGCCATGATCGTGACCGTCTGGAAGGGCCTCGGCTACTACATGGTGTTCTACCTGGCCGCTCTGGGAAACGTGCCGCCCTCCTTGCACGAGGCCGCGGCGATCGACGGAGCCGGCGTGCTACGCCGCTTCCTTCACGTCACCATCCCCTCCGTGAAGCCGATGATGCTGCTCGTCGGCACCCTCTCGGCGATCTCCGCGCTACGCGTCTTCACGGAGGTCTACATCCTGGGCGGGGAGAGCGGCGGCCCCGGCGGCGAGTCCCGTACGCTCCCCTTCCTCGTCCGCGAGGTCGGCCTCGGCTTCGCCGGGGAGACCGGCTACGCGGCCGCCATCTCGATCCTGCTGTTCCTGCTCACCCTGGTCTTCAGCCTGCTCGGCCACCGGCTGTCGAAGGGCGACGAGCGGTGAACCGCAGCACCACGGCGGGCCTGACCAGCCGCTACCTCACGCTCTGCGTCATGCTCGTGGTGATGCTGGGCCCGATCGTCTGGCAGTTCCTCACCTCCCTCAAGGGCCGCGGTGAGAGCGTCTACAGCGGGGTGCTGCCCGCCCAGCCGACGCTGGACAACTACGTCCGAGTCGCCGAGTCCTTCCCGCTCCTGCCGTACGTGGGCAACACGCTCATCGTCTGCGCCCTCGCCGTCACCAGCAACTGCCTGTTCGCCTCCATGGGCGGCTACGCCCTCTCCCGGGCGGGCTGGTACGGCCGCAAGGCGGTCTTCACGGTGCTCGTCGCGACGCTGATGTTCCCCTTCGAGGCCGTGATGGTCTCGATGTTCCTCACCGTCCGCTCCATGGGCCTGGTCGACACGCTCATCGGCGTATGGCTGCCCGGCGCCGTCTCCGTGCTCAACCTCCTCATCATGCGGGCGGCTTTCCTCGCCGTACCGCGAGAGATCGAGGAGGCCGCGGTACTCGACGGGGCGAACGAGTGGCAGCGCTTCACGCGGGTCTTCCTGCCCTCGGCGAAAGGAGCGCTCTCCGTCGTCTGCATCACCAGCTTCATGGGCGCCTGGGACGATTTCCTGTGGCCGCTCATCGTCCTGACCGACAGCGACAACTACACCCTGCAGCTCGGTCTGAAGATGCTCTCCGGCTCCTCTCTGGTCAACGATCCACGGCTGGTGGCCGCCGGAGCGATCGCCGCACTTCTGCCGATGATGCTGCTCTTCTTCTGTCTGCAGCGGTTCTTCTTCAAGGGCGTCGGAGAGGGGTCCCTGAAAGCATGACCGAAGCATCCCCCGTAACACCGCCGCCCGTACGGATGGGCGCCAACTACACGCCCACGAAGGGATGGTTCCACCACTGGCTCGACTTCGACCTCGACGAGGCGCGATACGACCTCGAGTCCATCGCGGCACTCGGCCTCGACCACATCCGGGTCTTCCCGCTGTGGCCGCTCTTCCAGCCCAACCGCACACTCATCCGGGGGCGTGCCGTCGACCAGCTCGGCCAACTCGTCGACGCCGCCGCCGAACAGGGCCTGGACGTCAGCGTGGACGCCCTCCAGGGCCATCTGTCCAGCTTCGACTTCGTGCCGTCCTGGCTGCACAGCTGGCACCGGCGCAATCTGTTCACCGATCCCGAGGTCGTCGACGCCGAGGCCCGCTACCTCGAGACCCTGGCCGCATCGCTGGCCGAACGGCCGAACTTCCTCGGCATGACGCTCGGCAACGAGGTCAACCAGTTCTCCGGGCCGCCGCACCCCGACCCCCACGTCTGCACCCAGGAGGAGGCCGGGCAGTGGCTGGAGCGGCTCCTCGGCGTCTGTGAACGCGCCGCCCCCGGAAAGCTGCACACCCACGGCGAGTACGACGCCGTATGGTTCCGCGACGGTCACCCCTTCACCCCCGCTCAGGCCGCCCGGCTCGGTGGCGCCACCGCCCTGCACTCCTGGGTGTTCAACGGCACCGCTCAGCGGTACGGCCGGGCCGGCCTCGCCACGGTGCACCACGCCGAGTACCAGATCGAGCTCTCCAGGGCCTGGGCAGAACCCGGCAGACCGGTCTGGCTGCAGGAAGTCGGCGCCCCCGCACCGCTGATCCCGCCCGAGCACGCCGCCGAGTTCGCCGAGTCGACTCTCACCAACGCGCTGAGCTGCCCGGGCCTTTACGGCGTGACCTGGTGGTGCTCCCACGACGTCTCCCGCTCACTGGCCGACTTCCCCGAGCTCGAGTACGGCCTGGGGCTGCTCACCGCCGAGCGGGCCCGCAAGCCCCTGGGCAAGGCCGTCGCCGAGCTCACCGCGGCCATCCGCACTTCCCCTCCCGTACCGCTGCGTCGCACCACCGCCCTGCTGCTCGACCCCGGAGATCCGGACACCGCCCCGGACCGGTCCGTCGCCGCCCCCGGCGGGCCCTTCTTCGAAGCCTGGGCCCGCCTCGTCGCCCAGGGCGTACGGCCCACCGCCGTGCTGACCGACCGGGCGCGCGACCCCGCGCATCTGGCCGAACGCGGCATCACCGAGATCGTCCACCCGACCGACGTCCCCTGACCGCTCTGCTGAAAACCGTCAACTCTTCGGCAGCATGTGGAAGTCGTCGAAGCTGAAACCCGGCGAAACAATGCAGCTCACCAGGACCTCCTCGGAGGCGTCAGGTTGCGCCCGTTGCCAGCACCCGGCCGGCACCACGGCCTGCAACTGCTGACCACGCGACAGGTCGGGACCCAGCACCACCGTGGAGGGCTCGGCATCCGGTGTTGCGCCGGCTCCTCCCAGCTCGAGGCGCAGGGGCCCACCACGGTGCCACAGCCAGAGTTCGGGAGAGCGAACCGTGTGCCAGTGAGATTGATCCCCGGCCTCCAGGAGGAAGTAGATGGCCGTGCAGGTGGGGCGGCTGCTGGGATATCCCTCGGGATGCGTGGTGATCTCGCTGCGCCAGGTCTCCCGGTACCAGCCCCCTTCCGGATGGCGCTGGAGATCGAGCAGTTCGGCCGTCCTCGGTCGTTTGACGCTCTGCATTGATTCCTAACTCTTGAACGGGGATGTCACGCATTCTGGTTCTTCGGTCCGCCCGTCCGCCTCCGCGGCTGGTGACGTCCGTGAGCGGAGGCTCCATGATGTCGCCTGGCGGGCCACGGTGACCCTGCTGCGAGTCCTGGATGCGTTTCTCGCGGCCAGGCGCAGCACGACGGCTGGATGCTGGGGCCGGGCCTGTCGGCCGCCCGGATGTGGGTGGCAGGTCTGACCGGAGACATGCTGCAGGCAGGCGTGGAGGCTGCACGGCTCGGGGCCGCGCTCCGGGCCAAAGCCCGTGCCGAGCAGGTGTCCGGCCGTCCGGTCGGCGGTGACGCGCCGCCGCGCCACAGCGAGGACTACGCCAGTGAGGTTGACTGGCTGCTCCGGATAGCACGGGCCTACGCCGGCCTCCGACGTCAACAGGGAGCGGTGCGACATGAAGTTTCGGTCGCTGGGTGACCCCGCCGCGCGGGTGTCCGCGATCGGCCTGGGCTGCATGGGCATGTCGATTGCCTACGGTGCCGCCTACGAGCAGGAGTCGCTGCGCACGCTGGACCGTGCGGCGGAGCTGGGTGCCAACCTCCTCGACACCGCGGATGTGTACGGCGTCGGAGCGAATGAGGAGCTGCTCGGGCGCTGGCTGCGCGGCCGCGACCGCGATGCCGTCTTCCTCGCCACCAAGTTCGGCCTGAAGCGCGGTGCTGCCACCGGCAGGGTGGACGAGGTCGACACCTCCGCCGGGTACGTCCCGGTCGCCTGTGACGCCTCCCTGACGCGGCTCGGCGTCGAGCACCTCGACCTGTACTACGCGCATCGCCGTGATCCCGCCGTGCCCATCGAGGAGACGGTGGGCGCCATGGCGGCCCTGGTCGAAGCCGGAAAGGTGCGTTACCTCGGACTGTCCGAGGTGAGTCCGCGTACCCTGCGCCGGGCTCACGCCGTGCACCCGATCGCCGCGATCCAGCTGGAGTACTCGCTGTTCACCAGGGACGTGGTGGAGGGGGAGATGCTCGCCACCTGCCGGGAGCTCGGCGTCGCGGTGGTGGCGTACTCGCCCCTCGGGCGGGGCATGCTCGGCGGCGCGCTGGCCTCCCGCGCGGACCTGTCCGAGGCGGACAACCGACGACGGTGGCCGCGCTTCGCCCCCGACAACATCAACCGCAACCTTGCGCTGGTGGAGGCCGTGAAGAGCGTGGCCGTGGAGATCGGTTGCACACCGGCGCAGGCCGCTCTCGCCTGGCTCCTCGCCCAGGGCCCGGACATCCTGCCGATCCCCGGCACCAAGCGCATGCGGTACCTGGCGGAGAACACCGAGGCAGTCGAGGTGACGTTGAGCCCGGCCCAGGTGGACCGGCTGCGCGAGTCGGTTCCGGCCCAGGCAGTGGCCGGTGGCCGCTACCCCGACCAGGCTCTCGCTCGCATCGGCCACTGAAACCGCCGGGACGGGGCCGACCGGGACGCACCAGCATCGTCCCAAGATTCGAACACTAGGGTTCGACCATGCGCGTACTCCTGGTGGAAGACGATGAGCCGGTCGCCGAATCGCTGCGGCGCGGCCTGCTGCGCTACGGGTTCGAGGTGGAGTGGGTCACCGCAGGTGAGGCTGCCCTCGCGGTGATGCACCCCTATGACCTGGTGCTGCTCGATCTCGGGCTGCCCGACACCGACGGCCTCGATGTGTGCCGGGCGCTGCGGGAGCGCGGCGATGTGCCGATCATCGTGATCAGCGCCCGCAGCGACGAGACCGACCGCGTGGTGGGTCTGGAGATCGGCGCCGACGACTATGTCTCCAAACCTTTCGGCGTACGCGAGGTGATCGCCCGGATCAGGGCGGTGATGCGCCGCGTACAGCCGAAACCGCAGGCGGAGAGCGGACCGGACCGGTATGGGCCGCGGCTGACCATCGACCGCAAGGCGGCCCGGGTCCATCTGGACGGCGCCGAGGCGGCGCTCACGCCCAAGGAGTACGACCTGCTGGCCTTCCTCACCGAGGAGCCCGGGGCGCTGATATCCCGCGAGCAGATCATGGAAGCGGTCTGGGACGCCAACTGGTTCGGGCCGACGAAGACCCTGGACGTGCATGTGGCCGCGCTGCGCCGCAAGCTGGCCGGGGCGGTCACCATCGAGGCGGTACGCGGAGTCGGCTTCCGCCTGCTGGTCGTCGAGGACGAGCAGACGCCATGATCCGGCAACTGATCGTCAGCTATGTGCTGCTCGTCGCGGTCGCGGTGGCCGCCTTCACGGTCCCGGTGGCGTTCACGCTGACCGCGCAACTGCGCGGCGACACCGAGCAGACCGTGCGCCGTGAGGCGACCACCATGGCACTGTTGCTCGCGGACGGCGACGCCCCCGCACGGCAGGCGCTGGCCCGGATGGCCGAGGCGTACGCGAACGAGACCCCCGGCACCGCCGAGGTGATCGCCGCCGACGGCACCGCCGTACCACCGATGCCCCCGGCCGCCGACCCGAGCGACGCGGCCTTCACCAAGGCGCTGCGGGACGGCGGGTCCACGGTCGACTGGGGCTCGTCGCCGATCTGGGGCTCCCATCTGGTGATCACGGTCCCGGCGCGGTCACCGACGAACGGTGCCGAGATCGTGGGCGCGGTGCGCATCAGCTACGCGACCTCCGACCTCACCGACCGGCTGTGGCGGATCTGGGGCTTCCGGGCGGCCCTCGCCGTCGGCGTCCTGGCGATCGCGGCCGGGCTCGGTGGCTTGGCTGCGCGCCGGCTGACCCGGCCGCTGCGCCAGCTCAACGACATGGCGAGCCAGTTCAGCGACGGCGATCTGGCCGCCCGCTCGCCCGTCACCGGCCCGTCCTAGACGCAGACGCTCGCCCGCACCCTCAACTCGGGCGCCGAGCGGCTGGAGACCCTGATCGCCGCGCAGCGCATCTTCGTCGCCGACGCCTCACACCAGTTGCGCACCCCGCTGACCGCGCTCCGGCTGTCGCTGGACAACATCGCGGACGGCGTCGACGACGCGTTCGTCCGCGAGGACGTGGAGCAGGCCACCGCCGAGGTGGTACGCATGAGCCGGCTGGTCAACGGGCTGCTGGTGCTGGCCCGCGCGGAGGCCAAGGCGTCGGCGGCCGAGCCGCTGGCGTTGCGCGAGCTGGTCGAGCAACGGCTGTGCGTCTGGCGGTCGGCCGCCGCCGAGCGCGGCGTCACCATCGCGCTCACCGGTGATGCCCACAACCGGCTGCAGGTGCTGGCCGGGCCCGGCCACCTCGACCAGGTGCTGGACAACGTGCTGTCCAACGCCCTCGAAGTCTCCCCGGACGGCGGCACCATCACCGTCCGGATCGATCCGCACCACGATCAGGTGGTGCTCGAGGTCCTCGACCAGGGGCCAGGCATGTCCGCCGCCGAGATGTCCCGCGCCTTCGACCGGTTCTGGCGGGGCCAGGGCCTGACCGGCCGGTCGGGCTCGGGTCTCGGGCTCGCCATCGTCAAGCAGCTGGTGACGGACGACGGCGGCAGCGTGACCCTGCGGGATGCGCCGGGGGGCGGACTGTGCGTACGGATCGGCCTGCGGCCTGGGGGCACCTCCTGGGGGCACCCCCGGCGTTAGTCCCCCCGGGCCTAACCGCCCGGGTGGGGTGCCCCTGGGGGCACGCCCCCAGCTAACGCTGGGGGAGGTAGCTGGGAGAGTACCGCCAAGGGGAGTTAGCTGAGGGACCGGCCGGCTCGCGGCTCAGATCGCCGGCGGCAGCACCGATGAGTGATGGTTGACGATCAGCCACTCGCCGCCGCGCTTCTCGTACTCGAAGGTGTAGCGGGCCTCGACCGTCCGCTCCACGCCGGTCTTCACGTCGGTGACGCGGAACGCGTAGACACCGGTGTCGATCGCCGAGTTCCCGTCGAGGACGTTGATGACCGTACGGATCTTCTCGCCCCGCGGCTTGTTCTGCAGGAAGTGCTCGAAGTAGTCGACGATCCCCGCGTGGTCGGTACGGATTTCGGGGGACAGGGTGGGCAGGAGCACGGCGTCCCGGGCGTAGCGAGCCGCGACCTTCTCCGGGTCGCCGCTCTGCACGTCGGCGTTCCACTGGTCGAAGAGTGCGGCGATCTCCTTCTCGGTTGGCTTGCCGGACGTGGTGGGGCGGTTGGCGGTGGTGCGGTGCTCGGATGTGGCGGCGCTGATCCCAACGGTGGCGGTGCCTGCCGCGACCAGGGCCGCAGCTGTGACGATCGCGACACGTGCGGGTATCCGACGCTTCATCAGGACTCCAGTGCTCGGGTGTGGCCCCATCGTGTGGTGGGGGCGTCTCCACCCTCTCGCCGCGCTGTTAAAGCCCCGTACAGCAGGCGTCCAGCAGATGGCCAAGATCCCTCCAAAACACCGAGGGTGACGGCCGCCACGACGCAACAGACGTGACATCGGCAGGCCGTCGAGGCGTCGGCGGGCATGCGCAGCGGGGCTGGTGAACGCGGCGGCCGCTGCGCCGGGGAGGCAGCGGGGTGTGCGTGGCGGGAATTCGGTGATGTGCGCCTCATTGCGCCGGGCGGGGCCGCAGAATCGAGGCATGGCCATGTCTACGCGCAGTTGGACACCCATCCACGGTGATCCGTACCGGCCCGTGCCGTACCGGCCCGAGCGGATGCCCGCCGAGGAGTCGCTGGCACGGGCAGCCGAGCTGCGGGAGCGGATGGACCGACGCCGGAGCGTGCGGCGTTTCTCGACCGATTCGGTGCCCGAGCAGGTGGTGCGGGACGCGATCGCGTGTGCCGCCACCGCGCCGTCCGGGGCGCACCAGCAGCCCTGGACGTTCGTCCTCGTCAAGGATCCCGCGGTGCGGCGGCGGATCAGGGAGGCAGCCGAGGAGGAGGAGCGGGTCTCGTACGTGGGTCGGCTGGGGGAGGAGTGGCTGGCCGCCCTGCGTCCGCTGGGCACGGACGAGGTCAAGCCGCATCTGACGGACGCGCCGGCCCTGATCGTGGTGTTCCAGCAGCGGTACTGGCTCGGTGCGGACGGGACGAAGCACAAGCACTACTACGTGGACGAATCGGTCGGTATCGCGGTGGGGATGCTGCTGTCCGCGTTGCATCTGTCGGGGCTGGCGGCACTGGTGCACACGCCGAGCCCGATGCGCTTCCTCTCCGAGGTGCTGGAGCGACCTGAGAACGAGAAGGCGTTCGCGGTGATCCCCGTGGGATACCCCGCCGCGGACTGCGAGGTGCCGGACCTGGTGCGGAAGTCCTTGGACCAGGTTCTGGTGGAGTTCTGAGCCGCACGTGGCTCAGGCCGACCCGCCTCGGGCTGCCGGAGTGTGGACCATCCCCGTGCCCGAGGGCGGTCTCCCGGAGCTGCGCGATGCCTGCAGGCCCGGGAGACCGACTGCGGGCGCTTCGGGCCCGGCTGGGTCAGGACGTGACGCAGCCCAAGTCTGCGAAGCGCGTCACCCAGCTGTTCGGGCCGTACACCAGGCTGTCCATGAGTTCCGGGTCGGTGGTGAAGGCCTCCAGAGCCTGGCGCTGTGTCAGGCCCCGCCGGACCAGTGCGTCGGCTGCCGTCCTGCGGGCCTGCCACCCTGCGAGGGGTTCCGCACTGGTGAGGAGCCGGCAGGGGTACTGCTGGCCGAGGAGCAGGCAGTCCACGCCCGCGAGGTCGTAGAAGGTCGGTGAGACCGTACCGACGGCCCGCCGTGTGTTGGGGTCGCGGAGGTGGAGCGGCGCACCGTCTTCGAAGACGTCCAGCAGCGGCTGGATGCCGGAGACGTCGGTGGTGGACCACGCGTCGCGCCAGAAGGCGGTGTCACGGCGCTGGTTGAACTTGTAGTGGAGGGCCAGGAACCAGCGCAGCCCGTCCCAGCGCTGAGCGGTCATGCCGTTCATCACCGCGTGCGGGCCGGGGCCGCTCCAGGACGCCGGAAGCATCGGGATCAACGACATCAGGGTCATCGAGATCATCAGCAGAGCGCTGGATTCGAGGGGTTCCACGAAGCCGTAGGAGTTGCCGATCGCGATGACGTTGCCGCGCCACATCTCCTCGTACCGCCCGACCCGGAACCGGATGGTGCGGGAGCCGCTCAGGTCGACTTCTGGGAATCGCTTGGCCATCTCTTCGGCGGCCTTGTCGTCCGGGAGGTGCGCGGAGGAGTAGACGTACCCGAGGTGGTCCTCTTCCGGCACCGGAATGCTCCAGCACCATCCGGCGTCCATGGTGTGCGCGGCGGTGTACGGCTCCATGGCCTCGCTCTGCGGCCCGAATCCGGTCAGCGCGGAGTCCACGAAGAGGCTGTCGGAATAGCTGAGGTATTTCGTGCCGAGCGCCTGGCCGAGCAGCAGCGAGCGGAAACCCGTGCAGTCGATGTACAGGTCGAACTCCAGCCGCCCCCCGTCCTTGGTGTGCAGGGCCTCGACCCACTCGGGGCCGCTGAGCTCCACCCGGCCGATCTCGGCGTCCAGGTGCCCGATGCCGCGCTCGCGGGCCAGGCCGGTCAGATAGCGGACGAAGGCCCTGTTCTCCAGGTGGTAGGCGAACGGCATGGCGTCCATCAGGGAGGTGTGCTGCCCGTCGCCGTCACGGAACACCGGCACTCTCCTCGACCGCATGAAGAGGGACTGGAGGGTGAAGGCGTCGGGATGCCCCTCGGCGGCCAGCGAGCCCAGCACGCCGATGGAATTCTCGGCCCAGTCGAACGGCGCCATGAAGCCGTCCTCGTACGGGCCCCAGTCGAAATTGATGCCGAGCTTCCAGGTCGGCCGTACCTGTGCGTGGAAGTCGACCGGGTCGATGTTGATGTAGTGGTGGAGGAACGTGGTGAACGGTGGTGTGGTGGCCTCGCCGACGCCGATGATCGGTATCCGGCTCGACTCCACCACGGTCACGTCCAGCCAGGGCCGGGCGGCGCGCAGCGCCAGTGCGGTCAGATAGCCGGCCGTTCCTCCGCCGATCACTCCGATCCGCCGGATGGCCTGCGGGTCGTCGTCCCGCGGACGGTGGTCCGGCCCCGCCGTCCGGGCCCGCTCCGGGTCCGGGAACGGCGGGCGCCAGCGGCTCCGGGCCCCGGTCCTCGGCCGCTGGGGGAGGAGGGCGGCGAGGGCGCGGGCGTCCGATGCGGGAAGCCCTTCGGAGAGTTCGCGCAGCTTGTCCTGACAGGGCAGGGCGTGCCGCTTCTTGAAGCCTCTGGTCATGGCAGTGCGGGTCCTTCGCTGTCCGGGGATGTCGGGTCGGGGGATGGGGAGGTCGCCTGGGATGTCTCGTGCCGCTCACGTGCGGCGCGGGCCTGGGGACTGTTCACGAACGTGTCGAAGGTGATGAGTCCGAAGGTGAATCTGAGGAACAGCTCGGTGAGTACGGGATCGTCGGCGATGGCCCGGAACATCGGTGCCTGACCGCTCGGGTCGAGTCGACAGCACACCATCGTGTACTCGTAGTGCGCCTTGAGATCGGCGTCGCGGTCGTCGGCGAATCCGGCCAGCGCGGTGTCCAGGGAGGCCGGGTCGCCGAACTCGACCGTGCTGAGCCGTACGGCGAGCGCTTCCGCCTGCTGGAAGGCGTCGGTCATGCCCTGGGTGGTGATCGAGTCCTTGTGGTGCCCCGCGTCGCCGACCAGTGCCCATCCCGGGCCCCAGGCCCGGCGGAAGAAGTTCCGCTGATCGCCGGTGCCGTGGAGGCGATCCGTCTGCTCGCAGCGCTCCAGGCGCTCGGCGAGCCCGGGGGCGCACGCTCGGACGCCGCGCAGATATGCCTCCTGGGCGTCGCGCCTGACCAGGTCGTACTCCGACTGCGGGAAGTAGGCGGTCACCACCGTGCGGCCGTCGTGGGTGGGCACGGCGGCGATCATGCGCCCTGGCGACCAGTAGCTCTCGGCGCCCTCGGCCGCCAGGCCGCTCCAGTATGTGTAGTAGGCGCAGGTCTGTCTCGGGCGGACGTGGTACTGCTCGGTGCGGACCAGGCGGGCGACCGTGGAGCGCATCCCGTCGGCGCCGACCACCAGGCGCGCGGAGATCCGTTCGGTGCGGCCGGAAGGGGTGCGGCAGACGACCCCGCTGACGCGTCCGCCGTCGACGAGGAGGTCCGTCACGGCGTGCCCGGTGCGCACCTCCGCGCCGGCCGAGGCCGCGGCCTCCGCGAGCAACGGGTCCAGGAACCGCCGCCGGGGGCAGTAGCAGACGACGCCGGCCGGGGGCGGTGTCACCCCCGGGAGCGGCACCGCGCGAGTGTGGTGGGCGAAGGGGCCGAAGGTGGCGTGAACGGGGTTGTCCCACGGGACGGGCGGAATCGGGCCGCCGAACCGGATGCCGGGGATCTCGTGCGTGTAGTGCCGCACCGGCGGGCAGCCGGACTCCTCCAGTGCGGGCAGCAGCCCCCAGCGGGCCAGCCGCCCGGCGCCGTGCGGCAGGATCAGATGCGTCGAGAGGACATCGCCCAGCGACGAGGCCTTGTCCAGTACGAGGACCCTGCGTCCTGCGGTCGCGAGCAGCAGTGCCGTGGCCGCGCCGGCGCAGCGCGCGCCGACGACTATCACGTCGTACATGCCGCGGCTCCCTGGTCCCGGGTGGCCCTGCCACCCTGGCCACCGTTCGAGCGGTCGCCGGCATCACCGCCCGGCGGCTCCGGCAGGCCGACGGCGAGGGCCAGTAGCGGGATGTCCTCGTCCACGTCGACGACGCCGTGGGTGCGCAGCACATCGGGTAGCAGCCCGGCGAAGCCGCACGCCGCGAGCGACTCCCGGGCGGCGCCCAGCCAAGCGGCAGAAACGGCGGCCGCACCGCGCAACAGCAGTCTGCGATAGCCGTGCGCCCCGTCGTGGCGTACGGCGGCGGGCACCGGGCCGTGTGTGACGAGCACGGCTGCCGCGTGGGCGAACTCGCGTTGCAGTACGGCGTCGGCGGGGTCGAAGTCGGCGTCCGAGACGTGGCGGAGCGTGTCGGTAGCGGTGTCGTAGCGGTGGAAGCCGCGCGCCACGCCGGTCACGCGCAGGGCGAGGACGACGACCCCGACGGGGAAGCGCGCCGCGTCGGGCCAGCCGCTGTGCGCCGCTCGTCCGGCTTCGGCGAGCAGCCGCTCCAGGGCATCGCCCGGCAGCGGAGCGGTGGCGAAGGTGTGCGCCGAGTGGCGTCGCTCCAGCGCTGCCGCCAAGGCGGCCGGGTTCTCCTCGCCGCTGTGCGGCAGCACGTCTTCATCGCCCACAGCAGCGGACGGATACGCGGACAACTCGGCGAGCAGCGAGGGCACCAGCTCGTGCGGGGGCGTGGGCGGGGGCGGCACGCGGTTGTCCGAGATCAACGGTTCTCCTCATGGGACAGTCCGATCACCGCGGTGACCGGCTCGTTCTCCGGGTCCAGGTGGAGCAACCGGGCGAGTTCGGCGTGGTCCGCCCGCTCGCGCGGAGCCGCCCGCCAGCCGACGGCGGCAGCGGTACGGGTGGCGTGATGCAGCGCCACGCCGGCGTCGAGCAGCGCCAGGCGCAGCCCGAAAGCGCCGTACTTGCCCAGCAGACGCGGGAGTTCGGCGCTGAGCACGAGCGCCGCCCGGTCGGGCGCTTCCTGCCGTAGGCCGAGCGCCTGGCGCAGCCGCGTACCGTCCGCCTCGCCGGAGCATGCGCGCACCGCCATGAGCGCGTGGTCGTACGGGTCGTAGGCATGCACCCCGGCTGGAATCCCGGGCAGGTCGAGTGCGATCAGATGCCCCACTGGTGAGCCGAGGTTGCCGCCAGTGGGGGCGTAGCGCCGCACCCGCTGGTGTGTCTCGTCCCGGATGCCCAGAGAGAAGCGCAGGATGCAGGCCAGTTCTCGCAGCGTCGTCTGCGCCGTCTGCGCCGTCTGCGCAGACTGAGCGGTCGGCTGCGTCGCGCCGTCCGCCGCGACGCGGGTGAGGTCGCGCGGACGCACCTGGGGCAGGTCGAGGCGCGGATGGGAGACGAAGGCGCGGCGCTCGCGCTGCTTGGCCAGATTGGCGGGGGCGTAGTGCTGCTGGTGGGCCTTGGGTTCCGTCAGGTCCCGGGGAGGAAAGCGCACTTCATGGTCGTAGGCGGGGGCGACCGAGCTGCGGCCGGTGCCTTCGACCGGGCACGGGCCGACGGTGACCGGCAGTTCCTGCGCCGTCCAGTCCGCCAGGTCGATCCGCACGCAGCGCTTGAGGGTGCGGGGAGTGCCGATCCCCGCGGTCAGGTGCAGGATCTCGGTCGCGGCGAGAGCGACTGCCGCCGCGCCGAGCGGGCCGTGGGTCTGCCGTGCGGCGGCAGCCTGCTGCCCGCCATGGACGCCAAGTGCCCGCCCCGCGCCCGGAGACCGTCCCGCGCCCGGAGACCGCTCCGTGCCGGGAGCCGCGGGCGTCGTGGACCGCCACAGCCCGTAGGGGACGACCGTACGCCGGTCGAAGCGCGGCCCGAGCTCCAGCGCCGCCTCCGTCACGGCGACGCGCAGCCAGACCTGGCCCCGTGCGGCGAGCTGTTCGTCAATGCCGGTGAGCCAGGCGACCGGCTCCTCGCCGCCGATGACCGCCACCACCAAGCTGGCCTGCTCGACGACGGGGTCCGTGGCATCGGCGTCCTTGGTGTACACGGCGCGCACCCGTACGGCGGCCAGCTCTGCGGCGAGTTGCTCGCCCAGCTCCGGGTCGCCGACGACGGTGACCGGGGCCGTGTCCAGTGCGCGCAGTGCGGCATGGACACTCCGGTGCCGACGCGTGGTGTCCAGCGACCTGCCCACCCACATGGACAGCGGGTCATCCTCGGCGGGCGGGTCCGCTCCGTCCTCCACCAGTCCCCGGGTGTACAGCAGGGCGACGGCCTGGCGCACCTGCGGCTCGGGGATCCCGAGCAGCTGCGCGAGAGCGGCGCAGTCCCGGCTTCCGTCCATGGCGTCCAGCAGCCGCGGCAGCAGATCCGCGGCGGCCTCGCCGGTGAACACCTGGCGGCGGACGGCGCCGTCCACGACGTGGGCGCCCGGCAGGGCCAGCCGCGTCAGGCCGGGGAGCGTACGCGGCCGGTGCGGCACCCGGAACTGGGGATCCTGCTGAGTGGCGTAGAGCATGGCCGCCGCGCTGACGGTCCCGTCGGCGGTCATCCGCGCACCTCCCGCCGGGCGCCGAGGCGTTGCACCAGGGGCAGCAGATCGGCGTACGACCGTTCGCTCTCCCGGCCCCGCCTCGGCGACCGGGCGTTTCCGTGGCAGCCGATCAGGTGGGCCGAGCGCATCTGCAGGGTGTGCACGTGTAGCAGCCGCACCTGCTGCAGATCGCGCTCGTCGCCGCCGTCCAGCCGCTGCCGGACCGCCAGGACCCACTGGGCGGCGAACACCGCCAGACTGTGCGGATAGCCGCGGGGCGCTCCCGCGACGGCCGCGCCCGCGGCCCCGCCGTACGCCTCGTTCGCCTGCCGTTGCAGCGCCCGGTCCGGTGCGTGCTGGGCGAACCGGCGGCGCAGACAGTCCAGGGTGGCGGTGGTCGAGGGGTTCAGCGCCGGGCCGATGCGCAGCTGAGGGTGTTCGAGGGAGACCGGGACGACGGTGGCCCGGCGCGTCAGCGCCCAGGCGTCCACCGCCTGTTCCAGGTCGGTCCGTGGGCAGCTGGTGGCGGGTACGACGAACTCCGCGTCCGGCCAGACCGCCGGGTCCGCCGTCCCGGGCTCCGCACCGACGCTCACTACCGAGGGCAGGGCGCAGGCCAGTTCGGCGGCCACGGCGGCGCCGAAGTCTCCTGAGTGGACCACGAGCACACCGGCCGTACGGCCGGATACCCGGGTCTGTGGGGAACTCACGCGCGACTCTCGCTTCCTTTCGTGGTTCACGCGAACGGCTGTGGCCACGGGTTGAGTTCGGCTTCCGCCCTGACGCGGTGGCCCACCCGCCGCGGCCCCTCGTAGAGCCGCGGATGGGCGCGGTACTGGGCGCGGTGGACGAAGGACAGCGGCTGCAGTCCCGGCACCAGCGTCCGCACCACGGTGACGCCCGCCTCCCTGGCTTCGTCGGTGCTCAGGTCCACGGCGTACGCCGGGTACCCGGCGGCCAGCAACCGGTCCACGAGGTCGGCGAGGAGCCGCTCCGGCCGGGTGTGGTCGAGGCGCGGGAGCGCGCAGAAGCGGTGCGCCGACGGGGTACGCAGCAGGAAGTCGAAGGCCTTCGCATGCTCGGCCCGCGCCATGTAGAGCGCTCCGTCGAAGGTCTCGGTGAACTCGTCGATGCCGACGTCCCGTTCGGGCACGGACCCGTAGGCGAAGCGGCAGGAGATCGCCTCCCGGACCACCTTGACGACGGCTTCGGCCGGGTCCGGCTCGGTGGAACAGGCGACCACCGTACGGAACCGGCTGCTGTGCTCGGCGATCCGCACCGCGTAGACGGTGGGCACCCCGATGTCGGTGGTGGCGTCGAAGAGTTCGATCCGGATGCCCGGATGGCCTTCGAAGCGGGCCAGCATCGCGGCCGCGTGGTCCGGCAGGCCGATCGGGACGATCCGCGGCAAGGGCAGCATCTGCAGCCAGGTCAGCGCGATCGCGTCTCGCTCGATCACCTCGCACAGCCCTTTGGCCAGCGCCAGATGGGGGTCGGTGTGCCCGGCGCAGCCGGTGCTGATCGGGTGGGTGATCGCCTCCTGGGGCGTGGTGGCGTACGCGGTCAGATGGACGTGGACCGCCGGAATCCACAGCGGACGGGCGTCGTGCAGCCGTATCCCGCGGATCCACCGCAGGGGCGCGGTGCGGTCCGGTGCCCTGAGCCGTTGCCCGGGCAGGGCGAGTTCCGCCGCGGAGAGCCGGGGCAGGGTGTCGAGGTCGAGGGCTTCGGGACCGAGCTCGGCCGCGGTGGCGGTGATCAGCTGCTCGGGGCTGAACGCGGCTGCGCAGTACCGCTCCAGCGCCTCCGCGACGGCGAGTCGGCGGGCGTCCTCGGGGTCGGCGGCTCCGCCGGATCCGTCGAGCCCGTCCGCCGCGCGCCGGGAGGCGGGGTGGGCGGCGAGCGGGGGCAGAGCCTGGGTGACGTCGCCCAGCGCGGCACCGCACAGGGGCACCGCGGGCTCGCCCGGCACGTCGCGGTACCGGTGCACGCCGCCGACCAGCCCGCCCAAGGGCGACACCATCCGCAGCAGCGGATCGGCGGCGGGCCCGGGGCCGCCGGACGGTGGCTCGAACGCGTTCATCGCCCGGTCGCCTCCTTCACGTGCAGGGGGACGGGGAATTCCCCGTCCGTACCCTGCGCGGTGCGCAGTGTCCTGGCCGCGGCGGCTTCCGCGGCCATCGGGATGCCGAGCCGGTTGTGCGTCAGATGGGCGTGGTGGAGCAGGAGGTGGTCCCGGGGCGCCTCGTCGGTGAGACGCCGCTCGACCGCGACGTCGCGCAGCAGGTCCAGGTAGCGCTGCCAGCCGGTGCGGGCCCGATCCGGCAGCCGGATACGGGCCGCGGCCTGCAGCGTCCGGGACCCGCTGCCGTCCGCCCACGCCGCCAGGTGCGCGCGGCGGTCCGGCTGCAGACCACTGGTCCAGTACCGCCAGTACGAGGTGAGGAAGGAGGCCCGCGCCGGTGGCGGCACCAGCGCGATCACCTGGCGAAGGTGCAGCACCGCCAGTGGAACCCGGGTGGCGGCCCCGACACTGCCGGCGCCGCCGAGCAGATCCAGGACGAAGTCGCTGGAGGCGTGGAAGACCCGCTCCGCACGCTCGACTCCTCGTAAGCCGGGGTACTTGTGCGCCTCGGGCTCGTAGTAGTCGAGCATCGCCGGCAGGCCGCGTCGGGCGGACGCGGCCAGCAGCGAACGTTCGAGCCAGTCGAGGACTTCGGGGGTTGACCGCAGCCTGAGGCGCAGATGGGCTCCGGTCCGGTCGGCGTACCGGATGAAGAACCAGCTGCCCGGCGGGTCCGCCGCGCGCAGTCGCTTCACCAGGGGCGGGACGAGGCGGGACAGCGGCGGCCCCAGCGGATCCGCGCCGGGCGTCCCGTCGCGCGTCTTCGTGTCGTGTGCCGGCGGGGCGTTGGTCTCGGCCGGCTGAGGGAACAGCCGGTAGTACAGCCAGTCACGCATGGCGGCCCACCGCTCTTCCCGGCCCCTGCGGACAGCGTACGAGCGCGGTGAGCTCGGTGGCGTACGGCTCTCCGTCCGGCCCCCGCACCCAGTGCTGAGCGCGGCTGGGCAGCGCTTCGGCGATACGGACGCGGGGCGCGGCGAGCGCCGGCAGCAGCGCGGCGGTCACGGTGTGCGGGTGCTCGAGACTGAACCAGGCGGGCTTGGCGTCATGTCCCACGGCTCCGTTGTCGGTGTACGGTCGGATGAACCCCTCGACCGGGATGCCGTGCGCCGTGAACCACCGGCGCAGCTGGAGCAGATGACGGGCCGTCAGCTGCTGACCGGCCGTGGGCCGAGGCACCGCGCCGCCGTCGATGTGCCACTCGGCGCGGCGCAGGACCACCCGGCCGTACTCGGTTCTCGGCACATGGGTGACCGGGCCGGTGCGCGCCGGGGCCGGGGGTGGCTGGTGCGGTAACAGCATCGGCATCAGCCAGGGGTCGGAGAGCAGGAGCAGCAGCCTGCTGAGCGGGGACATGTGCGCGGGTATGGCGACGGCCAGATAGTGCAGCACCACCGGAGTTCCGGCCGCGTCGGTCAGCTGCAGGGTGTCGGTGCCCGGGTCGTGGTGCAGGCGCAGCGCGTCGATGGGAAGCGCGCCGGACCCCCGCTGTTGTCCGTACCAGTGCACGGCGGGGAGCAGTGCACTCGACACATGCTGGGTCTCGGTGAGTTCGCCGCCCATGGGAAGCTGCAGCAGCCTGCAACCGGGCGACGCGGCGGCCAGCCATCGCGGCAGGCGTTCGGTGATAAGCAGGCCGGGACGGCCGAGCCGGTGCCAGCGGGCGAGGACGCCGAGTCCTCCGGTGTGGAGCTGGTTGACGACCAGGCGGTAGTCACCGTCGGCCATATGGGCCGCGCTGTCCGCGGCGATCTGCGCGTACACCAGGGCGATCGGTGGCGCCACCGTGCCATGGCCCCCGACCGGTCCCGGCCTGGGGGACGCGGCGGGGGAGGGGGACTCGGCCTCATGGGCCGTACGCGGATGGCGCAGGAACTCCGCGAGGAACTCCATCACACCGGTGCACCGGCCGCCCGTCCCGTACGTTCGGCGGAACGCCGCGACAAGACCGCTGTACAGCGGATTCAGGACGATGCCCGCCCCGGCCTGCGCCGCGACGGCCCGGGCCAGGTCCTCCCGTACGGACCGGGGCAGGAGCAGATCCTCCCCTGGCGTCTGCACGGCCTCGTGCCACAGGGCAGCCGTCGCCAGCCAGCCCGGCGCCGGAGCACCCGCCGACTCCAGCACATCCTTGACCCAGATCCGGGTCCGGCGATCGGCGGCGACGCGCTGCGCCGCGCCCAGGGTGGCGTAGTCCCGCTCCAGGGCGGCCAGTTGGCGGCAGGGCTCCAATGCAGCAGGCTCGCCAAGGGATTCGAGCACCTCGGCCAGTGCGCCGAAGGGGACGGCGTCGTGGCTCGCGTCCCAGGGCGCGGGCAGCACGGCCAGACCGAGTTCCAACAGGCGGCGCAGCCCGCCGGGATCGAGGCGCGCCCAGTCCTCCAGTCGCTGCGGGGCCTCGGGCCCGGAGAGCAGGTCGAGATGGCGCCGTACGTCCGTGAGCGCGAAGTCGACCTGGACCAGGTGCCCGTACCGTGCGGTGCGCACCACCGCGAGCGGTCCGAACCGGGTGGTGTGCACAGGGCCGGGTCGCGGCGCGGCGAAGGCCGGCGCGGTAGCAGGATGGGCCGCCAGCGCGTACAGGGCGAGTACGGCGACGGGGCGCGACAGCCGAGCGCTGCGTACCGGGCTCTTGGGCCCGCCGGGCGGCGCGGCCCGCAGGTCCGAGGCGTCGGTCCACGCCAGGCCCACGGTCGTGAGGTCGCCGAAAGGACTGGTCTTGAGCGTGGCCCTGGCGAGATACGAGGTCAGGGAGCGCGCGGTCCGTCCCTCGGGGCCCGGCCTGGCGGCCGCGCCGCTGAGCAGCCGGTCGGCCAGTACGGGGCTGGCCAGGGCCAGGGCGGCTGAGCGATCCGGTGCGGCCCATGAGTCCAGCAGCGCCTTGCCGCAGGCCCGGGTCTCCTGCAGCAGGCCGCGTTCCGCGATGGCCATCCGCTCCCGTAGGGCCTCCTGCCGGTGCTGCCACTTCTGCAGCTCACTGGTGAGTGCGGCAGGAGCCCACGAGGTGAGGCGCCGGATGTCCTGCGCGGTGCGGGCGTCGGCGACCCCGTTGAAGATCTTGCGCTTGACGCGCAGCGCCACGCGCCGGGGCTCCCGGTCCAGGAGGGGAACGGCCCGGTGCAGACCCTCCACCAATTCCTCGGCCAGCGCATCGGCCGCCGCGGTCTCCTGCTCCGCGGCGCGGAGCGCGGCACCGGTCTGCGGCGCCTCCAGTACCCCGAGTTCACGGACGCCGATCCCGCACCGACGCACCACCAGTGGGCTGAACACCTCCGCGTCCTCGGCGGCCGCGGCCTCCGGCCGCCTCTCGGTCGGCGCCATCGACGTACCGCTCTCCTTCAATTCGCGCATCCACACCCGGTCTGAAGGCCGTGCGGTCCGGGACAACGTTGTCTCTCCGCGGACCGCACGGTCGGTTCAGCTCACTCCTGATCGTCGTCCAGGTTGGTGCAACCGCCGTCACAGCTCCAGGAACTGCTGCAACCGGTGGATGACCCCGCGGCCTGGGGCGACGCGATGGTGTCGCTGATCCAGAGCATGTCGTCCGAGGTTTCCTCCGCGACGAGGTCGAGCGTCGCTTCGGGCATGGTGTGACTCCTCTCTCGCTTCCGCTCAAGGGCAATGACGATTCGCAGCGTCACACCGGTGATTCCGCGCATCAAGAGCGGCCAGCTCGACGTCAGAATTTCGTAACCATCCGATGTCACACGGGAGTTCAGCGGACGGATCCTCCAAGCGAAGCACTGACCACGATCCTCGTGACGGCCTACGAACTCTGCTGGGACAGCGCTGGAGGAACGTCCGAGAGTGTCCGCCGCCCGCCTCCGGGGCCATGATCCCTCCGGCGGAGATCGCCGGGATGAGCCCGGCATGCGATCGGGCTCACATGCGGCACTATGCGCCGATGACGCTGGCATCTGCTGTCCTCATCCCGAGATGAGCTTGCAGATCGTAGGATCTGCTCCATAGAGTGCCGGGCATGCGGTCCTACACCATCGGCCAGGCGGCACGACTGCTCGGCGTCAGCGCGGACACCACGCGGCGCTGGGCGGACGCCGGGAAGATGCGCACCCACCGTGACGAGTCGGGGCGCCGGCTGATCGACGGCCGGGACCTGGCGGCCTTCTCGGTCACCCTCGCCGAGGGCTCGGCCCACGACGAGGAAGCGTCCTACACCTCTGCCCGGAACGCCTTCCCCGGCATCGTCACCGCCGTCAAAGTCGGAGACGTCGCCGCCCAGGTGGAGATCCAGGCCGGCCCGCACCGCCTCGTATCGCTGCTCACCCGCGAAGCCGTCGAGGAGCTGGGCCTGGAGGTGGGCATGGAGGCCGTCGCCCGCGTGAAGTCCACCAGCGTCCACATCGACCGGCCCTGACGGCGGCGATTCCGCCGACCAGCGCCCGGTCGCGGTCCCGGTGGCCGCCGGGCCGATTGATGGCGTCGGATCGCATGCTCCTTGAGCCCGGGCCGTCTCCCGTGCGCGAGGGTCGACCCGTTGCGAGCCCCTGCTCGCGCAGCATGAAGGAGAACGTTCCCATGTCTCTCGTCGTCGCACGGCGACGCGCCATCCGTGGCGCCGCAGCCACGATCAGCGCCGCCCTGCTCCTTCCTTTCGCGGCCGCCTGCGGCAACGACTCCGACCCGGGCGGGAAGCACGGTGCCGGATCGACCTCGCACCAGACCACGCTCACCGTGCTGGCCGCCGCCTCGCTCACCGACGTCTTCAAGGACGTGGGCGCCGCGTACGAGAAGGAGCGCCCCGGAACGAAGGTGACGTTCTCCTTCGCCGGCTCGCAGGAACTCGCCGCACAGGTCCGGCAGGGCGCCCCGGCCGACGCGCTCGTCACGGCCGACACGAAGACCGTCGAGGGTCTGCGGGCCGAAACCGGCCGCCCGACGATCATCGCCGGTAACCGCCTGGTCATCGCCACCGCCAAGGGCAACCCGAAGAAGATCGACGGGTTGAAGGACCTGGCGGACACGGACCTCAAGGTCGTCCTCGCCGCGCCCGACGTGCCCGTCGGCCGCTACAGCCGACAGATGCTCGACGCCCAGAAGGTCACGGTGGAGCCGGTCTCCCAGGAGGCCAACGTCCGCGGCGTGCTCAGCAAAGTCGAGCTCGGCGAGGCGGACGCGGGCATCGTCTACCTCACCGACAGCACTGCAGCGGGGGACACGGTCGACGCCGTCGAGATCCCCGAGGAGCAGAACGCCGTCGCCGAGTATCCGGCGGCGACCCTCAAGCGCGCCGAGCACGCCGACGAGGCGTCCGACTTCGTGGCATGGCTGAGCTCCGAGGAGGCCCAGCGGATCCTGCGCGACGCGGGCTTCCTGAAGCCGTAACCGGCAGGTGACCCGCATGAAGCGTCCGCATCCGCTCGTCCACCGCATCCCCCTGTCGCTCGCCGTACCGGCGGCGGTCGCGGTCGCGCTGTTGCTCCTGCCGCTGATCGGCGTGCTGGCGCGCACCCCGTGGGCGCATCTCGGAGCCCACCTCAGCAGCCCAGGGGTCACCCAGGCGCTGCAGCTGTCGCTGGTGGTCTCCGCCTGGTCACTGGGCCTGTCGCTCCTGCTGGGGGTGCCGCTCGCCTGGCTCCTGGCCCGGGTGGACTTCCCCGGCAAGGCGCTCGTCCGGTCCCTCGTGCTGCTACCGATGGTGCTGCCACCGACCGTGGGCGGTGTGGCCCTGCTGCTGGCCTTCGGAAGGCGGGGGCTGCTCGGCGGGTGGCTGGAGGACTGGTTCGCCACCACGCTCCCCTTCAGCACCCCCGGCGCGGTTGTCGCTGCCACCTTCGTGGCCATGCCCTTCCTGGTGATCAGTCTGGAGGGGGCACTCGCCGGTCTGCACCGCCACTACGAGGAGACCGCCGCGTCGCTGGGCGCGCCTCCGATACGGGTGTTCCTGACCGTCACCCTTCCCATGGTCGCCCCCGGGCTGGCTGCCGGGGCAGCGCTGACCTGGGCCCGGGCGCTGGGCGAGTTCGGCGCGACCATCACCTTCGCGGGCAACCTCCCGGGCGTCACCCAGACCCTGCCGCTTCAGGTCTATCTCCTCCTTCAGGACCAGCCGCAGGCGGCGACGTCGGTCTCCCTGCTTCTGCTGGCCATCGCGATGGTGGTGCTGCTCGCCCTGCGCGGCCGCTGGGCGGGACCGTCTCGGGTACGCCGCCGGGCGTCCACCCCCCTGACGCCGGGTGAGCTCCCCGCCGCGGCCGTGGAAGTGAGCGAGCAGCGGCCGCCGTCCGCCGTGCGGGCAGCCGCTGTCGCGGCCGCGGAGCGCTGGTCGTTGCACGCCGAGGTCACCGGATCCACCCACCTCACCCTCGACGCCGATCCTGGTCGGACCATCGCCGTCGTCGGCCCCAACGGAGCCGGGAAGACCACCCTCCTGCGCGCCCTGCTCGGCCTCACCCCCCGCGCCCGTACGACCGCGCTCCGCCTGGGCGACCACGCCGACGCCTCCGGCCTGCCCCCGCACCGCCGCGGCGTGGCCTGGGTCCCCCAGGAGGGGGCGCTCTTCCCGCATCTGACCGCCCTGGGCAACACGGCCTACGGGCTGCGCGCCCACCATGTCCCTCGGCGGGAGGCGCGGCGGATCGCCCAGGAATGGCTGGACCGGCTCGGCGTTGGCCCCCTGGCCCACCGCAGACCGGGCCAGTTGTCCGGCGGCCAGGCCCAGCGCGTCGCCCTGGCCCGCGCGCTGGCCGCCCGTCCCCGACTGCTGCTGCTCGACGAGCCGCTCGCCGCCCTCGACCAGAGCACGCGCACCCACGTCCGGCACACGCTGCGCGAACACCTGGCCGGCTTCGGCGGCGTCTGCCTCATCGTCACCCATGATCCGGTGGAAGCCGTCTCCTTGGCCGACCGCGTGCTGGTCCTCGACGACGGTCAGGCCGTTCAGGACGCACCCCCGGCCGAGCTCACCCGCTCCCCGCGTTCCCCCTGGGTGGCGCGGATGCTGGGCAGCAACGCCTGGCCGGGCACGGCGGTCTCCGGCGGCATCGCGCTGCGGGGAGGCGGCCGGGTCGTCGCCGCCGACTCGCTCCCCGAAGGCACCGAAGCCCTGGCCGTGATCGCCCCTGAGGCCGTCTCGCTGCATCGCGAACGCCCTGCCGGCAGCCCCCGCAACGTCTGGTCCGGCACCATCCGCGAGATCACGGCTCACGGCAGCCGGATGCGCGTCCTGGTCACCGCCGATGCCGCGCCCGACGTCATCGCCGAGATCACCCCCGCCTCGGCGGCCGAGCTGGGTCTGGCCGAGCACAGCGCCGTCTGGGTCAGCGTCAAGGCCACCGAAGTGCGACTCGTCGAGCTCTAGAGCCGGCACGGAGACAGCAGCTCCGGTCGCCACGGTGCCCAGGCCGGCCGCCGCGCCGTCCACGCCGATACGGCAGACGTGGCCGCTGTACGCGGCAGGCTTCACCACCGCCATCGGGGTGCACGGCATCGCGGCCAACCTGGCGGCTTCGCCGACGACGCGGTCACCTCGCTGCTCGTCCTGGGCGGGCTGCTCGCCCTGTACGACGGGGCGGAGGTGCTGCTCAAGCCGGTCTTCGGCACGCTGGCCGAACGGGATCGGCGCCCGACCGGTGCTGCGTATCAGCTGTTACATCCGCTGGAGATGGCGCGTTGCGCCCGCTGAGGCCGCGTCAGGACACGTCGTGCAGCTTGGGCATCTCGCCCTCGGTCGTGCTGATGTCGATCACGGAGAACGCCGCGCCCTGCGGGTCGGTCAGTACCGCGAACCGGCCGAACGGGGTGTCCATCGGCCCGAACCGCAGCACCCCGCCGTGCTCGGTCGCCTTCGCCACCGCCGCGTCGCAGTCCTCGACGGTGAAGTACACATTGACGTACGGCGGGACCTCGGGCGGGAAGTCGTCCGTCATCTGCATCCGCCCCAGCACCGCGTCGTCCCCGAGGTAGAAGAGCCTGAAGTCGATCGCGTCGTCCTCCAGCTGCTTCGCCGTGTAGCGGAAGACGGCGGGGAAGAAGGCGTCCGACTTCTCCGGCTCCCGGGTGAAGACCTCGGCCCAGCAGTACGCTCCGGGCTCGGCCTTCGCCTCGAAGCCTTCGTGGGTGCCCGCCTGCCACACCCCGAAGACGACCCCGCTCGGGTCGCGGGCCAGGAGCATCGAACCGAACTCGCCGACCTGCATCGGCTCCATCAGCACCGCGCCCCCGTTGTCACGGATCCGCCCGGCCACGGCGGCGACGTCCGGCGACGCGAAGTACAGGCACCAGGCCGACTGGCCTTCCTGCCCCGGCATCGGGGGCACGACGGCGGCCACCGCCTTGCCGTTCGCGTACGCCTGCGTGTAGTTCCCGTACTCCGACGACGCCTCGCCGAACGTCCAGCCCAGCACGTCGCCGTAGAAGCTCTTCGCGCCCTCGAGATCGCTGAACATCGCATCGGCCCAGCACGGCATGCCCTCAGGTTGTGCGGCCATGGCCCGGCCCTCTCTCCTGCTCGACGGATGGTCCGGTTTGTCACGCTAGCCAGCCATCGGCCACCCCGCGCGCCGAACCGCTCGGCATCCGGTCGGCTAGGAGTCGTGGGCCGGCGTCTTGGGGGCGGTCGGCCGCTGCGCGGGACGGCTCTCCCGGCGTCCGCGGTAGTGGTGGACGAACAGGCCGGTCAGCAGCAGCAGTCCGAGCAGCACCGCGAGCGCCGGCACCCCGATGCGGTCCAGGGTCTCGGCGAGCCACCGCTGGACCGTGCCCGCACCGTCCACCACGGGGTCGGTGACCTGGCCGCCGCGCTGAAGCCGGATCTCGTACCAGCCGTAGTACGCCACATACGCGCCGACGACGAGCAGGAGCGCGCCGCCGAGGCGAGCGGCGACAGCGCCCAGCCGGCGGATGCGGCCCACTCGGGCGGTACGGGTGAGCGCCACGGAGAGGGCTGCGGCGCCGACGATCAGGCCCATGCCGGCGGCGTACGCCGCGAACAGCACGACGCCCTCGAGCGTCGACCCGCTGCGGAACGCGGAGACCACGATCGCGAGGAACGGGGCGATGGTGCAGCCGAGGGAGGCGATGGCGTACGCGCCGCCGAACAGGGCCATGGAGGGCAGGGAGCGGGTGACGGCCGGGGCGCGGCGGAGCTTGGGCAGCAGCGCGGGAAGTTCACGACCGGCCAGGAGCCAGCCCCCGAGGACGGCCATCAGCAGGCCGAAGACGATGGTGAACCAGGGCAGATGCTGCTGGACCTGGCCGGCGACCGGGGCGACGGCCAGGCCGAAGAGGGCGAAGACGGCCGTGAATCCGGCGGTCATCGCGGCCGTCGTGGCCAGGGCGCGGCCGACGGCCGCGGTCCGGGTGGGCGAGTCGTCGCCCAGGACCAGCAGCGACAGGTAGGCGGGCAGCAGTGCGAACCCGCAGGGGTTCACCGCGGCGAGCATGCCCGCGGACAGCGCGAGGGCGAGCGGAAGGTCGGACATCGTTGATCAGCCGACGAGCTTGCCGACCTTGTCGGCCAGTCCCTTCCCCGCGGGCAGGTTGCCGGTGAAAACGGTCTTGCCGTCCTTGTCGAGCAGGACGTAGGTGCTCTGCTCGGCGATCTTGAACTTCTTCCAGACTCCACCGGGTTCGTCGGTCAGGTTCGGGAAGCCGTCGATCTTCGTGGAGGCGACGAAGTCCTTCATGGCCGCCGGCTTGTCCAGCCCGGCCACCCCGACGACGTTGACCTTGCCGTCGAACGCCTCGGCGACCTTCGCCGTCTCCGGTGCCTGCGCACGGCACTTGGGGCACCAAGGGGCCCAGAACCACAGCACGGTGGGCTTGCCCGCCAGCGTCATGCCGTCGAAGGGCTTCCCGTCGACGGTGGTCGCCGAGAACTTCAACGCGTCGGGCACGTTCGCGGAGCCCGGCGCGTCAGCTGTCTCACTGTCGGACGGCGTCGCCTCCGGGCTCGCGGTGGCGGTGGGCCCGCCGCCGTCGGTGCCGCCTGTTTCATCGGTTCCGCCGCCGTTTCCGCATCCGGCGACGGTGAGCAGTGCGGCGGCCACGACGGCCGGGAGGAGCAGGCGGCGACGCATGGAGTCTCCTGATGTTCGGGGGATCGGCCCGACTCTAGAACGGCAGGCCCCCGTCAGGGCAGTGCACCCGGCCTTACGGATCGGTGACGTCGGTCCGCCTCGTCCTCGCCCGCCCCGTCCTCGACTCGTTCGGAATCCCTGGACGGTCACCGACCGTGTACCGGACGGAAGCGGAGCGACACGACGGGGCCGGCCGGACCCTCGGTTTCGCCTGGTGACGGCTGCCGGACGTTGCCTGGGCGGTGCGCCGGGCGCAAGCTTGACGTATGGGTGCTCAGCAGGGCCCGACCCTCATCACCTCCGTGCAGCGAGCCTTCCGCCTGATGGAAGCCGTGGGTGCACACGAGTGCGGTGCGCCGGCGAAACAGCTGGCACGCGAGACGGGGCTGCCCCTGGCCACCACCTATCACCTGCTGCGGACGCTGGTGCACGACGGATACGTACGCAAGCTGGACGACGGCGTGTTTGTGATCGGCGACCGGCTGGACATGCTGCACGCCGGAAGCCGCGAGCAGCAGCTGCTCACCCGGATCCGTCCCACGCTCGCCGCCCTGCGGGACGAACTGTCGGCCGCTGCCTATCTGACCTTCTACGAGGAGGGTGAGGTGCGGGTCGCCGAGATCGTCGACGGTCCCCGGGCACCACGCGTCGACGTCTGGGTGGGATTCGAGGACGCCGGGCACGCCACCGCGCTGGGCAAATGCGTGTTGCGCGAGCTGGACGACGAGGCCCGCAACGACTACCTCTCCCGGCACTCGCTCGCCGACCTCACACCCCGCACCATCACCCGGCGTGCCGAGCTGCTGCGACGACTCGACACCTCGCCCGCCACCCCGGCCGTCCTGGACCTGGAGGAGTACGCCCTCGGTACGGTCTGTGTCGCGGTGCCCGTGTACAGCGGGAACAAGCTCGGCGCCCTCGGCGTCTCGCTCCGGGCGGATCAGCGCTCCCGTCTCGATCAGATCCGATCGCGGCTGATTCCGACAGCGAGCCGCGTGACCAGGGGCCTTTCGCTCACTATCTGAAAATCCTGTCCTTGCGGCCCCCTGGCGGGTACGTGTTCCCTGAACGAAACAGACGTTCAGGTGCATACGCGCCGAGATCAGGAGAGAGCTGCGAGCTAGGACATGAGTCAGGCCCGAGACCGTCAGCGCCACCGCCAGCCGACATGGCAGTTCAGAAAGCGGAGCTTCGGCTCACGCGTCGAGCCGGCCCGGGCGAATGACCGCTCAGGGCCGGCTGCGACGTCCTCGACCTCGGCGTCGGCCCTGCCACGCGCCACGCATCTCGCCGCCGCGGTGCCCGTACTGATCGTCTCCTGCGTTGCGCTCGTCGCCCTCCTCAGCGGCGCCGGGATGCACTGGTTGTCGCTGCTCGCCGTCGGGCCCGCGCTGGCCTCCGCCACCAGCGGCCCCTGGGGGGTCCTGCTCGTGGGCTTCCTCGCCGTGGCGCTGGGTGTCGCGCTCGGCGCCCATGGTGGTGCGCCGGGCAGTGAGCAGGCGATCGTACTGTCCGCGCTGGTGGCCGTGACGTCGGCGAGCAGCCTGGCCGGCGCGCTGCGCCGGCGTCGGGAACGGGTACTGGCAGCCGTACGCTCGGTTGCCGAGACCGCCCAGCATGCGCTCCTCAAGCCCGTGCCCGCGACGGTCGGTGAGTTCGAGGTGGCTGTCCGCTACAGCGCCGCTGCCGCGGAGGCCCGCATCGGCGGGGACCTCTACGCGCTGGTGTCCACCCCGTACGGGGTCAGGTTGATCGTCGGCGATGTTCGCGGCAAAGGCCTGCCGGCGGTCAGCACGGCCGCTCTGGTGCTCGGCGTGTTCCGCGAAGCTGCGTATGACGAGCCGGACCTCCTGGACGTCGTCGACCGGATCGAGCGGAGCCTGTCGCGCAACCTCGCCCCCGACGACTTCGTCACCGCCGTGGTCGTCGGGTTCCCGTGTGCCCGGCGCATGGAAGTGGTCAACTGCGGTCACGCCCCGCCACTGCTGGTGCGCGAATCCGATGGCGTCATGGCTGTCGAGCCGACCCATCCCGCTCCGCCTCTGGGGCTGCGTGCCCTCACCGGCGAGACCCCGAGCCTCCAGGTGTGGTCCTTCGCCGACGGCGACCAGCTGCTGCTCTACACCGACGGGGTCACCGAGGCCCGCAACCACGGTCGTGAGTTCTACCCGCTCGTCGAGCGGGTGGCCGGGCATGTGTCGGACGACGTGTCCCGTACGCTCGATGCGCTCCACGACGAGCTGCTGGCGCACGTGGGCGGTCGGCTGCACGACGACGCGGCGCTGCTGCTGCTGCGGAGACCGACCGTTGCCGAGTCCGGGCCCGCCGACGATTGCCAGACTTCGGTCGGCAGATCGCGCGTGATCCCGGCGGAGAGACAACCAGGCGATGACGGCTTCGTGGGTGGCGTGGGGGAGCTGGCCAAAGGCGCCCCCGAGCCGATCACGCGCCGCGTTTGATCTGCCCGCTGCGCCCTTTTACGCTGGAATTCCTGCTTGTGGGGCGCGTGATTCCGCGAAGAAGTGGTCGGTCCCACGGACCGCTTCGGGGGATCCGGTCGTTCCCGCCGCTCAGCCGTGTGATGCGGGCATCGCCCGGCCCGTCGCCGAGAGAGAGCAGTGCTCCGGCGGCCGGGCGAGGTCACCCTACGGATGAAGGGCGAGCCGATGCGGACACGGGTTCTGGTGGTGGGCGCCGGCATCGGCGGACTGGGCGCGGCAGCCGCGCTGGCGCAGCGCGGAGCGGACGTGGATGTGGTGGAGATCCGGCCCGAAACGAGCGGAGACGGCGTCGGCATCAACCAACCCGCGAACTCGCTCCGCATGCTGCGCTCGCTCGGCGTCCTCGAGGAGTGCCTGGCAGTCGGCTTCCAGTACTCCGCCTACGAGTTCTACGACTACCGGGGCAACCTCATCGCCGAAGTCCCCTCACGCCTTGGCGGGGACGGACTGCCCGCCAACAACGCGCTCTCCCGGCTGGATCTGCACCGCATCCTCCGCGCTGCGGTCGACGCGGCCGGAGCGCGGATCTCCTTCGGGGTCACGGTGCAGGATCTCGAGGACTCCGGTGACCGGGTGGACGTGGTTCTCACCGGACAGCGAGCCGAATCGTACGATCTCGTGGCCGCTTTCGACGGCGTCAAGTCTTCGCTGCGGACGCGCTTGTTCGGACCGGACTGCAAGCCGGTCTACACCGGCTTCGGAGTGTGGCGCGTCACCGTACCGCGTCCGGCCGATGTCGTGAACACCCGGCTGTTCCAGGGTGATGGGACCAAGGCCGGGGTCATCCCGCTGTCCGAGAAGACCATGTATCTGTTCCATGTGACTCCGGAACCAGGGAATCCGCATCATGATCCGGCGCGATTCGACGTACTGCTCAAGGACCGGCTGGCCGGTTACGAGGGGCTCGTCGGCGAGCTGCGGGACAGCATCGGCGGGCCGGAGGCCATCATCTACAGCCCATTGAGCGAGGTGCTGCTGCCCTCGCCCTGGTACCGGGGGCGCGTGGTGGTGCTCGGCGACGCTGCGCACGCCTGTACTCCGCATCTGACCCAAGGCGCTGCCATGGCCCTGGAGGACGGCGGCGTGCTCGCGGAGCTGCTCGCCGGGAACCGCTCCGTCGAGGAGGCTCTGGACGCGTTCATGCAACGCCGCTATGAACGGGTCAAGTTCGTCCAGGAGGTCTCCCACGCGGCGCTGGCCGGGGAGATGGCGATCACTGCCGAGACGCTCCCGCTGGCTGCCGACTACCTGCGGGAGATGCTGCCCGACCGGCTGGCGGAGATCGAGAGCACACTCAACAGCGCTCCGTGAGCCCGGATCTCGGTGCACATGACGGCCGTTACGTCCAGGCCAGCCGTGATCTTTGTGCCCAGTATGCCTCGGCGGGCTCGGTCAGCGTGGCCAGCAGTTCGAGCTGATCGGGCTCGAGCCGCAGGTCGGCCGCCGCGAGGTTGCTGGTGAGTTGCTCGACCGTGGCCGCTCCCGAGAGCACCACGTCCGCCCAGGGCCGCGCGGCGACCGCAGCGAGCGCCACGGCATCGCATGAGGCTCCTGCCTCCTGCGCGATCTCGCGCAGCGCCGCGGTGTCCGGCCCCGTGGCGTGGCGATCGGCCAGGCGGCCGTTGGCCATCGCCTCCTTGACCAGCACCGTGCGCCCGGCGGCGTGCGCCTCGGCGAGGGCTTCGCCCGCTGACGGTTCGAGCAGGTTGTAGGTGGCCTGGACGCTGGAGAAGAGCGGTTCGCCGTCGACCGTGATCGTCAGCGCCGCGCGAATGGCTTCCGCTTGGGTCGGCCCGCTGGTCGACAGTCCGATCGTCACGCCCTCGGCGGCGAGCGCGGCCAGCCGCTTGTGCAACGCGGGGTCGGTCAGCGCTGGACTGCCTGGGGTGACCGAGTGGATCTGGTAAAGGTCGAGCCGGGTGCTGAGCAGTGCACGCGTCTCGGCGAGCTGGCGTTCGTAGGTGGCGGCGCTGTGGTCCTTGACCTCGTGCACCTCGGCGTCGGTGCGCCAGTCGGCGGTGTAGGTGTAGCCCCACTTGCTACCGATCACCACATGCTGTGCGTCGGGGCGTGTCCGCAGCCAGTCGGCGAGGAACTCCTCGGCCCGGCCGTAGGAGCGGGCGGAGTCGACGTACCGCATGCCCCGGTCGTAGGCGGCGTCCAGCACCTTGTGGGTACGGGTCCGGAGCACGTCGACCGAGCGGTCGGCGGGCAGGTCCGCATCCCGGCCCAGATTGATGTAGCCGGGGCGCCCGACCGCGGCCAGCCCCAGACCGAAGCGTCGGATTGATGAGGCGGCGGGGTTCAGGCGTTCAAGGGACATACGGGGTGTCCTCCAGGATCCGATCAGCGTGGCCCGCGGCGCTCGGGCAAAGGATGGCGCGATTCGCGTCATCACAGTGAAGGCGAGCAATGATGCCGGACGAGACGGAGACCTGGCGGCCGTGCCGGTGTGCCGCGGTGACGATCTGGGCGATGGCGTCGAGTACCGCGGCGTGCGCGGCCATGGCGGGGGTGGCGGCCGGGTCGCGCCGGTCCATGCCCCGAGGCGAAGGGGATTGCCGGCCGTGGAGGAGGCGCGGCAGCGTCCGGCTGTCGCCGTCGGGACGTGAACGTGCGGCCGCTCCGGCGACCGCACGTGACGAGGACGGATTACCCATTCATGCCCCGGGCGCCCCGCGTGTCCGTGCGCCGGGACCGTACGCACCACCCATCGCCTCACGCAACCGTGCCGCGGCTGCCAGGCTGCTGATCGCCAGGGCCAGGAGCAGCGCGATCGATCCGGCGACGGTGTTGTTGATGATCGTGCGGGTGATGTCGACATCGCCTGCCATGGCCCACGGGCTGATGATCGTCCACACACCGATACCGGCGGCAGCCCAGCTCATGGCGTGGGTGCGCTCGTAAGCCCCGAACCACGCCACGCAGAGGGTGTACGCGATACCGGTGATGAGGTTGTTGACGGCCAGTGGCTGCAGGTCATTGAACCCCACCACCCACGGCGAGATCGTCAGGTAGAGGCCGGTGACGACGGCCAGTGCCTCGGCGGCCTGGGCGGGGAACGAGGATGCGACACGTTCGGAACGTGCGCGCAGCTCGACGAGGTCCGGATGACGTTCTATGCCCGTCGGGCTGGTAGGAGCGGTCACCAAGACCACCTCCTCGGTGGGCGTCAAGTTCTATATCTGCATGTACCCCATCAAAGCGCATCTACCTCGAATAGTCCGCAAAGGTTCCTTTATCGCCGCAAACTATGGCATTCTTCATCTCCCTCGGATGCGGGCCGTAGTTGATCGGTCACGGTGGATGTCGACGCGTCGTCCGGTCCACCCTGGTGACCCGGGTGCCCCCGGGGGTGCGGTCGAGCTCGATTACTTCGACGGATTTCGAATCAGTCGATCGGAGGGCGTTGCCCGCCCCGTGAGGGGCTCAGCTCTTGGTGAGGCGCCAGGTCTTGCTGTCGGTGGCCACGCAGAAGCCGGGAGAGAGGACGATGACCCGCAAGGTGCCGCTGCGGCGGTCGTAGTCGATGCCCTCGGCTTCGAAGCTGCCCGAACAGGCGCTCCGCAGGGGGAGTTGGCGCAGTGCGGTCACATGCCCGGTGACGTCCGAGCCGGACAGCTCGCTGGAGAGGTCCACTTGGAGGAGGGGCTTGGTGATGCCGAAGAGCGTGCCCGCCGGGTCGTCGGAGGAGCACAGCAGCGTGGTCGCGCTGGAGAAGTCGCAGCCCTGCACATCGCGCACGGCGTGGTCCAGCTTGATGGAGAAGGCGTGGGGCAGGTCCGCTGAGGGCGAGGTGCTCGAGTTGACTCCGGGGGTGGGGAAGACCAGGAGCCGGTCCATGGTGCCCCATTCACCGGCGACCATCCACTGTCCGTTCGGTGTGATCGTGGCGAACGAGTTGTTCAGCGCCTCGCCGGACTTGAGTTTGTGGACGTACTCCGACCAATCGCCGTTCGGTGCCTGCACGCGGAACATCTTGGCGTCGCCGGAGTCCCGCTGGTACGGCTCGATGTAGTAGCCGTTGTAGGAGGCGTCCGGGTCGCCGACGTGGTTCCAGCCCCGGTTGCTGACATCGGACGGGATGGTGCCGACTCCCGTGTAGCGGTTCGGACTGCCCGGGGGTTCCTCGACGGAGGTCAGACCTTGACTCTCGGTCAGCGGATCGGCGCGGTCCGAGCCCACCTCCGTCCAGGTGTCCGCTGCCGATGCCGGCGCCGTGCACAGGGCCGCGGCCACGGCTGCGACGACCGCGGTGGTGAGGATGGTCTGACAACGTTGCCAGGTTCGCATGTGCCGACTCCTTCGGCTGCATGGAGCGTGTGGGGGTGCGCCCACAGTCTGGCCAGGGAAGCTGGCCATGTACAGACCAATTCGTTGAATCGAGGATGACGGGCAGGTTGCCCGGCGCGAAGCGTGGGGCCCACGGATCCGCGGACTGGCGTGCACCGATGCAGCCGTCAGGAGGCTGCGGTACGCAGCGTCAGTCCGTCGGCTGCGATGAGGTCGGAGGTGACCAGGGCTTGCTCGGCGTGGACGTCCGTCATGTAGACGAAGGGCGGGACGACCGGCGGTACGGGGAGCGTGTCAGGGGTGAAGGTCAGGCAGACCACGCCCTGGAGGCACCCGCTGATCCGGGTGAGATACAGCGTGACGTCGCCGCTCAGGTCAAGGGTGTCGGCGCCGAGAGAGAGCTCGTCGCCGCCGTCACGGGTCCTGAGCCGGTAGTCGGTGAGCGAGGCCGCACGCATCTTGAGCACCATGACCTTCAGCGGGCCCTTCCTGGTGGGGACTTCGCTGACTCCTGCCAGGGTGAGGCCCTCGGGCGCGAACCTGGTGGTGCTGACGATCGGCGGGGTGCTCGCCACCGGAATGGAGCGCGCGGCGGGCGCGCGGACCGGCGCCCCGGCCGGACCGGCGGTGGCTGCCAGCAGAACCAGAGGCAGTACGACGGCGAGCGCTCGTGGCCCGGCCCGATCCCGTAGGGGCGACGGCTGTGCGGCCTCGGCGGACTCCTCCAGGTCCGAGGGGAACCGCTCGGTCACGTGATCCTGTTCGGTCACCGGTGTCCAGCCGAAGCCCATGGCACTGCCCAGGATCCCGAGCAGCATCCCGATCAGGAAGCCACCGAGGTTGGTCGCGGCGAACGACAGCACCGACAGGATCAGCGCATGGATGCTGACGTAGTGCCGGGTGTGCGGCAGGAACCACAGGAACAACCCGGCGACGACGAGGGCCAGCCCGATTCCGATCGCGGCCAGCCCGCCGAGCCCCAGGCTCACCAGCACCGTCAGGGGCGACATCGGGACGAGAATCAGCTCGGCGCCGCCCAGCATCAGCAGCAGCCCACCCCAGAACGGCCTCGTCCGCCGCCAGCTGCGGAACGCCGCGCGCCGTCCCTCCGGAAGCGGCCGGGGGAGCAGCCGCAGCAGTCGCCGGGCCCGCCTCGACAGCCGGAGCGCCTGCCGCAGTATCAGAAACACTTCCTGCCATCCAGGTTGACCTGCACCTTCAGGCCCTTCAGCCGGAAGTTTCCGCCGGTGGCCGACCAGGCGTGGGACCGTACGCCGGCCACTGAGATGTCACCGGCCTGCAGCCCGAACTTCCCGGCCTCGCCCTTGATTCCGGGCACCTGGGTCAAGGTGGAAGCGTCCCGGCCGATCTGCGCGGTGCCGAATCGGGCGTCGCCGACGAGATCCTCGCCGTCGATCACGAGCTTGCGCGCCGTGACGTCCCCTGCCTCGCCGCCGGCCGTCAGCTTGAAGACAACCCTGCCCAACGGGGTCTTGACCTCGGCGGCTTGGCAGATGTCCGCGAGCGTTGCATCGCCGATGCCCAGCAGGGCGACCGGGTGGCCCTTGCCGTCCACGGACCGGTCGGTCTGGACGAACGACGACAGCCCCTGGCTGGTCAGCTTGCCCGAGCCCACCTGGAAGTTGGTGCCGGACACCGCGAAGGAGGTGGCCAGCGCCCCCTGTGCCATCACGGTGGCCATCGCACCGACGGCCAGCAGTGCGGGCACGGCCACGACGGCCGTCTTCCTCCAGGCGGTTCTGCCGTGCGGCACGTGTCGAGTCTCTGAGCTCACCGTGTCCTCCCCAGGAGCAGCGGACGGACCGGGGCTGCGGGCGCAGCCGCGGACGAGTGCAGATGCAAGGTCCCTGGTGGAGCGTCCTCCGGGACGACGTCGCAAGTCGGCAGCGGCTGCCATACTGCGGATCCCGTCGGTAGAACAGTTGGAGACTAGGCCGGAAATTGAATAATAGTCAACAGTCCGGACCGGACCCGCAGACGAATCCGGCCCCCGGCGCCACCAAGGGCGTGCGCGGCCCCCGGGGCACCGAGCGCTCCGTGGCGCGCAGGGCCGAACTCATCGCCATCGGCCGGAAGTTGTTCGCCGACACCTCGTACGACGCGCTGTCCATCGACGACATCGCGCGGCAGGCCGGAGTCGCGAAAGGGCTGATCTACTACTACTTCAAGAACAAGCGCGGCTACTACCTCGCGATCATCGAGGACTCCGTGGCCGAACTGGTGGTGCGCGCGAGCAGCGGTCGGGAACTTCCGCGTGCCGAGCGGGTGCAGCGCACCATCGAGGGCTATCTCCGCTACGCCCAGACACACCAGGCCGCCTACCGGGCGATCGTGACCGGCGGCGTGGGCTTCGACGCCGAGGTGCACGCGCTGCGCGACGGTGTCCGGGAGAAGCTGCTGGCCGCCATCGCCCGAGGCGCGTACGGCCGCGAGGACATCCCCCTGATCGCCCGCACCGCGCTCGTCGGCTGGATGTCGTACGTCGAGGGCGTGACGCTGGACTGGTTGAACCACCAGGAGCTGGAGCGGGTCACGGTCAGGGACCTGCTCGTACGGACTCTGGCGGACACGCTGCGGGCGGTGGAGGATTTCGATCCGAGCTGCCCGGCCCCGAAGGCCTGAACCTGTCCCACGGACCCGGACGGCTGGGAATCCGCCGGTCGCCCACTCGCCCCGGTCTTACGGATCGCTTACGCGGCTCGTTCCGCCTGCCGGGCCGCACCGCTCCTCCTATGCTCGCAGGCATGTTCACCCGCGGCCTGCGGCCCGCCCTGCGCGACATCGCCCTCGTCAGCGCCGTTCCCCTGTTGCTGGCCGCGGTCGGACTGGTGCATCCGCACGCACTCACCCGGTCCACCGCCGGCCACTGGGCCGGCCTGCACATCTGGCTGCTGCCCCTGTTCCCGCTGCTGGCGCTGGGCGTGCTGGTACCGCTACGGGAGCGGCCGGGCCGTGATGCCGCCGGTGCCGCCACCCTCGTGGCCTGGGCCGGTGCCTTCGGCTACGCGGTCTTCTACACCGGGCTCGATGCTGTGGCCGGGATCGCCGCCGGATTGGTCCGCCACCACGAGGGTGCGCACGCCGACACCGGCGTGCACGCTCTGTTCCGTACCGGCGACGCGCTCGGCCAGGCCGGGGTCTACGCCCTCGGCATCGCCGTGCTCGCCGCGTCCGTGGCCCTGTTCCTGCGACAGGGGGCGCGCGTCCTGCCCGGCGCGGTGGTGCTCCTCATCGCCTGCTGGTCCTTCACCGACAGCCACATCTTCTGGCCCCGCGGTGTGGTGACGATGCTGGCGTTCGCACTCGGTTTCGCCCTGCTGGTCACCGGGTCCCGTGGTCCACGCGAGCGGGAACGCCCTCCCGCGCCCGGCCGAGGCGACCCTCGAGCCGGGGAAGCCTGACCGTCCGCGGGGTCACTGGGTGGCGTTGAAGGCGTCGAGGGCGCTGTGCTGGCGGGCGCCGTCGACGGCGTCCGCCGGGCCGGCCCAGTGCAGCCCGTACTGGTCGAGGCTGGTCCGGTTGGCGGCGTACATCGTGTCGGTCTGCCGGGTGAGGAATGACCGGTAGGGCCGCTCGGACAGCGAGCGGTCGAGCTCACCGAGGTTGCGAACGAAGACACCCTTGAAGGAGGCCAGGCTTTCGCCGCCGCATTCGTACTCGCACGGATCGGTGAGAATCCCGTTGTTCACCAGGCGGGTGGTGGCGGCGTCGGCGATCCGCCGTGCCTGCTGGATCAGTTCGGCGTCGCCGGTGGCCCGGTGGAGTTCCAACAGCCCGCCGAGGACAGTGCCCTGGTTGTAGGTCCAGGTGGTGTCGCCGTTGTTCTTGCAGGTGGACGTGTTGAGGCCGTCGTTGACCAGGTTGTCGCCGTTGATCATGCCGCTGTTCCGGAACCAGGTCCAGGTCCGCTTGGCGCGGTCCAGGTAGGTGGTGTCGCCGGGGATCCGGTTGTGCAGCGCCGCGGCCAGCTTGATGAACAGCTCGTTGGTCACCGCGTTCTTGTAGTTGCGGGCCGTGGACCACCACAGCCCGCCGCCGCAGGTGTCGTCCCAGAAGGAGTACATGTAGTCGGCGTCGATCTTCGCGGTGTTCAGGTACCGCTGGTCGCCGGTCAGGTCGTAGGCGCGCAGCCAGGCCAGTCCCCACCAGCCGGTGTCGTCGACATAGTCGTTGCGGAACTCGCCGAGGTGAGCATTGCGGTTGCGGTCGTAGGTGTTGGCGATCGCGTACCGGTAGGCGGTGGAGCCGGTGAGTGCGGAGTGGTCGACGATCGCGGTGATCGCATTGGCCGTGTTCCACCAGCCGGTGCTCGGCACCCAACCGGTGCCGTAGTCGTAGAGGCCCATCAGCGCCGTTGCCGCCGCGTCGATCCGGGTGCCCGCGTTCACCGTCGACCGCGCCCACGAGGTGCAGACGATCTCGCCCCGGTCGCCCGCCTTGCCGCAGGCGCGCAGCGCGCCGACCTGCTTGGCATTCGGATCGTCGACGTTGTACATGAGGGTGCGCCAGTCGGAGCGTCCGGCGGGGATCTTGGTGTAGCCCAGTTTGCTGCCCTGGCTCCAGGACTTGCCGCCGTCCCAGGACCGGTCCAGCCAGACCTCGTCGTTCGGGCTGCCGTTGCGGATCGACGCCCAGCCCATGTTGTCCGCGTCGGACATGTGCAGCCGGATGCCCCTGCCGAAGATCGTCACCTCGCCGACCGGGAACCGCTCGCCCCGCGCGAGCCCGGGGTCGCGGCCATCGCAGTAGTGCGCGCCGCAGACGGTGGTCTGGGCGGCTGCAATCGTCTCACCGGCGAGGATTCCCGCGACCAGGGTCAGTACGGTGAGGACGCGGACAACTGATCGGAGAGCGGCGTCGGGCATGGCGGACCTCCAGGTGGCGACCGGCGGTCGGTCTGGCCAATGAAGCGCGAAACGGCGCCAAGGGTCAACGACATGGCGGGATCCCGACAGCATGCAGGGGCAGGTGTCTACCCGGGGCCGCGGTGTTCCGTCGCGCTCCGCTCCTCCGGGCCGGGCGCGGCCACCTCGCCGGGCGCGGCGATCCTGGCGGCGATGGCTCGGCGCTGCTCCGCGGACGCAGGCATGTCCACCCGGTCCTCGTAGTACCACGCGCTGAGCGCCACCCGCAGGCGCTGCCTTCGCGAGGGGCGCTTCCCTTCGGGCAGTGCCGTGAGCTGCAGTGGTGGCGGCATCTCGCGTACCAGGATGGTGTGCTGCTCCTCCGGCGACAGCGGAATGTGCTCCTCTGCCATTCCGCCTTCGATGAGTTGGCGCACTTTTCCGCTTTCCTCGCCCTTGGTCAGACGTTCCCGGTCGTGTGCCTGAAGTGCCAGGCACAGGCGCTTGGTCGCCATGAAGGCGGCAACGGGCAGCACCACCAGGGACACCCTGAGGCTCCACGTCAAGGCGTTGAGCGACACGTCCAGAAGGTAGGCGAGCACGTCGTTGCCACCGGCCATCAGGAGTACCGCGTAGAAGGTGACGCCGGCTGTGCCGAGGCCGGTCCGGGTGGGGCGGTTCCGCGGTCGGTCGCACAGATGATGCTCACCGGAATCACCGGTGACCCACCGTTCGAAGAATGGATACAGGTACAGGCCGAGAAAGAGCAGCCCTGGGAGAATCACCGCAGGGACGAGCACGTTCCACATGAGGGTGTGACCCCACACCATGGTTTCGAAGGGCGGGATCAGCCGCAGTGCCCCTTCAAGGAACCCCACGTACCAGTCCGGCTGGGATCCCGTGCTGACCTGGTCCGAGCGGTAGGGCCCGTAGTCGTGCACCGGGTTGATCTGCGCCAGTCCGGCGAGCAGCGTCAGGACCCCGAAGATCATCAGAAAGAAGCCGGTCGTCTTGGTGGTGAACTGCGGAAACGCCGGCTGACCGACCGCGTTCCGGTTCGTCTTACGAGGGCCGCTCCACTGGGTGTGTTTGAGTTGCACGATCAGGATCAGATGAAGGACGACGAGGGCGAGCAGAATCCCGGGGACCAGCAGGATATGCGTCACATACAGCCGCGGAATGATCTCGCTTCCCGGATACTCGCCACCGAACGCGAAGAAACTCGCATACGTGCCGATGACCGGAATCGACAGCAGGATGCCCTGCGCGATGCGCAGACCGGTTCCGGAGAGCAGGTCGTCCGGCAGGGAGTAGCCGCAGAACCCTTCGACCAAGGCCAGCATGAACAGCGTCACGCCGAGCATCCAGTTGAGCTCCCGAGGTCTGCGGAAGGCTCCGGTGAAGAAGATGCGCAGCATGTGCGCGCCGATGGCGGCGACGAACACCACGGCCCCCCAGTGATGGATCTGCCGGATGAGGAGACCGCCGCGGACGTCGAAGGTGATGCGCAACGTCGATGCGTACGCCTCCGACATCCGCACGCCCCGCAGCCGGCCGTACGAACCGTCGTAGAGCACATGGGACATGCTGGGATTGAAGAAGAAGGCGAGATAGATCCCGGTCAGAACGAGGACCACCAGGCTGTACAGCGCGATTTCGCCGAGCAGGAACGACCAGTGGTCCGGGAATGCCTTTCTGAGCAGCTGTCGCCCCGGCTCGGCGACGGGCAGTCGGCTGTCCAGCGCATGGAAGCCGCTCTTGGCCGCCTGACCGGCCTTCGACGTCAGTCGCGCCCTTCTCCGTGAGAACACCATCCGCCACTTTCCCTTCCACTCGATCGGCTGCGGGCGAGCAGACTTCTCACGTTCCGCGGTCGTGGTGCTGGAAGACGAACCCGGCGATGCCGGGTGCCAGGACGCCCACGCCGAGGATGAACAGCCAGAGGCCGTAGGTGACTCCGAGTCCGATCACTGCGGTGCCCAGAGCGGTCAGAACGGGGTAGTAGCTGCGGGGGGAGAAGAATTCGAGAGGGCCTGCGCCCTCGTGGATCGCGGCGTCGCTCCGGTCCTGTGGACGCCGGCCCCGCCGCACGTACTGGGTCCAGCAGAAGAACGAGATGAGCGCGGACATCAGAAAGGAGACCAGGAGGGCGGCGCTTCCCGCCGGTTCGAGTGAGAACCAGGCGTACACCGTGGTGGTGATCGCGAAGAAGACCGCCACTGCGGCAAAGACCAAGGCTTCCGCTTTCACTGTGCTGCTCCAGGGGACATCGGTGATCCCGGAAGTGGCGGGCCGCCACGATGCAGGCTCTCCGCCACCTCTGCGTGATGCAGGTCGAAGGCCGGGGAATCGGACCGGATCCTCGGCAGCGCATGGAAGTTGTGCCGTGGCGGTGGGCAGCTGGTCGCCCACTCCAGGGACCGGCCCCACCCCCACGGGTCGTCCCGGTTCACCATGGACCCGTAGTGGGTCGTCTTCCATACGTTGTAGAGGAACGGCAGCGTGGACAGGCCCACGAGGAACGCGCTGATCGAGGAGATGGTGTTGAGCGTGGTGAACCCGTCGGCCGCGAGGTAATCCGGGTACCGGCGCGGCATGCCGATCTCGCCGAGCCAGTGATGGACGAGGAACGTGCCCTGGAACCCGGCGAAGAGCGTCCAGAAATGGATCTTTCCGAGCCGCTCGTCGAGCATCCGTCCGGTCAGTTTGGGCCACCAGAAATAGAAGCCGCCGAAGGTGGCGAACACGATCGTGCCGAACAGCACGTAATGCAGATGGGCGACGATGAAGTAGGTGTCGGTCAGGTGGAAGTCCAGCGGAGGCGAGGCGATCAGCACCCCGGACAGCCCGCCGAGCAGGAAGGTCACCAGAAAGCCGATGGCCCACAGCATCGGGGTCTCGAAGGACAGTGATCCGTACCGCATCGTGCCGATCCAGTTGAAGAACTTCACGCCGGTGGGCACGGCGATGAGGAACGACATCAGCGAGAAGAAGGGCAGCAGCACCGCGCCGGTCGCGAACATGTGATGCGCCCACACCGTCGCCGACAGCCCCGTGATGACCGCCGTGGCGCTGACCATCCCCACATAACCGAAGAGCGGTTTACGGCTGAAGACCGGGATGATCTCGGAGATGATGCCGAAGAACGGCAACGCCACGATGTAGACCTCGGGATGGGCGAAGAACCAGAACAGGTGCTGCCACAGCAGCGCTCCGCCGTTGGCCGCGTCGAAGACATGGGACCCGAATTTCCGGTCGGCCTCCAGGGCGAGGAGGACCGCGGTGAGCACGGGGAACGCGAGGAGGGCCAGGATCGAGGTGAACAGGACGTTCCAGGTGAACAGCGGCATCCGGAAGAGCGTCATCCCGGGGGCACGAAGACAGATGATGGTGGTGATGAAGTTGACCGAGCCGAGGATCGTGCTCAGACCTGCCACCGCCAGCCCCATCGTCCACAGATCGCCGCCCGTGCCGGGGCTGTACACCGCGCCGTTCAGCGGCGCATAGGCGAACCAGCCGAACGGAGCGGCACCGTTCTCGGTGAGGAACCCGGCGAGCACCATCAGACCGCCGAACAGAAACACCCAGTAGGTGAAGGCGTTGAGGCGGGGGAAGGCCACATCCGGCGAGCCGATCTGCAGCGGCATGATGGCATTGGCGAAGCCGGTGAAGGTCGGCGTCGCGAACAGCAGCATCATGATCGTGCCATGAATGGTGAACAGCTGGTCGTACTGGTCGTTGTTCATCAATTGCAGGCCGGGACGGGCGAGCTCGGCCCGCATCAGCATCGCCATCAGGCCGGCCACCAGAAAGAAGCCGAAGGAGGTGACGAGATACAGGTTCCCGATCACCTTGTGATCGGTCGTCGTCAGCCACCCGAGCAACGTCTTGCCGAGCCGGAGCCGCCGCTCGGTCGGCGACGTGGGTGCCGCCGATTTCTCCTCCACTGAATCCATCGGTCCTCCACGCCACGCCGACCACCCCGGCGATGGACAGTCATGCGAGGGGTATACGAATACGGGCCGGGCCGGGACCCGTCCACGAACGCGGAAACATCGCTCAATTCCGCCCGCCTCGGGCATTCCATCCTGTCGAAGCCGTAAGCGGCCGAGACGCCGCCACGCCGACATTCGGCTTCTCAGCCCAGTTCCGTGGCGATGCGTCAGCTCGCCGGAGAAGCGGGACCCACGAGCCGGTCCCCGGCGGACCAGCGGGGTCCGGCGCAGGTGCTGGCGACCGTGGGTGTGTCCAGGGGTGCGTGTCGGATTCCCGTCAGTGACACGGTGGGCATCCGCCACCCGGGTTGACGTGCCGTTGGCCGGTCAAGAGCATCGCTATCAGGTGGCTGCTGTTCAGCAGCTGCCGGTCAGTGTTACTCACACCGGCGTGGTGACGCGGGCCGTCGGGTCCGTGCGGGCGGTCTGCGCTGGTCAGGCCAGACCAAGAATCCAGCGTCACGAAGAACGCGGGCGCTCCTCATAACCAGCCTGTCCTCCGCACCCTGCCCGGAGAGGATTCTCATGTCCCTGCCCTGGAAGCCCCGAGTCCGGCCTGTCGTCATGCTGGCAGCGGCCGCTGCCGCGGGGCTGTTCACGACGCTGGTGGTCGCACCCACCGCTCACGGAAAGGTGATCTACCCCGGCACTGAGCTACCCGGCACCAAGACCTGCCCCAATGGCACGATCAGCTGGCACAACGATGCGCAAGAGGGACGGGTCATTCGCACCCAGATCCAGGAGAGCTCGGGAAAGGAACGCTGTGAGTTCGCGACGCCGCAAGGTCAGGTGAGCAACGGCCAGACCATCTATATCGGGTGGAAGTCCAAGCTGACGGCGGTTCCATCCTCGAACGACTGGAACAACATGTTCCAGCTCAAGTGTCACGGCACCCACGTCGCCAACTACCCGCTGGTGTGGAGCGTCAACGGGGGCAAACTCACCTTATGGAACTTCGAGGACATCAACGGGCAGACCAAGGGCCGCCAGGTCTGGCAGACCAACCTCCCGCAGAACCAGTGGTTCTCCATCCTCCTTCGGGTCGTCTATTCCGAGGATCGAGCCAAGGGATCGGTCCAGCTGTGGTTCAACGGCACGCAGCAGACCTTCGGCAATGGCTCGAAGACTCACTTCGGACAGACCTGGGACGGTGCGAACAACAACATGCACTGGGGTATTTACCGGACGGCGCGCATCAACGGCACCCAGATCCACGACATCAAGAAGCCGACCGTCGCCACGACCTTCGCCGAAGCCAATCCGAAATAGGCCCTGGGCCGCTGGTGGCCCGGTCCAGCCTGCTCCCGGAACGGGGTGTCTGCGCGGTGACGGTCGGACCTACAGCCCGAGGTGGGCGAAGACGACATCCCGTACGCGGTGCACGTCGCCCGGGGCGAGTACTGCGAGGGCTGGGAGGCCGCAGTGCCAGTCGGCCGTGGCGAGGACGTCACTCAGCACGCGGCGCGCCACGTCATGGGCTGTGGGCGTGTCGGAGGGCGGGGTGCGGGCCGTGAGCCTGCCGACGACTGGTAGGACGGCCGGGATGAACACCCGCGTCCGCGTGGCCACGGAGTGCCGTGGTGCTCCGGCGAGATATCCCGCCAGGAGTGCGAGTGTCTGCGCCCGCTCCGACGCATCGGGGAGGGACGTGGCGATGTGTACGGCTGCCTCGTACCGGCCGAGGGCTGCGTGAGCGAGGGCGAAGGAGCCCTCCGTGTTGATGTCCGGTTCCTCGTTGGAGTTCTGCCGGAGGGCTTCCAGCCTCTCGAGCCACCGCGGTGCGTCGGTCGGATCGGAGCCGCGGGTCAGCAGGTTGATGAGCAGCTGCTCCTGCGGCTTGAGGTCCACGGAGTCCTTGGAGGTTCCGCGGTGCAGGAGGCCGGTGAGCTCTTCGATCCGGCGCGGATTCTGGTGTCCCGCTGCTGTGAGGACACCGGCGCGGCAGATGGCGTCGAACGCCCATCCGTCGTCCTTGGGATTGACGGTGAGGAATTGCCCCTCCACGGTGTCGGCCACCGCCAGGGCCGCGAGCGGATCGTGTCTCCACAGTGCGGCGGCGATCGCCGCCATCATCTGCCCGTCCAGGCGGAGCAGCGGGGACCACGCATTCCTGTCCAGGGGGCATCGTTCGAGGAGCGCTTGCGCCTGTTGCACCGCCCCGACCTGGGCCAGCGCCTCCGCCGCCAGGTGGGAGAACCGTTCTTCACCGCGGAACGGTGGTTGGAGCCGATCCGCCTCCGCCACGACCGAGGAGAACCGCAGCGGGTCGTCACACACCGACGCCCCACCAATGGCGACTTCGACCAGTGCCAACGCGCGCGCGGGCTGCTCCGGCGCGACAGTCGCGGCGACATCGGTGGCGGCCATGGTGCGGATCCGGCGATTTCCGATGAGTCCGAGGAGCTGCTCGGCGTCGGCGAGACGGCCGGCGACGGCAAGAGCACCCGCGAGATCCGCGAGGCACAGATCCTGATCGTGGGTCGGGCGCCCGTGCCTGGTCCGTGCAGCGACCTGCTCGGCCTCTGCCACCAGGTCCGTCGCCAGGTTGGGGTCGTTTTCCGCGAGGCGCTCCGCGAGCGTGGCCAGCCCCTCGGCCGCAAGCCAGGGCTGTGAGTCGGCCGTCGCGACGATGGCCGACCGCAGCTCCTCCACCCCGGTGACGGCTCCCGGGGCGTCGACGACAGGCGTGACGAACCTGCTGCGGGGAAGACAGTAGCCCGGCTTTTTCTCCTGGGACTCCCACACCCGGGTGACGGCTTCCCACGCCTTGGCCATGCGGCCTTGGCGGGCATGGGCCGATGCGAGGGTGTCCCAGCCCTGCTCGGTGAGCAGGCTGTAGCCGCCATGGGAGCGCAGGAGTTCCTCGGTCCGTAGCAGCAGATCCTCTGCGGCGTCGACGTCACCGGTGTGGGCAAGGGCCTCGACAGCGCCGGTCACGACCGTCGAGGAGCCGAAGATCTGCCGGGGTTCCCGGAGTGCGGCCTCCGCCTCGCGGGCTGCCTGGAGGGCGAAGCTCGTTGCCATCCGGGCCGTCCGGGGACGGCCCATGGGAAGGGCTGCAGCAGCGACGGCGCGGACACCCGGGTCGTCCTGGTGCGCCGCGGCGCACCGTTGGATACGGCCGTGCAGGCGTGTCGCGTGCTCCGCGTCGTCGTCCCCACATGTCCAGGCCAGTTCGGCCCAGGCGCGGATCGCGTCTGCGGGGGGCAGCCGTGCGGTTTCCTTCTCTGCCTTCTTCAGCAGCCGTACGCCACGTGCGGAGCCCCGGGCGCGTGCGACTGCCGAGACCTCGGCCAGTGCGCGGACCCAGGATTGACGCCCTATCCCCTGCAGCCCGCGGATCTGAGCGAAGGTGGCATCGGAGTCCGCTTCGTGTTCTGCGGCCGGGTCGAGCCGGTGCATCAGCGTCAGGGCTTCGCTCTCCTCGCCAGCGGCCATGAGAGCCACGGCGGCCGTGCGCAGCACCTCGTCGAAGAAGTTCGCTGCCGCACGCAGCTCGTACTCGACCATGTCGTCCCACCACCGAGGGAATTGGGCCGCTGCCTCGTCCCAGATCGCATCCGACAGCAGCACTGCCTCGCGCGCCACACCTGGGGCGTGTCGGCGGTCGTGGGTCTCCGCCAGAGCCCGTGCGGTCCGGGCGAGCGTCAAGGCGCGGTCCTTCGCCTGGAAGACGCTCTGGGCGAGCCCGATCGCGCGCCGGGTGTGCCCCAACCGGGCCAGCGCCACCGGGATGGCCGGGTGCAGTGTGGCGTTGCGTCGGGCGACCAGGTCCCGGGCGGCCGCGAGGGCCGCCGGAGGGGTCAGATCCTCGGGGGCCTTCGCCCGTACGAGCTGCTGTACCGCGTCGATCTCCGCAAGCGCGGCGGCGTCGCTGCCGGTGATCTCCCGCAGCCGGTTGTGCCGTGCGGCGTCGGAGGCCAAGGCGGTTGCTCGGCCGACGTCCCCGAGGGTGGTGACCACGCGTCCGTACGCGTGCAGCAGATATGCGGGAGTCCCCGGTGGCCAGCCGCGGGCGGCGTACTGCTCCGCCCATGTGTGGACGCGCTCGCGGTACGGCTCGACATCCGGGCCGAGTGCGTCGATCGCCGTGGCGAACAGTGTCTCGTGTGCGAACAGATAACCCCGGCGGCCTTCGGAGTCGTACAGGGCGCCGCCGGAGTCGTCACCTCCCACCCGAAGAATGCGTCCGAAGGCGCTGCCCAGGCGCTGCTGCAGGTCGTACCACCCGGCGTCGGTGAGCTCCCGTAGATCCTCGGCGGTCAGACTGCCCCGGGCCGCGGCCAGCAGGCCGACCAGGTCCCGTCCGAGCCTGTCGCCGGAGAGCGCGGCGGACAGGTCGAACCGGGCTTCGTACTCGGTGTGACGTGCGGCGGCCACAGGGCGCACCTGCTCCACTGGGCAGTGCCGCAGCGGATGGTCGCCCTTGACGTCTGGTGGCAGGCCGGGGCCCGGTCTGCTGGTGACCAGCACCCGTACGTTCTCCGGCAGCCGTTCCGGCAGCAGGGCGGCGATGCTGGGGCCGGCGGGACCGGCACCGGACTGCTGGGACGACTGGTCCTCGTCCAGGCCGTCCACAACGAGCAGCAGCGTGGCATGTCTGCGGGCCGCCTTCTCCGCGGCCTCGGCGAGCAACTGCCTGCGCTCGCCGTCGCGGGCGGCTCGCGAGGTGTGTCCTGCGGGCAGGCGTCCGACGATGGTGGCGAGTTGGTGTACCACCGCCTCGGTGTACGCAGCGCTGTCGGCCTGTTCGGCGAGCCTGTTGGTGATGAAGAACCACACGGGCACGACCCCGCGTGGCGGATGCAGTGCGAACCAGGAGACCAGCGCGGTCTTGCCCACCCAGGGCGGCCCTTGGAGCCAGAGGTAGCTCTCCGTCCCCGCGCAGAATGCGACCAGCCGCTGACACTCCCGCCCGCGGTCCTCCAGCACCTCGGGCGCGATGTCCGCGAGTAGCGCCTGGTAAGCGGTCTCGATGAGGTCGAGTCCGGAGGGCGGCACCGCATCCGGCAGGGCGTCGGGACGCAGCTCGCAGCCGAGCAGCTGTTCCAGTCGGCGGCGGCCCTCGTCGCCGAGCCCTTCGGCCCAGCGGTCCACCCGGCGCGCGGCCAGGCGTCCGAGGCCGTCGGCGAGGTGGTGCTCGGCGACGATGCCGACGAGCAGACCGCCGCTGAACACCGCCGCTCCCGACATCCCCTGCCAGGGAGACTCCCGGCGATCCGCCATCTCGGCGGGAGCGGCGACGCTGAGGTCCAGCGTGCCTTCCCGCCGGTTGGCGAGCACCGCGCATGTCGCGTGCACGTGTGCCGAGTCGCGGTAACGCGAGCTGTCCGTGTCGTCCGTGCGAAGCTTGAACAACGGGAACCCGACAGCGCTGCACCGCAGCACGGCTTCCTGCTCGCTGACCCGACCCAGGAGCGCGGGCTCCACCGACTCGTCCAAGCCCGGCACAGTGAGGACGGCCAGGTCGATGCCCGCGTCCGCCCACTCGACCGCCGCCTCGGCCGTACGCTCTCCCGGCCGGTCGGCGTCGAACCGTACGTGCACTGCGGCCGCGCCCTCGACCACATGTGCTGCGGTGAGCACGGTCCCGGTGGCCGCCAGATATCCCGAGCCGCGCCGTCCGCGGCCGTCCGGAAACCGGACGATGACCTCGGCGACGCGCTTGATCCACAGCCCGCCGGTGCGGCCCCGAACGCCCCACACGCCCCGTTCACCGCTCCCTGTCGGCCTCTTCGCCCGCGATCAGCGCGGAGCGGGGGATTCCGTCCGAGCCGACCGTCTTCGGTTGCAGGGTGAGCGTGATTCGCTGTGTCCGGGACTGGGCCAGCCTCCCGCCGGCACTCGCGTCGACGACCCAGAACCGGATCTTCCCGTCGGCCCTCGCATCCCGGTCCACGGCCATGGTCGCCTCGAGCTCGACCGGACCGAGTTCGAACCGCAGCGTCTCGTCGGTCCCATCCGCGAGCGCGGCGCTCAGTTCCTTCCGCAGGTCGCGGATCAGCTCCGACAGTTCGATCACGAGTCCCCCTCGTCGCCTCACCGGAATCGTACAAGCAGCCTCCGTGCCGAACTCGGTGCAGGCCCCCGACGGCCGGCGACAACGCCTCCGCAGACTGGGGAGGTGTCAGGTGGAGTCACTGCCAGCGGCGCTGACGGGGGAACAGGGTGCTACTCGCCTCGCGGGCGACCTCGAGCACCATGGGTGCCAGCAGTCTGAAGTTCATCGCCCGGGTGTCGCCGCAGAGCGAGAGCGCGGCGTTGGCCGGGCCGCCGCCACGCAGTGGGGCTGCGACACAGGAGATCCCCGTCATGGATTCCTCGTTGTCCATGGCGACACCATGCCGCAGGCGGACCTGCCCCAGTTCGTTGTGCAGGTCGGCGATGCTGCGGATGGTGCGCGGCGTACGGACCGGCAGCCGGGCCCGGAAGGTGGCGTCGACGTGCTGCGGATCGAGCGACGCGAGGATGGCCTTGCCCGCCGCAGTGGTGTGCGCCGGCAGCCGCCCGCCGAGCCGGGTGGGCAGGTTGGCCGCGAACCGCCCGCCCACCTTGTCCAGATAGACCACTTCGCGCCCGTCCAGCACGGCGAGGTGGCTGACGAACCCGGTTCGCTGGCACAGCTCGTGCAGGAGTGGGTTGACGACGTCCCGGAACTCGCTGTGGCCGGCGGCGAGCCCGCCCAGTTCCAGGGGGCGCATGCCCAGGCGGTAGCCGCCGGCGGAGTGCGCCAGCCAGCGCAGCCGGATCATCTGGTCGAGGATGCGATGGAGCGTGGAGCGCGGCAGACCGGTGCGCTCGGCCAGTTCCAGCAGGGACAGCGTGGGCGTGGCGGCGTCGAACGCGTCGAGGATGAGCGTCATCCGCTCGATCATGGAGTTCGGCGCCGCGGGCCGTAGCCGCGCCGGGGCCGTGGCGGACGAGCGGGTGTCCTGTCCGGCAGGAGAGCCGCCCGCATGCGCGTCGGCTGGCACCGGGACCGTCACGTTCCCACCTCCGCTTGGCGGTAGAAGCTGAAAGGTACGCCTAGCCGGTATGGCAGGTTTCAGCGAAGACGGGAAGGGTTCGGACGAGGTCGGCAGCCGTTCCGTACGATCTCGTGCCTGGCATGCCGCGGGCCGGCCCGCTGTCGCATCGGGACGACTCCGGTGGTCACGACGTATCTCCAGGAGCTCGCCCGGGCCGAACACCCGGTCGACAGCGCCATGGCCGCAAAAGACTTCAATGTAGCGCTCGGCACCGCGGACGGTGAGAGCGCGTCCCGGTGAGTGGGAGCGAGGCGGTCGCTGAACGGGACCGGGCCCGATCACATCTTTCGCCTGACGAAGCGTCAGAAGAGAGTCGGAACGGAACCATCCGGTGCCCCCGTCGATCCTGCGGAGGACGTTGATGTCCGTGAGAGCGATCCTCCTGTCCCGTCCACGCGCCCACGCGATCGTGGGGATGGGCACCGTCGTGCTGCTCGCCTGCCTGCCCGGAGCCGCCATCGCCGCTGAGCAGGGCGAGGAGGACTGCCCGGTGGTGGCGACCGCCCAGGGCGTCCAAGTGATGGTGAGCGCCAGTGACAATCTGTTCCTGCAGGCGCCGTCGGGTGTGGGGATCCCGGTTGCACAGGCCTGCGTCAACTACGGCGTCGAGGAATCGACCGGGTTCGCCAGCAGCCCGTACCCCGGCGAGACGGTCGTCTCGGCGCCCGCCTTGCTCCGCGGCCAGACCGGACAGCCGATCCCCGGGTACCCGGCGTACGCGTCCTCGCGGTACCCGTCCGAAGAGAAGTCCGAGAGCGAGCAGCACGGCCACTCGCTGAGCTCGCACAGCACGCAGACCTCCACACGCGCCCGGGCTGGGACCCGACTGGGGCAGGACAAGGCGTCGGGGGAGACCACCGCGCTCGCGGAGGCGGTGGTGGATCCGGCTCGACAGGTAGGTAGGGCATCGGCCACCTCCGACACCCAGCCATGGACCGTCAACGGCGTGCTGCGGCTGGGCCAGATGCGCAGCGTCGCGAAGGCCACGACCGGCAAGGACGGCAAGGTGGTGCGCAGCTCGCGGCTGCAGATCGGCCGTACCGAGGTCGCCGGCCAGGTCGTGGAGATCACTCCGGACGGTGTGAAGGCTGTAGGCAAGACGTTGCCCCTTCCGAAGGCCGATCCGGCCAAGGCGCTCGCGGCCGCCGGGGTGCGGGTCCGCTATCTGCGGGCGAAGTCCACCGAACAGGGCGTCATGTCGGCCGGCATCGAGGTTCTCGCCCGGCAACAGGACCCGAAGTCGGGGGCGGTCTACACCGTGCAGTACGTCTTCGGTCGCGCGTTCGCCGCCGCGGACCGGGTCGAGCGCGTGCCCGGCGGCGGGGGACCACCGCCACCCGCGGAACTCCCGGCCACGAGCGGCGGCGACGGCGGCGCTCCCGCCGAACCGGCACCGGAGGCGCCCGCGGAGGAACCGCCGGCGGACTCACCTGGCGCGCCCGGCCCCGACTCCGCCGCACCCGCACCGGACGACGCGCCGCCCGCCCGCCTGATCGGAAACCCCATCGACATGGGCGTGACCGGTCTCTACCTGGTGCTCGCCTTCGGCGCCGTCGCCACCTTCGCCTTTGGAACCCTGCTGCGCCTGTTGGGAGTGAGGACTCGATGGACATCGTGACCCGAATACGCAGCCAGTGGGATCGCCTGACGGCGGTGGCGACCGCCATCGCCGGTGCCGTGGTACTGATCATCGGCTGGTACGGGGTGAGCGGCACCGCCTACGCGGCCGAACAGTTGCCCTACGTCGTCAGCGCCGGCCTCGGCGGATTGTTCCTGCTCGGAATCTCGACCGCCCTGTGGCTGTCGGCCGACCTGCGCGACGAGTGGCGCAAGCTCGACCGTATCGAGCAGGCGATCCGGGCCGCCGACGGAGCCGGGGCGTTCGAGCCTGACCGGGTCGAACGGGCGCCGGCCGCCGAGCTCGACCGCACCCGTGTGCTTCCGCCGGCCGAGGGTGTGCGATGAACGGTGCTGACCGGCGTACGGAACCGTGGCGGGACGGCGACGTCCTAACGGTCGCTGTCACCACCCTGGTCGAGGTCGCCCTGATCGTGGGCGCATGGTTCGGCGCCAGCGGAACGGCGTCGGCGGCGCGGCAGGCGGCGTGGCTGAACCTCGCGGTGGCGGGGTTCGCGGTCTCGGCCGGCGGCTTGTGCCTGTGGTTGCTGCGGCTGCGCCGTGCGGTCGGCGAGCGCCGAGTTGCGTTGATCTCCCTCGCGCCGCAGGAGGAACCGGCTCCGGCGCGACTGCCACGTCGTCCTCAGGCCTCGGCCGCGACGGTCTCCTCGCAGCTGGTGCGGGCAGCCGGGATGGACAGGCTGCACCGCCGCGACTGCCCGCTGGTGGCCGGCAAGGACGTGACGCCGGCCGGTCTCGACGACGGCGACCCGTGCGGGGTGTGTGCGGCGTGAACGATCTGCTGCCCTTCGTCGTCGTCGGGATCACCACCGGCTCGGTGTACGGGCTGGCCGCGATGGGTCTGGTCCTCACGTACAAGACCTCGGGCATCTTCAACTTCGCGCACGGTGCCATCGCAGCGCTGGCCGCCTTCGCGTACTACGAGCTGCGCGTCGTGCGCGGGCTTCCCTGGCCGGTGGCGCTGGCCGTCGCCGTGGTCGTGGTGCCGCCGATCATTGCACTGGTCATGGAACGCATCACCCGGGGCCTGGCGGGAGGCACTCCGACCACGAAGATCGTCGCCACCGTGGGCCTGCAACTGGCCATCACCATGGCTCTGGTCGCACACTACGGCGGCGCGGGCATGGACTTCCCCGACTTTCTGCCGACCGACTCCGTCGAGCTGATCGGCGTCAACGTCGGCATCGACCAATTGATCTCCGCGATCGTGGCTGCGGCGGGCGCGCTGGGGTTCTTCGTGTTCTTCCGGCTCTCCCCGATGGGCGTGAAGATGCGGGCCGTCGTGGACGACCCTTCGCTGTTGGCGCTGGCCGGCACCAGCGCGTTCGTGGTGCGGAGCTGGGCGTGGCTGATCGGATGCTGGTTCGCCGCGGTCTCCGGCGTCCTGCTGGCCCCTCAGATCGGACTGGACGCACTGCTGCTGACGCTGTTGGTGGTTCAGGCCTATGGAGCGGCGGCGGTGGGGCTGTTCTCCAGCCTGCCGCTGACGTACGCCGGCGGGCTGCTCATCGGCGTACTGGCCGCACTGGCCACCAAGGCGGTCTCCCGGTCGGAGGTGCTCTCCGGCCTGCCGCCCGCGCTGCCGTTCCTGGTGCTGTTCGCCGTCCTGTTGCTCGCGGGCCGGAAGAAGCTCGTGGAGGTCGGCGGGCACCGCCCGGCACCGCCGTCCCGGCCGCTGATGAGCCGCGCCGCGGCGCGAACGCTGGCGGTCGCCGCCGTCGCCGTGGCCGCGGTGGTCCCGTTCGTGGTGGGCTCCAAGCTGCCGGTGTACTCCACCGCGCTGGTCTTCGTATTGATCTTCTCCTCGCTGCACCTGCTGGTACGGACCTCCGGTCAGGTGTCCTTGGCACACGCCGCCCTGGTCGCGGTGGGCGCCTCGACGTTCTCGCACCTCGCGGTCGGGGCCGGGCTGCCGTGGCTGTTCGCGGTGCTGCTGGCGGGTGCGGTCGCGGTGCCGGTCGGCGCGCTGGTGGCCATTCCGGCGATCCGGCTCTCGGGGCTGTATCTGGCGCTGGCCACCTTCGGGTTGGGGCTGTTGCTCGAGCGGGTCGTCTACGGCTCGGTGTGGATGTTCGGGGCGACCAGCACGCTGCCCGCGACGCGACCCGCGCTGTTCGAGGGGGACACCGCGTTCTACTACGTGCTGCTGGCCTTCGCCGTCGCCGGGTCGCTGCTGATCGCCGGGCTCGGGCGGAGCAGGCTCGGGCGGCTGCTGCGCGCCATGGCCGACTCACCGACCACGCTGTCCACGCTCGGACTCGGGGTGAACGTCACCAGGGTCACCGTCTTCGCCATTTCCGCGTTCATCGCCGGGGTCGCCGGTGCGCTCTACGCCTCCCAAGGGCAGTCCGCGACCGGAGTGCCCTTCGTCTCGTACGCGTCACTGACCTGGCTGGCACTCCTGGTCCTCTGCGCCGGGCTGCGCTCGGCCGCTCCGGTGGCCGCGGCGGCGCAGATGGTGATCGTCCCGGCGTACATCACGAACGAGACCTTCGTCGAATGGCTTCCCGTGCTCTTCGGGCTCGGCGCCCTGATCGTCGCCATCCACGAAGCCGGCGCCGCCGCACGTCGCAGCGCAGGGCAGGTCGCCGTGGAGACGGCGTCACGGTCCGCCGAGCGCCTCGGTTCGGCGGACCCAGCCGCCGAGCGACTGCAACTCGCCGCTGCCAGGACGGCGTCCCGCACCGAGCCCGGGCCGGCGCGGGTCCAGCTCGGCGCCGGCTTGTCGACGGGCCTGACGAAGGGAGCATCGCGATGAGGCGCCGCGAGCACTCCGAGGACGGCGAGCACGTCGAGCCCGGCGACACCACGGGCCTGCGGGTTGAGGGGCTGACGATCCGGTTCGGCGGGAACACCGCGGTGAACGCGGCGACCTTCGACGCGCCGCTCGGGCGGATCACCGGGCTGATCGGGCCCAACGGGGCAGGCAAGACCACCACGTTCAATGCCTGCTCCGGACTGCTGCGGCCCTCGGACGGTTCGATCCACCTCTTCGGGAAGGACATCACCGGCCACCTGCCGTCGGCGCGCGCGCAGCTCGGCCTGGGCCGGACCTTTCAACGGATGGATCTGTTCGACTCGCTGACCGTGGAGGAGAACATCGCCCTCGGGCGGGAAGCGCGCCTGGCGCGAAGCCATCCCGTCAAGCAGCTGCTCTGCCCGCCTGCGGAACGGAAGGCGGTGCGGAAGGCCACTGAAGAGGTGCTGGCCCTGTGTCGGCTGGGGGACCTCCGGGCGGAGATGGTGGGCTCGCTGTCCACCGGGCAGCGCCGCCTGGTGGACCTCGGCCGGGTGCTGGCCGGCGGGTTCTCGCTCTTGCTCCTCGACGAGCCGTCGTCCGGTCTGGACACCGCGGAGACCGAACGGTTCGGCCAGATCGTGACCCAGGTCGTGGCCGAACGGGGCTGCGGGGTGCTGCTGGTCGAGCACGATATGGCGCTGGTCATGTCCATCTGCGACTACCTCTACGTCCTCGACTTCGGCGAAATGATCTACCAGGGCACCCCGGACGAGGTTCGCGCCAGCGAGCAGGTGCGCGCGGCGTACCTGGGATCGGAGGCGGCGTGAGCGGCGCACGCGCGGCCGCCGGGCCGCAGACATGCACGATGCCCGCACCTCTGCGCCGCGCGGGCGGAGATGGGGGCACCTCCCAGCGGCAGCTGGGGGAGAACGATGGGGGCAGCATGTTGGAGTTGCAGGGCGTCAGTGCCGGCTACGGCGACACGCGCGTGCTGCGCGAGGTGTCGCTGTGGGTGCCCCGGAAGTCGGTCGTGGCGCTGCTGGGCACCAACGGCGCGGGCAAGACCACGTTGCTGCGGGTCGCCTCCGGGCTCCTCACGCCCAGCTCCGGGCGGCTCCACCTGGACGGCCACGACCTGACCGGCAAGCCGCCGCACACCCTCGCCCGGCATGGCGTCTGCCACGTGCCCGAGGGCCGCGGGGTGTTCCCGAACCTGACGGTGCGGGACAACATCCTCATCCAGGCCGGCGGCACCGAAGTCGACGAGGCGATCGACAGAGCGGTCTCCGCGTTTCCGGTCCTGGGAGAGAAGCTCCGCCAGCGTGCCGGAGCGCTGAGCGGGGGTCAGCAGCAGATGCTGGCTCTCGCCCACGCCTATGTCACCGACCCCACCTACGTCCTGCTCGACGAGGTGTCCATGGGGCTGGCTCCGGTGGTCGTGGACGAGATCTTCGAGTTTCTCGGCAAGCTCGCCACCTCCGGGTGCGCGCTGCTGCTGGTGGAGCAGTACGTCACCCGCGCGCTCGAGTTGGCCGACTACGTCTACCTCATGAACCGAGGGCGCATCGACTTCGCGGGAGAACCCGGGGAGCTCGACAGCGCCCAGCTCATGGAGCAGTACTTGGGCGCGCACACGTGAGGCGCCCTGCACGCGTACCACCGACCCCGCACCGTGGAGGAGACCATGACCACACCCCGTACCCGCCGCCGTACGCTCGCGGCCGTGGCGGTGTTGAGCCTGGCGCTCACCGCTTGCGGCACCCGCCTCGACCACGACACCATCGTCCGCGCCGCCGCCGGCAGTGGGCAGGCCGGCGCCGGCGGCGACGGGAGCCTGCCGGGAGCGGACGGGGCGGGTGAAGGCGCGGCCGGCGACGACGCGGCCGGCGGGTCCGGCGCGCCAGGGGAGGCCGGAGCCGGGGGAGACCAACCGGGCCAGGGCGGCGACAGCGGCGGCCCGGGCGAGAAGGGCTCGGGCGGGAACGGCGGGTCGGGCCGGGGCGGTCCCCCCATCGTTATCGGCAGCGTCGGCACTCTCTCGGGACCCGGGGGTGTCGCCTTCGCGCAGGGGCCGCGCGCCCTGCAGGCATGGGCGGCGGCCACCAACGCAGCCGGCGGCATCAAGGGCCGCCAGGTCCGGGTGATCGTCATGGATGACGGGGCCGATGCCGCCAAGGGCCGTAGCCAAGTGCAGGAACTGGTCGAGAAGCACAAGGTGGTCGCCATCGTCGCCGCGATGACCACCACCCATACCCTTGCCGCCTGGAAGGGCTACGTCGAGAAGAAGAAGGTTCCGGTCGTCGGCGGCGACTGCTCGACCACCCTGTGGAGCGAAAGCCCGATGCTGTTCAGCCAGTGCCCCCACACCAACTCTCAGATGGACGGGCTGGCGAACGTGGGCGCGAAGTACGGGAAGGGCACGAAGCTCGGCGGTCTGTTCTGCACCGAAAGCGACGCGTGTACGCATGCCGAGAACCGCATGTTCGGCAGCGGCAAGGCGGCCAAGCGCTTCGGCCTGGAGCCGAGCTACCGTGCGAAGATCTCGCTGACCCAGCCCGACTACACCGCCGAATGCATCCAGGCGCGCAACGCGGGCGTGCAGTTGATGCTGGTCACGGGGGACCCGAACACCGTGGCCAGGGTCGCCTCGTCGTGCCGTCGGCAGAACTTCAACCCCCAGTTCCTGCAGCCCTCCGCCACGGTTGCGGCCGACACCGCGGGCAAGCCCGGTCTGTCGAATGTGCTGGCCACGATGGCCGTGTTCCCCTTCACCGGTCTCGGAACACCGGCGTTCGGTGAGTTCAGCAGCGCCTGGAAGAAGTACGGCGGCGGACGGGCGCCCGGCCCGGCGGCCGCGCAGGGGTGGGCGTCGGCGAAGGTGTTCGAGAAGGCGGCGCGCGCCGCGGGCGACGTCAGCAGGGCCGGACTGGTCAAGAAGCTGTACACGTTCCGCGGGGAGCGCTTCGGCGGGCTGACCGTTCCGCTGACCTACGTCGCCGGGAAGGGAACCGCCGACACGCGGTGCACCTTCTACATGCGGGGAGCGGGCGGCAGGTGGACGGCTCCGGCGGGCAACCGGACGGTGTGCTGGTGAGCCGCCCGGTGAGTGGGCGCTGGTCGGTGCTGTGGCCGCAGGCGATAGCCGGACTGGTGGCCGTGGGCGCGACGGGTGGCATGGCGACCGCCACCGTCATGCAGCTGGTCGGAGAGTCCCCGGCGGTGGCCGCATCCGCCCCGTCGGCGCGGTGGAACAGAGGAGGCGGCACTCCGCCGCTGTACCCCGAGCCGCCACCGGTCATCCTGGACCTCCCCGCAACGCGTCCGGTGCCATGGGACATCGGGGACAAGGGCGCGGGCGGCGAGGCCGAGGCGGGCAGGCCGCCGCTGCTGCCGGCCGCGTACGGGATCCCGGCCCGGGTGCTGGCCGCGTACCGGGAGACGGCGAACGCGCTCGCCAGGTCTCAGCCCGGGTGTGGACTGGAGGTTCCGCTGCTGGCGGCGATCGGCCGGGTCGAGTCCGGTCACGCCCGTGGTGGTGACCTCGACGCCGGCGGCCGGACCCGGTTCCCGATTCTCGGCCCCCGGCTGGACGGCAGCCCCGGCGTCATGGCCATCCGCGACACCGACGGCGGAGCCCATGACGGCGATTCCGAATGGGACCGAGCCGTCGGCCCCGCGCAGTTCATCCCTTCCACCTGGCGTCGCTGGGGATCGGACGGCAACCGCGACGGGACGGCCGACCCGCACCAGGTCGACGACGCATGGCTGGCCGCCGGGCGCTACCTCTGCACGGCAGGCGGTGACCTGCGGCGAGCCGAGGGCCTACGGCGAGCGGTGCTGGCCTACAACCACTCCGAGGACTATCTGCGGCTGGTGGTGGGCTGGATGCGCGTCTACCGGGCGCACATCGTCCCCAGCGCCGCCGCGCCGGAGACCGCGGCGAGCCCTCGGCCGGACAAGGGGGAGTCGCCGCCGCCCGACAAGGAGCGGTCTCCGCAGCGCCGGCCGCCCCGGGAGCCCAGCCCCTCACCGGCACGCCCGACGCCGGAGCGTCCGCCGGCCGACCAGGATCCGTCCCGACCGATACGGCCCGACCTCCCGCCGAGGGAACAACTGCCCGATGAGCTGGGCCCGATCGATCCGCTGCGGGATTCCGACCTCGACAGGCTGCCCACCGACGTCACCTCGAAGGCACCCCTGTCGACGGGGGAGAAACGCCGCTGAGCGCGGGCCCTGTGGTCCGCGCCTACTTCAGGGCACCGGCCGTAAGACCGGCTTGCACCTGCTTCTGAAAGAGGAGATAGAAGACCAGAAGGGGGATCGTCGCGAGGATCAGGCCCGCGAACAGCGCGCCCCAATCCCCTTTGTACCCCTGGTTCACCGCGAGCATTGCCAGGCCCTGGGGCAGGACGAACCTCTCCTGGTCCGGGTTGAGCACCTGCGGGATCAGATACTGGTTCCACTGGCCGAGGAAGTTGAACATACCGATGCTGATCAAACCCGGCTTGGCCATGGGCAGCATCACCTGGAAGAGGATACGCAGGTGCGAGGCCCCGTCGATCATCGCCGCCTCGGCCACCGAGGACGGCAGCGACCGGAAGAACGACGTCAAGAAGAAGACCGAGAACGGCAGCGAGTAGGCGATGTAGACCAGGATGAGGCCGTGGAAGGTGTTGAGCAGCATCATGTTCTTCAGCACGAAGAAGAGCGGCACCAGGGCCAGCACCACGGGACAGCACATCCCGGCGATGAACAGGAAGTAGATGAACCGGTTGCCCGGGAACTCGAACCGGGCCAGTGCATAGGCGGCCATCGACGACAGCAGCATGGTGCCCGTCAGCGAGCCGCCCACGATGATCAGGGTGTTGAGGAAGTACTGGCCGATGTGGGCCGTGGTCCAGGCGTCGACGAAGTTCGGCAGATGCGGCGAGAGCGGCAAGGACCAGGGGCTCTCGAGGATGTCCCCGGATTTTTTCAGTGAGGTCATGGCCGCCCAGAGCAGCGGGCCCGCAGCCATGATGCTCCACAGGATGAGAAAGCCGTGGGAGAAGGCGTTGAAGAACCTGCCGCCCTCACCTGACCCGGCGCGCCCCGGTGTGCCGTTCGGAGACCGGCGGCGCACCGGCGTCTCGTCCCTGGGCGCGTCGACAGCGGAATCGGTGAGCTGCATCTGAGCGCTCATGACCTGCGTTCCTTCCGGGCCCTCATGCGAACTCGAGCCGCTCGCGCCGACCGAGTCGCATGACGACCGCTGCGAAGACCAGAGTGACGATCAGGAGGGCGACACCGACGCCCGCAGCGTATCCGGCCTGCCCGTCGCGGAACGCCTTGTTGTACAGGTACACCGTCAGTACGAGGGTGGAGTGGTCGGGTCCACCCTGATTGACCGTCATGATGTGGACGACCGCGAACGATCCGTCCAGCGCGATGATGCCCATGTAGATCCATCCGGTGCGGACGGTGTCCCACAGCAGGGGGAGCGTGATCCGGAAGAAGGTCGCCATCCGGTTCGCGCCGTCCAGCAGCGCGGCCTCGTAGATCTCGCCCGGGATCGAGGCCATGGCGGCGGAGAAGAGAACGACGAAGAATCCGACGCTCGTCCAGGTCATCACGCCGATCACGCAGATGAGGGCGAGGCGCGGATCGCCGAGCCAGTCCTGCTCCCAGGAGGCCAGGCCGACCGCATCCAGGACCCCGTTGAGCAGTCCTCCCCGGGGCGCGTAGACGTACTGCCACAACACCGCGATGATCGCGACGGACAGCACCTGGGGAAAGAAGTAGATCACCTTGAAGACGTGCGCCCCGCGCACTCCGCCGACTGCGTCCGTCCCGGTGCCGCGGCCGCCGACATTGAGCATGAAGGCGAAGAAGAGTCCCAGCCCCAGGACCAGAACGGGCAGGGCCAGCAGCAGAATGACGTTGTGCCACAGGGCCGTCCAGAACAACGGATCGTCCAGTAACCGCTGGTAGTTACGGAGACCGATGACATTCATGTCCGAGCTGAGCCCGGACCAGTCCGTGAAGGAGTAGGAGAACGCCTGGAGATAGGGCGAGATGACGAAGACCGCGTACAGGGCGAGCGGCAGCGCGAGGAATCCCACGATGGCTCGGTACTTGAGAAACGTCCGGTAGTGCCTGGACGACGTGAATCCCGCGCTGCCCCTGTGCCGTGCGACGCTCATGGCTCGCTTCCCCCCAGCCGCCGGAGAGTCGTCCGTCATCCCGCCTGCTCCGTTCCGCTACGTTGTCGCGCTGATGACCAGGGTCACGGATGCCGGTACTTCTTGATCGAGTCATCCTTCGCCGTTGCGTCGGCGGCTTTCTGGATCTTCGCGATCGCCTCGGCCGGCTTGATCCGGCCCGCCATCATCTCGCCGATGTGTCCGGCGATCTCTTCCCGGTTCAGCGTCTGGTACCAGTCCGTGCGGGGGGCGATGATGTGCTTCCCCGCCGCGGTGACCATCGCACTGGCCGAGGCGAGTCCGGACGGCAGTTTCATCCCTTCCACGGCATCCTTCACCGTGGTCAGCGAGGACGTGAGCCTGGCGAAGTTCTGTGCCGACTTCTTGCTGAGCATGATGCGCAGCAACTCCATACCGCCTTGCGGGTTCTTGGCGTCCTTGGGGACGACGAATGCCTCGCCGGCCTGGGCCCAGATGGTCTCGAAAGGCATCGCGTCCGAGCTGTCCAGACCGGATGGCGGGGCGACGGTCATCTCGAAGCCGGGCGGCGTGGTGTCCTTGGTCTCGTTCTCCACCCAGGTGCCGTTGGGCACGAACAGCGCCTTGCCTTTGGTCCACTCGGTCTGCGACTGGGTGTGATCGAGGCCCGGGGTGCCCTTGAGGACATAGCCCTTGGCGACCAGCTCGTAGTACGCCTCGAACGCCTTCTTCACCGCGTCGTGGTGCCACGCGTTCGGTTCGAGGTTGTCGATCGCCTTGATGACGTCGGCGCCACCGATCTTGGTCATGAACGGGTACAGCGTCCACTGGAGGTAGTACGGGTACTTGCCCGCGTAGGTCCAGCCCGCGATGCCCTTCTTCTTCGCTTCGGCGCAGAGCCCGAGCATCTCGTCCCAGGTCTTGGGGTACTGCCAACCGTGCTTCTCCAGCGTGGACTTGGAGTACCAGACGCCGAAGGCGGTGTAGGCGTAGTTCAGCGCCCAGACCTCCTTACCGCCGTACTTCCCCTTTGCCACGACGCCGGGTATCAGGGTGTCAGCGACGGACTTCCCCGGATCGTCATAGGACGGCGCGTCCAGGAGCGCCCTTAAGTCCGTCAACTGGCCCTTGCTCGCCAGCGTCGCCGTCGCGAGGGACTTGGCACCGGTGTTGTCGATCAGATCCGGCGGATTGCCGCCGACGAACCGCGGCTGCAGCAGCGACTGGATGTCCTGCGTAACGGTGTGTTCGACCTTCGCCTTGGGAAAGCTCTTCCGATACTCGGCCGCGGCGTCCTTGACGTACTGGACACCAAGACCGCCGTCGAACAGGACGACTTCCAGGTCTGCCGATCCATTCACGCCGAACGGGTTCCTTTCACTCTTCTCGCCCTTCTCGACTTTGCGCTGGCCGCTGCTTGCCACGGCGCAGGAACTGAGGAACGTCGCCGCGGGGGCGGCGATCAGTCCGGCGGCCAGGGCGCGCCTGATCGCATCACGGCGGGTGACGTCTGAAGCGGATCCCATGCTTACGTTCTCGCCTTCTGCGGGCTCATGCGGTTTCCCGGGCTCCGCCGGTCCACCGCGGTCACATTGAAGCCGGACCGTCCCGCGCTCTCGGCCGGGCTCCGGATGGCCGAGGCGCCTGATAGGTATAGTCCAATTGGGGAGGAAGTCACAAGATCTGTCCACTGCCCAGTCCTTCACAAGGCGTACGGATCCGCCTCGTAGGCCAGCCACTGGGCGAAGGACCACAAGCCTTCATGGAACGTGACGACCGGCTGCCAGCCGAGTTCGGCCCTGGCCTTGTCTGCCGTCATCCGCGCCCGGCGGGCATCGCGTGTCGTCGGCTGGTCGGCCACGTCGACCGGAACGGGCCGCACCGCTTCGCAGACCGCTTCGGCGAGGTCGCGTGCGCTCATGACATCCGCATTGCAGATCTCAAAGAGACCGGATCTCCTGAGGAGCAGCACTCGCTCGATCGCCCGGCAGATGTCGCTCGCGTGGATGTACTGAAGGGGATCGGGAGCAGGGGACTCGAGTCTGATGGGTCGTCGTAAGAGCGCGTTCTCGACAAAGGTGGTCATCAAGGAGTTGCCATGGAGAATGCCAGGTCCGTAGGGCACACCGGTCCGTAGCACGGTCGTCGCCGGCTGCGTTCCGGGGCGGGTCGGGCTTCCGGGGCGGGTCGGCGCAGGCTCGTCCGTGCCGTCGTCACCGGTCTCGACACACACCAGGTGGCCGATGTCCCGTTCCGCCAACGCCAGGACGTGCCGCGCGTCAGCCATCGCTCCGATATGGATGATCGATTCCGCGCTGCGCAGTGCCTGCCTGAGTTCCGCCGCCGAGCGCAGCGTCGAAGCAGGGAGGGTGACACCGGGCAGGCCTTCCCGGTCGCCCGTGAGCAGGGCGACGTCGTAGTCCTGATGGGCGAGGTCTTGCGCCACATAGCGGGCCAGGCCTCCTTTCACCCCGGTGATCACCAGGCGGCCCTTGGCGCCACGCTTCCTCTCCTGGGCGATGGCGGGCGCAGAGTTCGTCGCGTGGGCGGATGCGTCATGATGGGCGGCGGCGCCTAGTTCCACACCCGTACGGGTGAGCTCGGCGAGCGCGTCGTGGAACCGGGAGAGACTGATCGCGCCCACCTCTCCGCACAGTCCGCCCGGGCCGATGGTGCCGATCGCCGCGTCGGTGAGGCGGTCGTGTTCGCCGACGCTTCCGTGGCCCGGCTCCCCTCCGGCGCGCTGGGCGAGAAAGCCGGTGAGGCCGGCCGTGATCCAGAGCGCCTCCAGCGCCTTGGGGCGGAGGGGCGCGAGCTTCGCCATCAGCGTGGCCGACTCACTGGCCGTGTAGTGCAACTGCTTCCGAAATCTGTCGAGGTCGAAGTTCAGGCGGCCGCAGTATCGTTCGCTGTCCACCGTCGTCCACCGGCCGTCGTCGCCGTAGCGGAGCGCGCACTGCGCCATGCCGTGCTTGAAGAAGGGGACGGTGTCGATGTCCGCCAGGCCGCTGCTGAGCCGCCAATCGGCGCCGCGCGGCGCTTCCCCGTAACAGGCGGCACGCCTGAGACCGTGGTGATCGTTCCCCGCCACACTAGGGAAGTCGTCGTGCTCGACGAGATTCGGCACGGTGAGGTAGGTCGGCACCCGATGCGCCCTCAGATAGCGCTGCATGACCACGTCGTCGGGCCAGCCGTCGGCATGCCGGCGGGCGTAGTCGGCGAATCCACTCGCCAGTCTCGCGGGCAGCACCAGTGCCACGGTCGGCGTGTACTCACGCGTCGCCTCGACCCACCGCGCGCCGAGCAGCGCCCCCATGCGCACGGCGGCGCCATTCCGGGAGTTCCAGGACGTGAAGAACGCGAGGGCCGCATCCGGCGCCGCGCGGACGATCTCGTGCACCCGATCGAAGAACCCCGCGCACGGCACGGCGTCGTCCTGGAGCACAAGATGATGCGTCGCCTCGGAAGTCACCGCCGACCAGGCCGTCATCGCACTGCGCAGGGCAGTCGGCGGGCCGTCGGGATCTGGGTCGAGGGCGAGCTGCAGCAGCCCGTCAGGCGCCTGTGCGATGAGGGCCTTCGCCGACTCCTGCCGTCGTGGGTGGCCCATGACGGCACCGCTGATCCTGACCTGATCCAGGTTGCTGCCGATTGGCCTTGAGTCCAATTCTGGCATGAACCATCACCGCTCCCCGTGGCAGCTGAATGCATCGAATCACGTATGGCGAGTGGCCCCCGGCGGGCACGTGCTCATGCCGGGAACAGTAGTCAGCCGCGGTTGATTCTGTTCCATAAACTGGCTATAGCCGCATGATGACTTCAGTACGTCCGGCGGAGCCCGGTAAACCGCCTGTGAGCTGTGCGAATGCGGCTGTCCAGACTTCCCTGCCGAAGCAACCGGCAGTTTTCGTAACCTCTCCCGCGGAAGTTCTCATAGGGCGTCACCAGCGGTCGGTCTTGGCTCCATTGACAACGCCAGCTGTGAACGGGATGCTGAGGACTCGAAAAATTCTCCCCTATCCGAGGCAGGTGCTTCGTGTCCACCACTCTGCAGACGCATACGTTCAGGGTCGACAGCGCGGGAAACAACCTGCCCTACGTTCTTTATCTGCCGAGTGAATACCAGGCCGATGAAGCGAAGAAGTGGCCGCTGATGCTGTTTCTGCACGGCGCGTCGGAGCGTGGCGAAGACCCTTCTGTGCTCACCGCCCACGGTCCGGTCAAGCAGGTTGCGGACGGAGCGGAACTACCGTTCGTCATGTTGGCTCCGCAATGTCCGTCCTACAGCACCTGGGCATGTGAGCTCACCGGAGTGTCGGAACTGCTCGACGAGGTGACCGGGAAACACCGGATCGACGAAGACCGGGTTTACGTCACGGGGCTCAGCATGGGCGGTGCCGGGACCTGGGCGATTTCCGCACGATATCCGGGTCGTTTCGCAGCCATCGTTCCCATCTGTGGCGCATGGATGCCCGAGGCCGCCCCGCGTATCGGCACAGTCCCCGTGTGGACATTCCACGGGGAGGAGGACAGCAACATTTCCATCAAGCACACCGAGCAGATGGAGGCCGCACTGAAGGAAGCCGGCGGCTCGGTGCGATTCACCCGCTATCCCGGCGTCGGACACGATTCGTGGACCCGGACCTACGACAATCCGGAGGTCTACGACTGGCTGCTCTCCCACCGTCGGGCGGGCTGATTTCCGGCCATGAAACAACGGCCCGGCGGTTCTTCCGTCGGGCCGTTTCGTCTGTTCTTTGGGTTGTTCGGGGCAAGAGTTCTCCGCCGCGTTCCGAAGCAGAGGTGGAGTGCGGCGGTCGACGGGCGGTCAGGCGCCCCGTAAACCATCGAGTTGTGCGCGGAGGGCCGCATTCTCCTTCTCCAGGCGGGCGAGGCGGTCACGGAGGGGAGCGAGTGCCTCGGCGAGCTCCGGCTCGCTGAAGCGCGGCGTGATGTGCCGGTGGCAGTTCCAGTCGAATGCCTCGACCCGGATGGTCACCAGGCGCTCGACCCTGCCCCCGGTACGTGAGGGGGAGAGACGCTCGGCGAGTTCGGGTGCCTCGGCGGCGGGGATGGACTCGGCGTGACCGTAGAGCTTGAGGCGGGACTGCCGGGCCTGGTCGAGGAAGAAGAGGGCGACCCGGTCGTCACCGCGCAGATTGCCCATGGTGATGTACTGCCGGTTCCCCCGGACGTCGGCGTACGCCAGCGTCCACTCGTCGAGGACATGGACGAAACCGGGCGGCCCGCCACGGAACTGGATGTACGGCCAGCCGGTCTCGCCGACCGTGGCGATCAGAAAGCCGTCGAGGCCGCGAATGAACGCGGCCTCGACGGCGGTGAGCGGTTCCGCGTGGTCAGCCGGGTGGGCGAGACGGCGGCCGGCCACGGCGCCGCTGCCCATCTCGTGCTGTACCTCGCGGACATTCGGGGTGTAGGCGAGGTGCGCGTATCGGCTCATGTGGGCCTCCCGTCGCTGTGCGGACCGCCGTCGGAGGCGAGGGCGTGGGCGGAACGAATCAGTCCACTCTGAGCGGCCAGGACACCGGCCTGGAATCGGCTGTCGGCGGCGAGGTCCTGCATGATCGCCGCGATGTGGCGGCGGAAGGAACGCTCGGACATGCCGACCCGGCGGGCGATCACCTCATCCTTGATGCCGGAGGCGAGCAGTTCCAGGATGGTGGACTTCAGGTCGTCCAAGGCGTCGGCGTATCCGGCCGTACCCGGCTCGAAGTTGAACGCGGACTGCCAGACCCGGTCGTGGATGCTCGCGAGAAAGCCCGCCAGAGCAGGCTCGTACACGACGGCGACGCCGGCCTCGTCCTCGGTGCCGTCACCCGTCGGGACGAAGGCGACCTCACGGTCGAAGACGAGGAAGCGGGCGTGAATCTCCCGGGAGGTGCGCACCTGCCCGCCCGCGTCGGTGAGATCACGGACGTGGGAGCGAGTGTTGGCGTCGCCGCGGCCGGTGTGCGGATAGAGGACGCGGGCGCGGGCGCCGCGCTGCAGGGCCTCCACCACGAGCGGGCGGGCGTGCCGCAGTTCGGGAGACTCCTGGGCCACGCAGGGCTGCATGACCAGTACCTCGGTGGTGCAGTGCTGCGCCGCCTCCATGATCCGTAAGTGGATCTCGCTCTGGTCGTCGGTGACCACGATGGCCTCGCGGCCGGGCCGGGCCCGCCGGGTGTTGTTGAAGGTGTCCATGAAGGACAGCAACTGACCCTTGACGCCGGCGAGTCGGCGGTGGTTGTCGTGGATCGCCCGCTCCAACGGGACGAGCAGCTCCATCTGGGCCGCCTCGGGGCTGACGGCGACCAACTCGCCTCGGCTGCCCGCCGCGTCCTTGACCAGCCGGAGGTCGCGGAGCACACCGAGTGCCTCCTCGGCGCGTTGCAGGGGCACGCCGAGCTCACGAGCGATCGCGGACGGCGTGCCGCCACGGCCGCCGAGTGTGCGTTCATAGACCTGGACGACGAACTCGTCCACCTCGCCGGTGCGGGGCAGCTCCGGCAGCTTGGTCTGGGTCACGGTATCCATCATCCGCTCCTCTGTTCGGCCTCGGCGCTCTTCCCATCGGTCGTCACGGCGCGCAGCCGCCTGATGGCGGGCACAGCCAGCAGTAGTCCGCTGCAGCAGAGTCCAAGCACGGTGGCGAGTACCATCAGCGGTCGCTGCCCGGTCAACGAGGCCAGTGGGCCGGCCAGTGAGCGGCCCAGGGCCATGGAGAGCAACGAGCCGGCGACGTCATAGGCGTACACCCGGTTCAGCAGTTCCGCGGGGATCTGGGTCTGCACAGTGGTCGCCCAGATGACAGCCCAGAAGGCGAGGCCGATGCCGGCCACGCCCCAGCCGATCGCGAGGAGAACGACGTTCGGCCGCAGGGCCGGGACGATCGGGTACAGCGCGAACAGCGCCCAGCCGATGGAGCCGACGGCGAGCGGTCGGCTCCGGCGGACCCGGATGGCCAGGGCACCACCGATCACGCCGCCGCCGCCGAAGGCCGCCATGCCGATGCCATACGCGGTGGATCCGAGGTCGCCGACGACGAGGTCGGCCCCGACCGGGAGGCTGACACCGGCCACGAAGCAGCCGTACAGCAGGAAGACCGAGATCACGCCCCACAGCCAGGTCCGGGAACGGAACTCCTGCCAACCGCCCAGGAGTTGGCGCAGGAAGGACTCGCCATCACCGGACTTCTCCGTCGTGGACAGCCGCAGGCCGAACAGGCAGCCGGCGCTGATCGCGTACGTCGCGGCGTAGATGGCGAACACAGTGCTCGCCCCGGAGACGCTGACCAGGAGACCGGCCAGAGCCGGGCCCAGCACGCCGGCCACCGACTCCGCCATCCGCAGGACCCCGTTGGCCCGCTGCACGTCCTTCGCGACCTGGGGCACCAGACTCGCCACCCCGGGCTGGAACATGGCCGTGGCCATACCGCTGATGAACTGCAGCGCGACGATTCCCCAGAGGGGAGGCGCGCCGAGAGCGAACGCGACGGCCATGACGCCCTGGATGAGGAGGCGGAGGAGGTCCGCCAGCACCATCATGCGCCGGGGCGTGAACCGGTCGGCGAGCACCCCGCCGAACAGCATGCACAGCGCGAGCGCGGCCATCCAGGCGCCGAGCGCGTAGCCGACTCCCGCGGTGCCGTATCCGGCGTCGAGGACACCGACGGACAGGGCGACGGGCAGCATCGCGTCGCCCAGCAGCGACCCGGTCCGGGCACCGAAGTACAGGCGGAAGTTGACGGTCCACAGCGGTGCCGACGGGGTGGACTCCTCGGCCGGGGAATCGTCGGTACGAAGATCGGTGTCGGAGCTCACGCGTCGTCACGTCCTTGGGGGCGTCCGGTGGATTCGGCGAGGACCGGGCGGGCGGCCCAGGCGTCCGGGTCCGCGACGCCGTCGCCGTCCGGTGGCGCGTCGTGGACCAGATAGGTGTGCGGGGCGATGGCGGTGACCTGCCCGGGGAGGGCCGCCAGGGCGCGCTCGTGGACTTTCTCGGGGTCGGCCGGTGCAGCCAGGTGGCAGACCAGGCGGTGGCCGAGGTCTTCGTCCGGGACGGCGGTGACCAGCTGGGGAACCCCGCCGAGGATGTCGTCCAGCAGGTCACGTACGGCGTCGAGTTCCACCCAGGAGTTGTCACTGAAGTACCAGCCGTCGCCCCGGGCGACCGGAGGCAGGGTGGTCAGCGAGGTCAGATCCTTGAGCGGCAGGTCGGCCTCGGCGGCGGCGCGCAGCAGGCGGAGCATGGCCCGGCCGAACTTCTCCGCCTCGTCCCTGGGCAGGATCTGCGGGTCGACCCAGAGGGTCAGCTCGAACTCCTCCTCCAGCCGGTAGAGGCAGGCGAAGAACCGGCACGGGATGTCCTCGGCCGGCAGCCAGGTGATGCTGCCGCCGAACTCCGGGTCCTCCACCGGGGCGGACTGATGGCCGGGGATCCACACAGCGGGCAGTCGGCTCCGGGCGGACTGGTCGGGGGAGCCGACGGCGGTGGCGAGCGTGCTCATGTCGTTGAAGACCAGGTCGCGGGCGAAGGAGATGCCGCGTTGGGCACTCACGCCGTTGATGACCTGCCAGATGGCGGTGGGGTCGAACCAGCTGTGCCGGTAGGCGGGCAAGCCGGCGGAGCGGACCTGGCGCACCGCGTCGTCGAACCCGGACAGCTCGGCGAGTTCCACCGGGAGCAGCGCGTCCTGGGCCAACGAGCCGAAGAAGTCCCGGAGTTTGCGTAGCACGCGGTTGCCGGAAAGCGATGTGGTGACCACGGTGCGGTGGCCCGTACGGTGGCCGACCAGCACGGTCAGCGCGGCGAGTGCGACGGCCGAGGCGCTCGCCCCGGTCCGCTCGGCGATCGTCTCCAGGTGGGCGGGCGCGGTGCGGGACCGGATGTTCAGTCCGGCATGGAGCCAGTCGGACTTGGCGGGAGTGGAGCGGGCCGAGGGGGTGAACATGGCCTGCGGTACGCGGCGCAGCTGGGACTCCCAGTAGCGGACGGCGCTCTCCCCGAGCCGTTTGACGGAGGAGGTCTGCTCCAGATCGACCACGTCGATGGGTTCCAGCGCGGCGGGCGGCGGCAGCGGGCGGCCGGCTGACAGGGCGGCCCACTCGGTGTGCAGAAGCTCGCAGGCAGCCACGTCCATCGCGGCGTGGGTGACCACCCAGACCAGATGGCGGGGGACGCCGTCAGAGGTCACCACCGCGACGCGGAGCGGGAGTTGGGACTCCAAGTCGAAGACCAGGGACCGCAGCCGGCGGGCGGTGCGCTCGGCGGTCTCCAGCGGGTCCTCCGCCGACTCGATCACCTCGACGACGAGTTCGCCCTCGGCTGCGACCTGCTGGGTCGGGGGAGTGGTGAGGCGATAGGTGGTGCGGAGCGCCTCATGGCGCTCCAACAGACCGCGCAGCTGCTCCGCGATGCGGTCGAGACCGCCGTCCGCCGGAGCGTCGAAGACCATGGCCAGGTTGAGCCGGGTCGGGTCCTCGTCGACGCTGATGGAGCGCACGATATTGGCATGACCGAAGGAGAGCGGCCCTGAACGGCTGACTTTGCCGGAGAAGGGCACCGTGAGCTGTGGCAATGGGTCACCTCGAGAAGTGGTGGGTTCAATGGGGCCGGCCTCTGGGCGGTGTCGCGGTGTCGCGTCAGGGGCCGAGGTCGTGCGGCGGGAGGGGCGTGGGAGTGGAGTGGGACGTCCGGCCGTGCTCGTCCGCGGAAGTCTTCGCCGAAGCTGCGGAGGGTGGACGGGACCGCTCCACCGGGGAGGTGGAGGGCCCTGGAGCCGCCTACGTCAGTTCGGCGTACTCGTGCCGGTGAGCACGCACAGAGCGACGGACGCGTCATCGTGGTGCTTCCCGGAGAATGTTCCGGCCCGCGTACCGGACTCGGCAGTGCGGGTCTTCGCGATGAGGGCCTCCGCCCCGTCGCTGCCGAGACAGTCCAGCAGTTCCTGCCAGCTCCAGTCGTACCGCTCCACCAGCCGGTAGGCGCCGTCAGTCATCAGGCACGCCTGGATGACGTCCTTGGCGAGGCAGGTACCGGTGAGCGCGTTGCCGGCTGCCGCCGGACTGTTTCCCGCGACCCAGAAGCCCCCGTCGACGTTGCGCAGATGCCGGAGGTCCGCCCATGACCTGTCGGGGAACCCATGGATGCGGTTGTCCATGACGACATGGACGGTCCCGTCGGAGAACTGAATGACCACCGCCGAGTCCCCCAGGACAAGGTGGTCCACGTAGTCGCCGCGTTCCCGGAGTACGGCGACGGTCGCCGACGGGCTCCTGGGGTTGTCGAGGTCGCACTCGTCGGCGTGCGCGGCGATCACCGTGCTGATGGCCGTGTGGAGCACGTCGGGCAGTGGCGCGTCCTCGTGCTCGATCAGGCCGGCGACCAGATGACTGCCGAGGGTCTTGACCAGCCAACGCACACTGTGGCCACAACCGTTGTCCACGTCGGGTTCGGGCGTCGCCCCGTCCAGCACCACAGCGAAGTGCCCCCCTGCGGCGACGAAGTCCTCATTGACCATGTCTCCTGGTCGGGTGGCGCAAGTGATCTCCACGTTTTCCCCCTAAGGTGGTGCGCAAGCTGGTGTACGTGCTGGGAGGCGCTACACGCTTCTGCGGTCCGTACCTTTCGTAGAGCACGATACGGCGGCGAGGTAGCCGCGACGCTACAGCCGGACCATAGGCGCGAGAACTGCTTTCACGCTGGGACTGCCGCTCGCGAAACCCGCTGACCTGCCACGATGTCACGTCGCCCGACGACCGCCGGACGCAGGCGGCAGAAAGCGCAATCTCTCCTCCGGAAGTCGTGAGGGTCAGGAAGCACCTCCCCCGGGAGCAGCGAGGGCCCGGCGCGGTCGGATGTCGTCGAACCCGGGCATGCCCATGTCGCGGAAGAGCAGCAACGCCTTGCGCCAGTGCCCGAAGGCCGCGATCTCCGCGCCCGTCGCCGCGTGCGCACGGCCGAGCACCAGATGGCTTCTCGCCTCACCGGGCCGGTGGCCGGTCTCGCGGTGCCGGTTCAGTGCCTTCAACGCGTCGTCCATCGCGAGTCGTTCCTCACCGAGCTGCACCTGCACACAGGCGAGCACGTTCAACGCGGAGGCCTCGAGCACCCGGAACTCGGCTGCACGGGCGATGGTGATGGCACGGTTCACGGTGGCGAGAGCCTTCTGGGGATCGCCGAGGCGCAGCTGCATCGTGGCGAGTCCGATGAGCGCGTAGACCTGCGGATAGCGGTCGTTCACCACCTCCGCGAGATGGAGTGCACGCTTGTAGCTGTCGGCGGCGCTGCTGAGTTCGGCCGCTCTCTCCTGTGCGGCCCCCATCGAGAAGAAGGCGTTCGCTTCGAGCCTTCGGTTCCGCAGCGCCTGAGCGGCATCGAGGGCGGCCCGGGCGAGGCGCAGTCCCGAGGTGTGATCGCCGCGGTCCGAGTGGGCCGAGGACAGACAGCTCAGGGCCACGGTTTCGCTCGTCTTGTTGCCGTTCCGCGCGTGGACCCGCAGGGATTCGCTCATCACCTGGATCGCCTCCCGGGGGCGCCCCAGGGCGCGATAGACGATCCCCAGATTGGTTTGCGAGATGGCTTCACCACCGGGCGACCCCATGCTCTGGAAGAGACGGGCCGCGTGGGAGTAGTGACCGACGGCCTCGTGCAGTCGGCCGAGCTTCCAGCAGATCAGCCCGAGGTTCATGACGTCGTCAGCTGCGCCCGCCCCCTTGGCCTGCTTGGTGAGGTCGCGGGCCTGCGAGAGGAAGTCGGAGGCCTTCCGCATGGCGCCGTTCTCCTGGTGTGCCGCGCCGATTCTGCGCAGGGCCATGGCCTGGCCATTGAGCCAGTTGGCCTTCTTGGCCAGCGCCAGGGCGTCGGCGAACAGTTCCTGGGCGTGCATGTTGAATCCCTGGACCCAGTGACAGTCGGCCCGCCTCAACTGCGCGGCGGACTGGGCGCGCAGATCGCCGTCCGCCCTCGCGGCGGACAGTCCCGTGCTTGCGACGGAGAGGCAGTCCGCGGTGTACATGCCCAACGAGAGGAAGCCGTGCAGCGCTTCGGCCAGTCGCCAAGCGACCTGGTGAGCCCCGGTCTTCGATGCGTACATGACGGTACTGACCAGATTCTCCCGTTCGCTCTCGAGCCAGTCCGACGCCTGGGCGCTGTCCGCGACGCTCGGCCGGTCCGATTCTTCGGGGTACGACCCGGACTGGAGAGACAGCTCTTCGGGATACAGCAGTCGTGCCGCGGACTCCGTGTTGCGCACGTACCAGGCGAGAAGCCTGCCCCGTGCCGACTCCACCTCTTCACCGTCGACCAGCTCCCGGGCATAGGAGCGCAGTAGATCGTGCATGGCGAAGCGCCCGGGTGCCTGTTCCTGGATCAGATGGGCATCGGCCAGCCGCCGCAGCAGCCTGCTCGCCTCGAAGGAGGTCGCACCGATGAGCGCCGCCGCTCCCTGAGCTGTGATGTCCGCCCCGGGCATCAGGCTGAGGAGCCGGAACATGCGCCGCGCCGACTCCGGCAGGGCGAGATAGGACAGTTCGAAGGCCGCCCGGATCGTCGAGCGTTCGTCCCCTTCCACCTGCAGCCCACTGAGCAGGTTGTCCCCGACCAACTCGGCGCAGTACTCCGCGATGGTGGTGTTCCGGTGCGCGATCAGGTTGGCCGCGGCGATCCGAATCGCAAGTGGCAGCCACCCGCAGAGTCGTGCCAGTGTGACCACGGCATCCGGCTCCGCCGTGACCCGGTCGTCGTCGACGATGCGGCTCAGCAGCGCATGGGCCTCATGCGGGCTGAGCACATCGAGACCGAGATGGTAAGCGCCATCGCTGGCAACGAGTCCGGAGAGCCTGATCCGGCTGGTGATGACGACACAGCTGTTCCCGTGACCCGGAATCAGGGGCCGGACCTGATCGACATCGCTCGCGTTGTCCAGCACGATCAGCATGCGCTTGTCGGCGAGGAGCGTGCGGAACATGGCGGCCGCTTCCTCCTCGCTGGACGGCACTTGATCGGGCGGAGCTCCGAGTGCGCGCAGAAAACGCGCCAGGACATCGAGTGGGCGGAGCGCCGGTTGCGGCGAATGGCCGCGGAGATTCACGAACAGCTGGCCGTCGTCGAAGTGGTGTCGTTGGGCGTGCGCCCAGTGGAGCGCGAAGGCGGTCTTGCCGACACCGGGCGGACCGACGATCGTCACGACCGGAGTCTGCTCGGTTCGATCGGGGGACAACAGGCTGTCCAACTCCTGGAGCTGCAGACTGCGCCCCACGTACGCCGAGGTGTCGGACGGCAGCTGCGCGGGCCTGGCCACGATATGCACGGGCGGTTCGAAGCCGGTCCGCTCGGGGCGGGGTATCTCCTGCCGTAGGACGCGGATATGGGCCTCGCGAATCTCCTCGCTCGGCGCGATGCCCAACTGTTCGTCGAGCCTCTCCCGGAAGCTGCTGAAGACGTTCAGGGCCGCGGCCTGCTCTCCACAACTGGCCAGGGTGAGGATGAGACGAGCATGGACCCCTTCATGTAACGGCTCGTCGCTGGCCATGCCCCACAGCACCCGCACCGCCTGTTCCGGCCGCCCCAATTGCAGAGCGAGATCGGCGTGCAGCAGTGCCGCTTCGACCCGTCGTTCGGCAGCGGCGACAGCTGTCGGATGCTGTCGCAGCATGGGGTCGACATCGGCGAGAACCGGTCCACGCCAGTACCGCAGTGCACGGGTCAGCGATTCGTACGCGGTCTCCGGATCGGATGAACTGTGCGCCCTTTTCGCTCGGGCCACCAATTCGTCGAAGCGCCCCAGGTCGGTCTGATTTCTGTCGGCCCGCAGCAGATATCCGCTGGGGATGAGCTCCACACTGGGTGTGGAGTTCCCCTGGGCCTGCTCGGATTCGAGCAGCTGACGCAACTGACTGACATAGGTGTGAATCAGGCTGGCATACGATTTGGGCGGTCCTGACGGCCATAGCGTGTCCACGATCTCCTGATGCGTGGCGGGGCCCGGGTGTTTGAGCGCCAGCAGCGCGAGTAATCGACGCAGCATGGGCCTGGTGATGGGTACGGGATGCTCTCCGCGCTGTACCGAGAGCGTGCCGAGAATGAGGAACTGCGGTTTGCTGATGCTTCTGACCGATTTCTCGCGCGCGCTCTCGCGCGCGGCGGCGTGGATTTCGCTCACTTCGGCATCGGCCAAATCAAGAGCCCCCGTCAGGCGCTGGAGCGTGCGCAACTGCGGCCGTTGCACCCGGCCCCGCTCGATGTCCCGCAGCGCCCTGGTGCTCAGGCCTGACTTCGCCGCGAGCTCCTGCTGGCTCATGTGGGCCCGCTTGCGTAACGACTGAATCTGCCGCCCCAGGGCTGCTGTTGCACTCTCCGTGCTGCCGTGCGGAGGCGGCATGTCCGCTGAAGGGTTTTCTGGCATGGGATGCTTCCCCAATCAGAGGTGGCTACCGCATGGTCGAGCGGTGGTCGAGGCGATTCGGGCGGGAATCGGGCGAGCCGTCAGATTGCAACAACGTTGCATAAAGGGCGGCCGTGGGGATCGCGGGGGCGGCGACCCGACCCGGGTTCATGACACCGGCCGTCGGAGTCTTGTGTGAATCCTCAACGACTTTGCCCATCGGTGCCTGCAATATCGCAAGTCGCCTCCCCGTAAGCGCTTTAACGGCACCGACCGTAGCGGATGGTGAGGGGTTTGGGAACTGACTCTGATCTTTCCCGGCCTCGCCGGACCCGGGGCCGGTCGTGGCCGAGTCGACGGCGCTCGCCGGCATCGGCGTGGTCGGCATTCGACGCGTGACGCGCCCTGGCGTCATCCTCCGTGCCACACGCGGCAGATGGCTGTCCGCCCCGGCCCTGGATGGTGCACCGGATTCCTCGGCCCATACGGTACGTGGCGCCGGCCCGAATTCATGGGAGCCGCACCGCCATGGCCGATGGGTCGTGATGTCCATCCCGCGCTGCAGTCGCGTGTTCCAGCTCCTCGGTGCCGGTTGAAGACGTCCTTGTCTCGGGCGCCATCATGGATACTCGGTGAAGACCGCCTGTATGGTGAATCGAATGGCGGTACGTCATTTCCGGAACGGTGGTCGATGGCGCGTGAGATGGGAGGGGAGACCCGCTGACTCACGTCCCGCGCAACCCCGATCCGCGGCCCCTGGAAAGGAGGCCGCGCCGTCAAGGGAAAGCAGCGGCGACGGGCTCGGCCGCTGCCGGGATCCCGCTGCCGCTCGGAGCTGCCCGCGCACCACTGGTCCACTTCTGCGGCCTCCGGAATGCCTCGCTCCGCAGTCGTCTTTGTTGGCCGATTCCATGCCCTGGAAGGACCAGGCGGGCACGGGACCGCCGGTCGTTGCTCGGCTGGCACGGGTGTCGCCCGGTCCCGGCATCTCCCCTGCTGAGCTGCACAGACAGGCGGTGGAGTACGCCACATCGCGACGGTGACGGCCCGGCGAGGCGGCCGATTCGGGCTCCTGGACAGCCGCGGCTCGGGTGCTGTCCGGTCGCGGCCAGGCCGCTTTCGGGCATTGAGAGCCCGCTCGGCGCCACTCTATGTTCACGTTAGACGGAACCCCCTGAAGCGAACGGAGGGCGTCGCTCGATGGTCAGCGATGTGATTGACCGCAATGAGCGGTTCCAGGGGATACTGGGCCGCCTCACCACGATGTCGATTGAGGACTACTACAACCCGTACCGGCTCTTCGAATGGCCCGAGCGGCTTCCCGAGGAGATGTGGTGGATGAGCCCTGAACTCACCACCACCCACGGCACGGAACTGGCCGACACACTCACCCAGGAACAGCTCTACGCGCTGTCACGGTACGAGAGCATCAATTTCTACAGTCTCAATGTGCACGGCATCCGCGAGCTGCTCATCGAAGTGGTCAACCGGATTCACACCGCGGGCTTCGAGACACCGTCCCAGTTCTTCCACCACTTCATCGGTGAGGAGAACGAACACATGTGGTTCTTCGCCGAGTTCTGCCTGCGATACGGCGGGAAGATCTACCGTCAGCCGACCGGCGCCGAAGCAGTCGCCCCGTCGTCGAAGGTGGAGAGCCTGCTGGTGTTCGCGCGGATCATGATCTTCGAGGAACTGGTCGACCACTACAACTCCACGATGGCCGCGGACGAGCGGCTGAACGAGACGATCCGGGCGATCAACCGCATCCACCACCAGGACGAGTCCCGGCACATCGCCTTCGGCCGCGAACTGGTGCAGCTGCTCTACGAGGAGGTCAAGCGCACCGCGACGGCGGAGGAACTGGCGGAGATCTCCACGTACCTGCGGCGTTACATGACCCACAGCTTCGAGTCGCTCTACCACCCCCAGGTCTACCGCGACGCCGGACTGGAGCGCCCGCACCAGGTGCGCCGGTCGCTGCTGGAGTCGCCTGCCAGGGCCAAGGCCGAAGAACGGACCTTCCGCAAGACCACCAGGTTTCTGAAGAAGACGGGGATCATTCGATGAATCGCCTGACCGGGAGCGAGGGTGCGCCCGCGCTGGCCATCCTGGGTCCGGACACGACCCGGTTGCTCAAGGAGCTGGACCAGCTCTTCACGGCATGGGGTCTGGCGTCCGGTGCCGAGGAGATCAGCCCGCCCCCGCTCTATCCGGTGGCCGACCTGGAGAAGTTCGACGTCTACACCAACTTCCCCCATCTGGCCTGGGTGGCCGGCTCCCTCGACCTGTCCGCCGGGCAGATCAAGCCGGTGGACGCCAGGTTCGGCCCGGCCGAGATCAAGGAGGCCCGCTACGGGCTGCCGCACGCCACGTGCTACGGCGCCTACCTCTACCACGAGGGCGGCCAGGTCGCTGACGACACCCTGGTGACTCTGGTCAATCGCTGCTTCCGCAACGAGGACCGCTACGACGGGTTGCGCCGGCTGGCCAGCTTCCAGATGCGCGAGATCGTCGCGCTGGGCACCTACGAGCACACCCAGCAGGTCCTCGCCGACTTCACCGGGCGCATCCAGAGCTTCGCCGAGGCGCTCGGACTGAACCTCACCAAAGCCCCGGCCTCCGACCCGTTCTTCCAGAACGACGGTGCCCGCGCGTTGATGCAGAAGCTCAGCCCGGTCAAGTACGAGTTCCAGTACGGCGATCTGGCCATCGCCTCGGTCAATACGCACCGCAACTTCTTCGGCGAGCGCTGCAGCATCCGGCTCGGCGACGGTGCCCACGCCTTCACCTCCTGCGTGGCCTTCGGTCTGGAACGCTGGCTCGCGGTACTGACCGAGCAGCACGAGGGGGACCTGCCCGCCGCGCTCGCCGCCGTCCGCGCCGCCGCCGGTACGCGGTGACATGACGCAGCCGAGCCCGGCCCCGCCGACGCCTCGGATCGGCGTCGACCTGGTACCGATCGCCCGGGTGCCGGCGCTGCTGGTCCCGGAATCCGGCCCCGCCCTGCACCGGATGCTCACCGCCCGGGAGCTGAGCCTCTGCCGGACCGCGGACGGTGCGCCCGACGCAGCCGGCATCGCCGGACGGCTCGCCGCCAAGGAAGCGGTCTTCAAACTGTTCGCCGCCACCGGCCAGCCCCTGCCCTGGCTGAGCACCGAGATCCTGCGCGGCCCCGGAGGCCGGCCCGAGGTCCGCCTGTGCGGCCGCGCCGCCGACCTGGCCGAGCGCGCCGGACTCGGCCCGATCGACGTCAGCATCAGCCACGACGGCGGTTTCGCCATCGCCGTGGCGGCCGCCGCCGCGCACGCTCCCGAACACCAAGCCTGAAGGGACTCCCATGAACTCCATAGGTATCGAGAAGGTCCGGGATTGGATCCTCGGACGCCACCCGGACCGCACCGAGCTCGCTCCCGACGTCAACATCATCGAGAGCCGGCTGGTCGACTCGCTCTCCTTCGTCGAACTGGTCTACGCGATCGAGGACGCCAGTGGCACCGAGATCGACTTCGACTCCATCGACATCGAGGACTTCCAGTCTCTCGCGACCATCGAAAAAGCGTTCTTCGCCTGAGACCCTAAGGGGCCCGACCATGCACGCAGTCTCCTACACGGCCCAATGGATGGCCGCCGCCCGGGCTCTGGAGTCCGAGCGGGAGGACGCGCTCTATATCGACCCGCTGGCCCGTGATCTGGCGGCGCCCAAGGGCTTCGACCTGATCGACCGTTACGAAGGCGGCGGCCTGCTGCCGTTCATCTCCATCCGGACCAAGTTCCTCGACGACACCATCCAGGACGTGCTCGCCGAAGGCGAGATCCAGCAGGTCGTGCTGATCGCGGCCGGCATGGACACCCGAGCCTTCCGGCTGGACTGGCCGGATGGCGTCGAGGTGTACGAGGTGGACCACGGTCCGCTGATCGAGGAGAAGCGCCGTCGGCTCGACGCCCTTGGCGCCGAACCGCGCACCGACCGGCGCGAGGTCTCCGCGGACCTCACCGGGGAGTGGTTTCCCGACCTGGAGCGGGCCGGATTCGACCCCAGCCGCCCGACGCTGTGGGTGGCCGAAGCGCTGACCTTCTTCCTCACCGAGGAACAGGCCGCGGGGTTGCTCCGCCTGCTGGCCTCGGCCTCGGCCCCCGGCAGCCGGCTGGCCCTCGACATCCTCGGCCGCGCCCTGCTGCGCAGCCCCTTCTCCAAGCCGTTCCTGGAAACCCTCGCGGCCGATGGCACGCCGTGGATCTTCGGTACCGACGAGCCGGAGGAGTTCCTGTCGGCCAATAGCTGGAAGGTCACCGGCCTGAAGGAACCCGGCGAGCCGGGCGCGGGCGAGGGCCGCTGGCCGTACGAGGTACAGCCGAGGGAACGGCGCGGAGCCAACCGGCTCTGGCTGATCCGAGCCGAGATCGCTGCCATCTGATGGGCGGCCACACCACACTCGAGCGGATCGAGTCGTACCTGCCCGAGCGCAGCATTCGGATCGAGGAGCTCGGCGAGCACCTGGGTCTGCGCCGCGCCGAACTGGGTGTCTTCCGTAAGTTCTACGGCCTGGACACCCTGCGGTTCGACCCCGACCTCGGGCTGTTCGACCTGCTGCGGCCCGCTGCTCGGCGCGCGCTGTCGGCCCTGCCGGAAGGCGGTCGGGTGGCCTATCTGGTCTATGCCCACACCACCCAGGCGGTGGCACCGGCCGACGTGGACGTCGCCCAGGTGGTCCGGGACGACCTGGGGCTGGCCGGCACGGAGGCGTTCGGCCTCAGCCAGCAGGCGTGTGTGAGCAGTCTCGGCGGTATCGACGTGGTCGGTGAGCTGCTGCGTGCGGAGGGGGACGAGGGCGCGTACGCCCTGATGGTCACGGGCGAACGGGCGTACTCACCGATCGTGCAGCATGTGCCCAATACCGCGATCATGGCCGACGCCTCAGCGGCGTGCCTGGTCACCCTGGATGGGGCCGGAGACCGGGTGCGCTCCTTCGTCACCCGCACCCTCGGCGAGTATGCGCAGTGGCTGGAGCTGACCTCGGAGCAGAGCACGGAGTTCGGGCAGCAGTACGGCTCGCGGATCGCCGAGGTCATCCATCAGGCGGTCGACGAGGCCGGACTGACCTTCGACGACATCGAGCTGGTGATCCCGCACAACGTCAACATGCTGGCGTGGCGGCAGACCATCAAGGAACTGGAGGTGTCGCCGGAGAAGGTGTTCCTGGACAACGTGCCACGCTACAGCCACACCTTCGCCTCGGACGTGTTCGTCAACTACACGACCCTGCGCGACGAGGGCTGCCTGGTGGACGGTGCCCACTACGTGATGGTGTCGGTGGGGCTCGGCGCGACCTTCGGAGCGATGGTCATCACCCACCGGAAGAGGACAGGCTCATGACGGATCGCGAGGGAGTGCTGACGGCCATCGAGAAGGCGCTCGGCGAGGTACTGGAGCGTGAGATCACCGAGTTGACGGAGGACACCAGGCTCTTCGACGACCTGCGGCTCGATTCCTCCTCCGTTCTCGAACTGCTGCTGCTGGTCGAGGACACCACCGGCATCGCCGTCGATCCCGAGGACCTCGACATCGAATACCTGCGTACGGTGCGGTCCTTCGCCGACTACGTCGAAGGGCTGCTGGCCAGGGGAGGGGACGGCGCATGACCGGGCTCGCACTGAGGGCCGCCACCGCGGTCCGCTCGCCGAAGGGCACGGGGCCGGCCGACGACCTCGCGCTGGGCTATTTCCAGGACCTGCTCGGTCCGTTCGGAGCCAAGCCGGACGAGGAGCTGCTGCGGCGCGGCGCCCATGTCCACCACCGCGAGCTGGTCGACCTGCTCGCCGCGGCGGACGGTGTCCGGGAGAGCCGGCCACAGCTGCTGATCGTGACCCACGCGCTGCCTGACGTGGTGCCGTTCACCGCCGTGGCCCCGTATCTCACCGCACGCCTCGGTGGTGCGGCGACCAGCTTCGCCATCGGACAGCAGGGCCTGGCCGGCCCGTTCACCGCCCTGCGGATCGCCGCCGCGTACCGGCGTGCGTCGCGGGCCACCGAGGTGGTGCTGGCCGTACTGGAGCAGACCACGCTGCCCACCCCTTTCCCACTCGTGCAGGACACGCCCCTGGTCGATTCGGCCGCGGCGCTGGTTCTCGGGCCGGAGCCGCCGTCAGCGGAGGGGCTGCGGCTGGGCCGGGTCACGTCGGACGCCTCGGCGGCCGCCGCGCTCCGGCGGGAGGCCGACGAGGAGGGGACGCTGTTCGTGCTCGGCTCATGGGTGTCGGAAGCCGTACCGAACGGTCCGGATGTGCACCGGGCGGCGCCGGGCAGCTACTGCACGGGCGTCTGGCTGGAGCTGTCCGAGAACTGGCAGGAGTGGCAGCGGACGTACCGGAAGGTCGTGCTCTGCGACAGCGACCCGCGAACCGGGCGCAGCCACCTCGCCGTGTTCACCGCCGCGGCCGGGCGCTGATGTGGATCGGGGTCGACCTCGTTTACCTGGGTGAGCTGGACCGGCTGCTCGACCGGGCGTGGTTCCGTGCCTTCGCCTACGACGAGGCCGAGCTGGCCACCGCGGACGGGCTCGGCCCGGAACGTGCCCGGGAGTTCCTGGCCGGACGCTTCGCCGGCAAGGAGGCGGTGCTGAAGGCGCTCGGCACCGGCATGGCGTGCGGAGTCAGGCCTCGTCAGATCGCCATCCTGCGATCGGACGGGGGTGCCCCGGTCGTCCGGCTCACGGGTGTGGCCGCCGACCGGGCCGCCGACCTCGGGATGGCCGAGGTACGGGTCTCGATCAGCCACAAGCGCGACCTGGTCGTCGCCGTCGCGCTCGGCCTGTCACGGGGGGCAGGCCGAGCGTGACGGCGGGCGCCTGGTCGCCGCGAGACGGCTGATCGAGACCCGCGGCCAACGCCGCGGGTTACCTGCCCCAGGCCTCGAGTTCGTAGATACGGGCCGCCGGGTCGGTCGTCTGGGTCGGCTTCGTGATCGCGAGCCGGACGTAGCGGGCGTCCGCGGTCACCGGGTGGGACGTCTCCGACGCCGTGTTGCCCGTGACGGTGGCCACGGTCTGCCAGTCTGCCGAGGCCGAGGACCGCACCTGGATGGTGAAGTCGCGGGTGTTCCACGACGTCGATTCACCGCCCGCGCCCGCGTGCTTGACGACGAACTTCGTCAGCGAGCGCGCCGATCCCAGGTCGACCTCCAGCCACTGGGACGAGGCGAGCGAGCACCACTTGTCGCTGTTGCCGCCCGAGACGCTACCGTTGACGGCCTTCTCCGGCTCCTCCGCGGAGTTGCACGCGGTGCTCCCGGTCGCGGACTTCTTGAGCGCGAGGTTGGACTGCGCATCAGGTTCGCTCGCACCCGTCCAGGAGACGGTCGTCGTCGCCGCGGACGCCCTGCCCCCTTCCGGGGACACCGCGACGACCTCGAGAGTCGTCGTCGTTTCGTCGCCCACCCGGTCCAGTTGCGGCACGAAGTAGGCGTCGTTGGGCGTCCCGCCCAGGTAGGTGCGGGTGCCGTCGGGGTTGACCCGGAGGATGTCGTAGTGGTGCACCGGGCCCGAGGGGGCCGTCCACGACAGACGCAGCGACTTGCGCGAGGACGAGACATCGGTGGCGCCGAGGACCGTCGCGCCGGATGCCGCCCCGGGTGCGTCGATCTGGCCGTCGTACACCGCGAGCTTGCCGACGTTGACCGAGTACGAGGGGATGGCGGAAGGCGCCGAGGCACGCAGCCCGACCTGGGCGATGGTCTTCCCGGCGTACTGGGACAGGTCCAGGGTCTTGTTCTCCCAGCCGGTGCCGCTCGTCGAGCCGAGGTCCAGTTCGACGAAGGTGGTCGGCGCGTCGGTGAAGGCGACGGCGGCTTTGAGGTGGGTCGCCCCGGCGGCCTGGGTCTTGACGGCCACGGACAGGCGGGTATCGGAGGTGACCGGTAGCCGGGTCTGGTACAGCCGCACGGTGTTCGTCGCGTCCAGCTTGCCGGACAGACGCAGCGAGCTGCCGCCTTCGTAGGCGTCGGAGAAGTCCATCGCCGGTTTGAGCTTGCTGCCGGAGGACTGCACGATCCACCGGTACGTGGGCGGCACGTCCTGCAGGGACAGGTTGTTCCAACCGCCGGTCGCCACCCGCTTGCCGGCCGAGTAGTACGCGTCGCCGTGTCCGGTGTTGAAGCTCGTGACGAACGGCTTGGCGGTGATCGGGGTGGCCTCCGCGATGTACTGGGCCAGGCCCTTCCACTTCTTGGTGGTGGTGGTGTTGGACGGGTCTCCGTTCTGACCGACCCAGAACGTGGAGTCGCTGGCGTAGAACTGGTCTCGGTTGCCCTTGGCGAAGGACCAGGTGCACTCCGGGCGGTAGAAGCCCAGCGACGTGACATGCGGCTTGCCGGCAGGGAAGTAGAACTCCCAGTCGGGTACCTCCTCCTCGCAGTTGTAGCCGACGTTCTCTCCCGCGAACAGCTCGTATTCACTGCGGCCGATGGAGCGGGCGTACGTCCGCGAGGCGTCCAGCTGGGCCGCGTCAGAATCGAAGTCCAGGAACATGGAGTCCGAGACCCGGCCGCCGTCTTCCAGGAACGCGTCGTTCTTCGCGTTGAGCTCACGCTGCCAGCGGATCGAGCCGTCCTCGGTCATCGAGTCGTACCACATGAAATCGACGGAGCCCTTGCCGCGGGCGTACTTGATGAGCTCGCGCATCCGGGTGGCGTCCGTGGTGGTGCCGCCCTCTGTTTCCTGGTTGATGAACCACCCGTCGAACCCGTAGTGCTTGGCCACGTCGACCAGCTTGTCCGCCACCGGGAAGGTCGATCCGGACTTCTGCAGGAAATCGCGGACCCAGCTGATCTGTCCGCCGTAGGTGTTGGGCGGGAAGAACACCGTCCCGTAGACCTTCACGCCGTTGCGGTGCGCGGCGTCGATCACGGTCGGGTTCGGGGCGAGGATCAGACCCTCACTGGCTGAGCCGCCCCAGAACACCAGCGTGTCCAGGTACTGCCAGTAGCCGAAGGCGTAGTAGTCCGCGGTCTGCGAACCCTGGGACGGATTCTTGGACGTGGGCGCGAACGCGGCCAGCGACGCGACGCGGCCCTCGCCGGCGCGGGCGTTCGCGTTTGCCTTCAACCCCGCGTCGACCGTCCGCGGCCGCAAGGGCACCCGGGAGCGGTTGAATCGGGAATCCGGGTCGCCGTCGGGCGTCCAGGACAGCAGCGTGTTGGGGTGCCAGGCCGACGCGTACGGCTGATCGCCGGCGCCCGCGGCCTTCGCACCGTTCGGCTTGGCGGGCGCCGCCTCAGCGGGGACCAGAGGTACGGCGGCCAGGGCGGCCAACGCGCCTACCATGGCGATCACCATCGCCAGGCGGAGTGTGGGGGAGAACCTTCGCAACATCCGGACCTTCCACGGTTGGGCGGCTGACGAATGAGGAATGGGGGAGGGCGGTGCGCTCCCGATCCGCGCCGAGAGTGCACCGCCCCGCCCTTGATGGATCAGCGGTGTCAACCGCCGGGATGGGCGTCATCGAACTTCTGCATCTTGTCCTCGGCCCAGGCCCGGTAGTAGGGCACATTGGTCGAGATGTCGCCGCAGACCGATGAGTCGCCGTTGATCGCGGAGTAGCGGGCGGCCAGCCCGACGAGCCGCCACTCGGTGCCGACCTTGGCCACCAGCGGCCCACCGGATTCACGGGGGCAGAACCCGGCCCCGTCCCTCGGGAGGGTCGAGCACAGCTCCTCACCGGGTTCGATGTTGTTGCACCGGCTGATGTCGAGCAGCTTGGTGTCGACCTCGCGCAGTTCTCTCCCCGTACAGCCGGAACAGTGCACGGCGCCCAGCCGACGGACCATGTCACCGACCATGGCACTGTCGGCGATCTTGATCGGTTTCTCCGACACGGGCTTGGCCAGGCTCACCAGCGCGATGTCGTCGCCGATGTGGAACCTGGGGTCAGTGAAACTCTCGTGCTTGAGCTCCCAGTACCCCTGCACCACGGTGCCGCCACCGTAGAGGTCCTTGCTGCCGATGTGGACGTCCAGGGCCTCATGCCAGTGGATGCAACTCGCCGTGGTGAGGACCCAGCGCGGGGAGATCAGCGCGCCGCTGCACCACCTGTTCTCGTAGTCAGTCTCGATGCGCGCCATCCAGGGGTACGCCTCCGAGGCCGGACGGCCCGGGTCGACGGCCTGCGACTGAACACCTGAGGCGGACTGGGACGCGGACGCGGACGCGGTCGCGGGCGCCGGTGACGCCGCGAACAGCGAAGCGGCGAGCGCCGCGGCGACAACAAGGAACTTTCGCCATCTGAGGTTCACACGCGCCTCCTTGAGGTGGCGGATGCGCCGCCACCGTGGGGGTCAGGGAACCGCCCATGAACTCCGGGTCGTGGATGCGGGCTGTCCCGCGGCCATCAACTCCGTTATGCCGCCCGGCGGTTGTCTAGACCTTGCACTGGTATAGCGCCGGGAGCCATGGCGCGGTGCCGCTCGTAAGAATCCAGTAACACTTTGTCGGAAAGCCGACAGACACCCGTCTGCGGCGAGGAGACGGCGCGCCCTGGGTCCGTCCGCGGAGGCTTGACGGGTGCACGTCACTTCGCTTCAATCCGCCCTATAGGTCCAGACCAATCGTCCGGGGCTCTCCCTGTCTCCGGTGAGACGAGACCGCGGTGACACACCATCAGCAGGGAGACCCGGCCCGGATGGCTCCCCACGCCACCTCACATCAGCAAATGCCACCCACCCGTCCCCCCACTGGGAGGTCATATGCGCACCCGAAGTCGTCTGCTGGCCGGCGTTGGCACACTGGCACTGACCGCTGCCGCCGTCCTCGCCGGTACGGCCCATGGCGCCGACCCGCGCTCAGACTCGAGCACGGACAGCCGTGCCGCGGCTGTCAAGCAGGCCGCTCCGTATCTCTTCCTCGGCTGGGGCGATCCGCCGAGCGCCACCTCGGTCATGAGCGCCACCGGCATCAAGTGGTTCACCATGGCCTTCATCCTCTCCTCGGGAGGCTGCAACCCGGCCTGGGACGGACAGCGTGCGCTCACCGGCGGCAACGACCAGAGCACCATCAACGCGATCCGTGGCGCGGGCGGGGACATCGTTCCGTCGATCGGTGGCTGGAGCGGCAACAAGCTCGGCCCGAACTGCCCCACCCCTGAGGCGCTGGCCGGTGCCTACCAGAAGGTGATCGACGCCTACAACCTCAAGGCGATCGACGTCGACATCGAGAACACCGACGAGTTCGAGAATGCGACGGTCCAGGACCGGATTCTCAACGCCCTGAAGATCGTCAAGCAGAAGAATCCGGGCATCGCGACGGTCCTCACCTTCGGCACCACCACCAGCGGGCCGAACTGGTGGGGCAACCGGCTCATCGAGCAGGCCAAGGCGCTCAATGCGGACATCGATGTCTTCACGATCATGCCGTTCGACTTCGGTGGTGGTGCGGACATGTACGGCAACACCATCAAGGCCACGGAAGGGCTGAAGGCCAAGCTGAAGAGCACCTTCGGCTGGTCGGACGCCACGGCGTACTCCCACATCGGCATCTCGGGGATGAACGGTCTGAGCGATCAGCAGGAGCTGACCAGCCCGGAGACCTGGACCAAGATCCGTGACTGGGCGAACTCGAACCACATCGCCCGCCTCGCCTTCTGGGCCGTCAACCGTGACCGTCCATGCCCGGGCGGCGGGGTCACCAGCCACTGCTCCGGCATCAGCCAGAGCAACTGGGAGTTCACCAAGATCACCGCCGGCTTCACCGGCTGACGACCACCGGCACCCCCCATCCGTCCGGGTGGCGACCTCCTGAGCGAGGGCCACCCGGACGCGGGAGGAGCCGGCGGACTCCCCGGCCTCGACGGCCAGACTGTACGTGCGCAGCTCGCCCCTCAGCCCCGAAGAGCTCTTGACCAGCCCATCCCCCAGTCAGGAGAGCCATGCGCACACTTCTGAGAACCGTCCTGGTCGGTGTTCTGCTCGCCGGCCTCGGGCTGACGACCGCCCCCGCCACGGCGTCGGGCCCCTCCCCGTCGCACAGACCCGCCGCGGTCTCGGCCGACATCGCCGCCTACCCGGCCTGGGAGGCGCGGACGGCATACACCGTCGGCGCGCGCGTCACCTACAACGGCACCGACTACGAGTGCCTGCAGAGCCATACCTCTCAGCCCGGATGGGAACCCCCGAACGTCCCGGCCCTGTGGAAGGCCGTCGGCGGCGGTGGCGACGACACCACGTCGCCGAGCGTTCCGGGTGATCTCCGCGCCACCGGGACCACGTCCAGCAGCATCTCCCTGGCGTGGGGCGCCGCCACCGACGATGTCGCCGTGACCGGCTACGAGGTGTACCGGGACGGCTCGTTGGTGACCACGGTAACCGGCACCTCGTACACCGACGGTGGACGTGCGCCGAGCACCACGTACACGTACACGGTCCGGGCGAAGGACGCGGCCGGGAACCGCTCGGCGGCGAGCAACCAGGTCAGCGCGACCACCGCTGCGTCGGACCCCGGAGGCGGGACTCCGGTCGACGTCAACGGCCAACTCAGGGTGTGCGGCACCAAGCTCTGCAACCAGCACGGCAACCCCATTCAACTGCGCGGCATGAGCAGCCATGGCCTCCAGTGGTACTACCAGTGCCTGAACACCGCGTCCCTGGACGCGTTGGCCACCGACTGGAACGCCGATGTGTTCCGGATCTCGATGTACATCCAGGAGGGCGGTTACGAAACCAACCCCCGACAGTTCACCGACCGGGTGCACCACCTGATCGAGCAGGCCACGGCACGCGGGATGTACGCCATCGTCGACTGGCACATGCTCACCCCCGGCGATCCGAACCACAACCTGGACCGGGCCAAGACGTTCTTCACCGAGATCGCCCAGCGCCACCGGGACAAGAACAACCTGCTCTACGAGATCGCCAACGAGCCCAACGGCGTCTCCTGGTCCGCCATCCGGAACTACGCCCACCAGCTCATCCCGGTGATCCGCGCCCACGACGCCGACACCCCGATCCTGATCGGCACCCGCGCCTGGTCCTCCCTGGGCGTCTCCGACGGGTCGGACGAGTCCGAGATCGTCAGCAACCCGGTCGACGCGGCCAACATCATGTACACCTTCCACTTCTACGCGGCCTCGCACGGCGCCGAGTACCTCAACACCCTGTCCCGTGCCGCCGACCGCATCCCGGTGTTCGTCTCCGAGTTCGGCACGCAGACCTTTTCGGGGGACGGCGGCAACGACTTCGGAAGGTCGCAGCAGTATCTCGACCTGATGGCGGACAAGAAGATCAGCTGGGTGAACTGGAACTTCTCCGACGACTCCCGCTCAGGGGCCGTCTTCACCGGTGGAACCTGCCCGGGCGGTCCGTTCGCCGGAACCACGCGGCTCAAGGCCGCAGGGGTGTGGATCCGCGACCGGATCAGAACTCCCGACGCATTCCCCAGCGGCTGACGGGCTCGGGAACGTCTTCCGCATGGCGGAGGCCGGGCGGTCCGGAACATCCAGGGGATGGTTTCCGGACCGCCCGGCCTCGGCGTTCGGAGGGGGAACGGTGAGACGGTCAGGGAGCGATGGGCTGCCGCCGTGTGCCGGCGGCAGCCGGGGCACCGGAGTCATCCGGTGTACGCCGCGAAGATCTTCGAGAACTCGTACGGCGACTGCGGGATGTTGGTGCACTTGTACAGGGCGCCCGTGCAGGCGTTGCGGTCCCGGGTCGTCTCCCAGAATGCGAGCACCCCGAGGTGCTTGTCCTGGGCGTAACGGACCAACTGCCGTGCGTCGTCCTGGTTGTAGATGCGCCCGTCGTCGTTCTGACCGAGCATCGGGGTCACTCCGACCATGGCCCACACCTGGGCGTCGCTCTTGGCCGGGTACAGCGACTGCAACTGGGAGAACGTGCTCTGCGCGGCCTGTACCGCGGCGTCCCCGTAGTCGACGTCGCGGTAGTAGTCCATGGCCATCACGTTCACCACGTCCAGGTCGACGCCGGCGTCCCGTGCCGACTTCACGACGTTCAGCCCGTCGGCGGTCAGCCCTTCGGGCAGCACCGGCAGGGTCAGCGAGATCCGCAACCCGGGGTGAGCCTGCTGGAGTTTGGCCAGCGCCTGGGAGCGGCGGCTGACGGAGGCGGGTTCGGCGGTTGCCGACCCTTCGATGTCGAAGTCGACGTACTTCAGGTCATAGGCGTTCACCACCGCGTTGTACTCGGCGAACAGCGAGTCGACGGAGTCGCACGCCTGCGCCAGCTCGATGCCGCTCGCGCCGCCGAAGGAGACCTTCACATCGCCGCCGCCTGCGCGGATGCCGTCGATCTGGTCCTTGGCCCATTTCTCGCGCGGATCATAGGCGTTGAACCACATCGCCTTGCAGCCGGATGCGGTGATGAAGGCCATGGTGTAGCTCTTCACCCCGCTCGCCGACGACATGTCCGGCATGCTCGGTGTCGGCCACGCGCCCATGTCGACGTAGGGGGCCGTGCTCACGGGTCCGGCCGGCTTTGTGTCACCGCCGGTGCTCGTGGTGCCGGTGGCTGCCGTGCTGTACGCGGACACGTTGCCGGCGGCGTCCTTGGCCCGTACCCGGAAGCTGTAGCTGGTGTCCGCCTGCAGCCCGGTCGCCGTGTACGAGGTGCCGACCACGGCGACGGGCGCGCCGCCGTCACGGGAGACCTCGTAGCCGGAGATCGTCCCGGAGTCGTCCTTGGACGCCGACCAGCGCACCGTCAGTGAGGAGGCGGTGGCCGAGTCCACGGTGACGCCGCCGGGGACACTGGGCGGCGTCGTGTCCTCGGTGCCTCCGCCGTCGCAGGAGGCGCTGTTCAGCATGCACGTCTGGGGCGTTCCCGTGCCCGTGGACACCCAGCCGAAGGTCGTGGACGCGCCGGGTGCCAACGACCCGTTGTAGTCGCGGTTCTTGAACGTGTAGTGGTTGCCGCTCTTGGTGAGCAGCGCGTCCCAGTACGAGCCGACCGATGTGCCGTCGGGCAGGTCGAACTCCACCGTCCAGCTGTCCAGTTGTGTGCTGCCGGAATTGGTGATCGTGTACTGGCCCTGGTAGCCGGTGTCCCAGGTGGACGTCTTGGCGAACGCCGCGGTCGCGGTGGCCGCGGCGGCTGGTGGGGCGAGCAGGACGAGTGCCCCGGTGACTGCGATCACCAGGGCGAGCAATCTTCGCATGTGCGTCTCCACGAAGGTGGGGGGCGGACGGGCGGTCCCGTCGGCCCGGCGTGGAACGGTCCCGCAAACTCCCTGTCCGGAGACTCCGGCGGGGTGCGGTCGAGAGGGAGAGGGTGGTGGTCGTACGGGAGCTCTGCCCGCGCTCCCACGGGGAGTCGCCCTCCGGCGGTGCACGGGCCACGTGAACCTCCGGCCATGGGCTCGCGATGGGAGGCTTTGGTCTATACCAAAGCGCTGAGTGTGGTCTACCCATCCGGCGACGCCGCGTCAAGGGGTCGGGACGCCTGTGACATGCGCGGCTCGGAGTAAGCCTCGTTCCGAGGTGGAGCGGTGGCGGGCCGGCTCGTTCCCGATGACCGTCTCAATCGGCCGTTGCCCGACAGGCGCTCCTGAAGGAGGCGTTGGGGACCGGCAGCGGCGGGTCACTCCCCGCGCCGCGAAGGCGGTTCTCAAGGACGCCACAGGCCGACCGCGCGAGTTCCACCCGGAACTGGCGCGGTCGGTGTGGCCCAGCGGTTCCTCGGCGTCACGACTGCCGTGACCGGGAGGACGCGCCTGCCGGCGGACCGCCGGGCCGAGCCTGGGGCGGGGATCAGCGCCCCAGGGCCTTCTTCAGCTGTTCCTTGGTCATGTTCGACCGGCCCTCGACGTTCTTCTTCTTCGCCTCCTCGTACAGCTGGTCCCTGGTCGGCCCCTGAGCGCCGGTGTGCGACCGCTTGCCGCCTCGCCGTGAGGAGGAGATGTCCTGAGTGGAGACGCGGCTGGCCGTCTTCGACTCGCCTGTGCGGGCTCGCTCCTTGCTCACCGTACGAGCGGCGATCTCCTCGGCTCGCCTCGTGCTCTCGCCGCGCTCCTTCGCGCTCTCCTTGATGTGTTCGTACTGGCGTTCGCGCTTCGCGCTGGATCCTCTGGGCATGGTTGACGCACCTTCCTCCCGAGTTCCGTCCCGCGAGTACCCCTGCCGCGTCACCCCATGCGAAGCCGATGCCGGGGAACGGAGAGCGAGGCCGGATGCCGCGGTTATCCTGCCCTTGATCAAGGTGAACACCGTGGTCGATATTGGCCGGGAGGTGCCGGGAAGGCCGCTCATGACCGGTTCGCTGCGCCTGACCCTGCTGGGGGTCGGCGCCATGAACTCCCCGCGGTACGCACCGGCGGGCCTTCTGGTGCGCCACGGCCGGCTGCGCCTGGCCATCGACGGCGGGCCCGGCGCCGAACCCCCCGAACGGCTGGACGCCTGGCTGGTCACCGACGAGCACGCGGAACTGCGCCGGGAGCTGCGCCGACTCGCCGAGGCGCGCGGGGTGGCCCCGGTCATGGCCTCGCACCCGAACGACGCCCTGCGCGTCGAGCCGCACCCCGTCGCCCACACCTCACATCCCACCTGCGGTTACACGATCCGGTTCGGCGACAGGCTGGCGGTCTGGGCGCCGGAGTTCTGGGAGTTTCCGGCCTGGGCCGCCGATGCGGACCTGATGTTCGCCGAGGCCGCGGCTTGGAATCGCCCGATCCGCTTCCGCGGGGGCGTCGGCGGGCACGCGAGCGTCCAGCAGGTCGCCGACGCGGCGGTGCGGCACGGAGTCCGCCGGCTGGTGTACGCACACATCGGTCGCCCCACCATCCGGGCGATGGACGCGGGCCACAAGCCCATGTCGGGGGAGTGGGGCGTGGAGGGCCGTACCTACACCCTGCGCGTGCCATGACGCGCCGACGCGTCCGCCGCGGGCCCGGATGCGCAGCGCGGTGGCTTTCGCGTGCGGGTTTCATGCGGACGCTAGGGGCAACCCGGCGGCCATGCGCAATCCCTTCTCGAAGATCGAGGTGCTGGAGCGGGCCGAGCCGCTGGGCCGGATGGCGGCTCCGCTGCGCACCGGAATCCGGGCCCTCCCGCTCGGACGGGTCCGGGATGTCCTACGGGGCCGGTGGCTGGGCCACCCGATGCACCCGGCCCTCGTGCAGCTGCCGATCGGCAGTTGGACCTCCGCCGCACTGCTCGACCTGCGCGGCGGACACGACAGGTCAGCTCGGTTGCTGGTCGCCGTCGGGCTGACGACAGCGGTTCCGGCAGCCCTGGCCGGCGCCGTGGACTTCGCCGACCAGCGCGTGGAGCAGGAGCGGGTGGGCGTGGTGCACGCCTCGGCGAATGTCGCGGCCCTTGCCTTGTACGGGGCCTCCCTCGCCGCCCGGAACGCCGGCCGGGGCGGTCGGCTGCTCGGCTTCGCGGGGCTCACCGCGGTGACGTTCGGCGGCATCCTGGGCGGTCACCTGGCCCACCGGCAGGGCGCCGGGGTGAACCACGGCGAGGACGTGCCCTACCTGGTCGACCCCGGGTGGCATGCGGTCGGCGGCCCCGAGGAGTTCCCGCCCGGTGAGATGGTGCGCCGTACGGTCGGCGACGTCCCGGTGCTGCTGCTGCGCGACTCCAACGGGACGGGCGCGGTCTACGCGCTGGCCGACCGTTGCTGCCATCAGGCCGGGGACCTCTCCGAGGGCGAGCTCGTCGACGGCTGCGTGGTCTGTCCCTGGCACGGCAGCACCTTCCGGCTCGCGGACGGGGCCTGCGTGTCCGGACCGGCCACCGCGTCGCAGCCCGCCTTCGAGGTCCGGCTGAACGACGGCCTGGTCGAGGTCAGGCTGCCGGACGCGCACTGACCGGTGCACACGTCGGGACACCGTGGCACCGCGGAGTCATGACGTCGGTACCAGACGCTCGCCGCGCAGGCCGTCGGAGTGCCGCAGCGGAGACGGAGCCAGGGGAGTCCGATGGGCTGATGGACTATGCGATCTTCCTCGCGGATGTGCGCGAGCGCGGCGGTTTCGCCGACCGCGCCGACGCGGAGGACGCCGTCCGCATCGTGCTGGGCGTTCTGGGGCGTCGGCTCGGAACCGATGCCGCGCACGAGCTTGCCGCCCAGCTGCCCGCCCAGGCCGGAGAGATGCTCGTCTCCGCCGCCGCGGAATCCGCGCCGTCCTGGAGCATGGGGGAGTTCGTCACGCATGTGTCGGTGAGCGCGGGCACACTGGAGCAGGAGGCCGCCATGGACGCCGAGGCCGTACTGAGCGCCGTCTCGGACGTCCTCACCGGCGAGCAGCTGGCGTCCGTACTGAGCCGCCTCCCGGACGATTACGCCGGACTCTTCGATGGCGGCCGGGAGTCGACCTGAACCGGCGCACGGCGCGGCCTATCGCTCTCCGGCCGAACCCCTTCGCGTGTTTCCGGGACCCGGCGGCCTCGGCCGCGCGGCCGCTCTCTGGGACTTCCTCAGGGACAGGGATCGCCTGGCGCTGTCGAGCGGTTGCGTCGATGCGCGGAGCGAGACGGCGCAACGACGCGGCGGTGGCCTCGGGATCAGGTACTGACAGGGCGAGCAGGCTGAACGGCGCCGTCGTGGGCCACAGCTCGACACACAACACGGGTTCGCCGGGCCGGAACGCCACGAAGTCCTGCCCGCCGTGATGCCGACGCGTCCCGATGCACGCCGCACCGGGAATCCAGACTCCGCGACGCCGCACTCCGCGCAAGGCCCGCCACCAGTCGTACTCGACCCCCACATGACGTACCGCCGCAACCGGGACCCGCACATTGCCATGGCGCGCCGCCGCCTTCTCCGACCAGGACAGGCGGACCACGAGCCGGTCGCCGTTGACCACCAGCCGTGCCATCGTTCCTCCGAGCCGCGTTCGGGTAGCAGCCGTACGTTCTCGGTCCGGGTGTCCCGGCAGATCCGGATCACACATCCCGGAGTGGGCCTCGGCACGCCGGGGCGCCGGGCGGTCGTCGGACGGCGGAGCCGTTTCGTCGCCGTCCTCCCGGGCACCCGCTGTGCCGTGGGTGAGAGCCTCCTGGACCGCCTGTCCGCGGAGGAGCGCGAGGCGTTGCGCACCTCCGCCCAGCCGAACAGTGCCCGACCGATGCTGGCGACCCTGACCCAGAAGTACTTCTCGGACCCGGCATGGCTCTTTGAGCGGAAACTGGACGGGGAGCGCTGCCTCGGCTTCCGGGACGGTGACCGCACCCGTCTGGCCTCCCGCAGTGGCCGGCAGCTCCAGGACACGTACCCGGAGGTGGCCGAGGCACTGACCCGGCAGGACTGCCGGGATTTCATCGTGGACGGGGAGGTCGTCGCCTTCGAGGGCCGGCGCACCAGCTTCGCCCGGCTGCAGCAGCGCCTCGGCATCCAGGACCCACGCGTGGCCCGGGCCAGCAGGGTCGCCGTCGTGTACTACATCTTCGACCTGCTGCACCTGGACGGCCACGACGTCACCAAGCTCCCGCTGCGCACCCGCAAGGCACTGCTGCGCCGCGCGCTGACCTTCACCCCGCCCCTGCGTTTCACCGCCCACCGGAACGCCCGCGGGGAGGCGTATCTGCGCCAGGCCTGCGGACGGGGCTGGGAGGCTGATCTCCCCCACAGCCTTCGGCGTGGGAGGGACCCCCAGCGGGCGGACAGCCGGTACGTGGCGCGCCGGTCGACGGACTGGCTGAAGTTCAAGTGCGGCCAGCGACAGGAGCTGGTGATCGGTGGCTTCACCGAACCGGCGGGCAGCCGCACCGGCTTCGGGGCGCTCCTGGTGGGCTACTACGAGCAGGGCCGACTGCGGTACGCGGGCAAGGTCGGCACCGGCTACGACCGCCGCACCCTCACCGCGTTGCGCGAGCGCCTGGACGCGCTGGCCTGCGACCAGCAGCCGTTCACCGGAGGCAGGGTCCGCGAACGCGGAGCCCACTGGGTCCGGCCCGAGCTGGTCGCCGAGATCGCCTTCACCGAGTGGACGGGTGACGGCAAGTTGCGCCATCCGCGCTTCGTGGGCCTGCGCACCGACAAGCCCGCCACCGACGTGGTCCGGGAGCGGCCGAAGGAGGAACGGTGAGCACCAAAGAGGAGATCCGCATCGGGAACCGCACCGTTCCGGTCTCCAACCCGGACAAGGAGCTCTTCCCCGACGACGGGATCACCAAGGCCGAACTGATCGACTACTACCGCACGGTCGCCCGGCCCATGCTGACCCACCTGCGCGACCGCCCGCTGGCCATGGAACGCCACCCCGACGGGTACCGGGGCAAGTCGTTCTTCCACAAGGACGTACCCGACTACTTCCCGGACTGGATCCATCGCGAGGAGGTCCCCAAAGAGGACGGGACCGTCACCATGGTGGTGTGCGACGATGCCGCCACCCTCGCGTATCTGGCGAACCAGGCCTGCATCACCCCGCACCCCTGGCTGAGCCGGGTCGGCCGCCTCGACTGCCCGGACCGGCTCATCTTCGATCTGGACCCACCCGGCGACGACTTCGAGATCGTCCGCTGGGCCGCCTTCCGGCTCAAGGACCTCCTCGACGAACTCGGCCTGCACCCGGCGGTGATGACGACAGGGTCGCGCGGCCTGCATCTGCTGCTCCCGCTCGACCGGCGCACCGACTTCGACACCGTGCGCTCCTTCGCCCGTGACGTGGCCGATGTCCTGGCAGAGCGGCATCCGGACAGGCTGACGACCGAGGCGCGCAAGGACAAGCGTCGCGGCCGGCTGTACCTGGACACCCAGCGCAACGCGTACGCACAGACCTCGGTGGCGCCGTACGCGGTCCGCGCCCGGCCGCACGCCCCCGTGGCGACGCCGCTGGCGTGGGACGAGCTCGACGACCCCGGCGTGGGCCCGCGGCACTGGACGCTGCGCACCATCCCGGACCGCCTCGCCGACCACGGCGACCCGTGGAAGGGACTGGGCCGCAGCGGACGGGCGCTGGGACCGGTCAGACGCCGTCTGGACGGCCTCGTCCGACGCGGCGCAGCGTGAGACGAGCGCGGCCCGTGCCGCGGAACGATTCCCCGGTCCCGCCCTCCAGGGGCCGGTGGCGACCTGTCCTGCGCGCTCGCCACACCGGGGTGCCGACATTCATGCGTGGGCGTGCAGGGAACTGCTCCTTCCTGGTTCAAACGTGCACGGTCTTCCAGGTAGTTCGGGCCCCACTGTGTGGTTTCATGACTGCGTGGGGGAGCGCGCACACCACGACAGGGGGCGAAGAGATGGCGGCACCGCAGTCGCGATGGAACGCGCTCCTGGAGATGTTGACGAGCGAGGGGCGGGTCGAGGTCGAGGCCGCCGCGGCCGCACTGCACGTCTCCGCCGCCACGATCCGACGCGATCTCGATGAGCTCGCCCGCCAGCAGCTGGTCACCCGCACGCACGGCGGCGCCACGATCAATGCGATCGCTTACGACTTGCCGCTGCGCTACAAGGTCGCGCGCAACGCCCCGGAGAAGAAGCGCATCGCTCATGCCGCGGCGGGCCTGGTGAAGGCCGGCGCCGTAGTGGGCCTCAACGGCGGCACCACCACCACGGAGGTCGCTCGGGCGCTGGCCACTCGGGCCGATTTGAGGTCGCACGGCACCGAGACCTCGCTGACCGTGGTCACCAACGCGCTGAACATCGCCAACGAGCTGGTCATACGCCGTCATGTGAAGCTCGTCGTCACCGGAGGTGTTGCGCGACCGGCGTCCTACGAACTGATCGGACCGCTGGCCACCGAGCTGCTTGCGGAGATCACGCTCGATCATGTCTTCATCGGCGTCGATGCGATCGATGTCGCGCATGGTGCGACCGCCCACCACGAGGGCGAGGCCAGCATCAACCGGGCGCTGACCCGGCGCGCCCAACAGGTCATCGTCGTCGCCGACTTCTCCAAACTGGGCAAGCGGGCCTTCGCCCGGATCTGCCCGGTGGAGGACATTAATGTGCTGGTGACCAACCAGGACGCCCCCGCGGAGCTCACCGGACCGTTCGTCGCCGCCGGTGTGGAGATCGTCCCGGCCTGACAGCACGTCACATTTGCCCTCTGAGGCCGTGAGACGAGTGTTGACAGGTGACGTTTCTCGCCGGAACATGCACAGAAATGAGCAGAACCTTGCAGGAGTACTCCGGGAAGTCACGTGCCTGTCACGCAGGAGGCCGAGAGTGCGCTCACAACTATCCAGAGGCGGCGCGTTCCTGGCTGTCGCAGCACTGACCCTGACGCTCTTCTCACCCGCCACCGCACCCTTCGCCTCATCGGCTCAGACCGATGCTTCCGGCCGGCCGAGGGCGACGTGGAAGAACGACCGGGTCACGGTGTCCGTGCCGGCCACAGGCACGTCGCCCGGTTATCGCGTCCATGTGGCCACCGACGAGCTGGCCTTCACCACCACACGCGCCGGGAGGACCGTACTCGGCACCGCCCGCGGTGACACCGGGAGCTTGAGGTTCGAATCCGGAGGTCGGTGGCAGCACGCCACCGAGGTCACCGACTGGTCCTGGCAGGACGGTGTTCTCAACCTCACCGCCGACACCACGCTCGCCGGCGCCACCGTCGAGGCGCGGCTGACGCCCACGGCGGACCGATACCACCTCAGCTGGGACGTCAGGGGCGGCAGCCCGGAACGGCTGGGGCTGGCCTACGACCTCGAGTCGGCCGGCCACTGGTACGGCCACGGCGAGGCCGAGACCCCGCGAGGCGGCCCGTACACCGACCAGCCCTGGCCGCTGTCCAGCGGCCACGTCGGACACCGCACGTTCGGCCCCGCCTCGTACCACATGATCGACCCGTTCTGGTACACCTCCCGCGCCACCGGCCTCTGGGTCGACACCGGCACCACGATGGACGTGGCCATCAACGAACGGGACGACGGACTCGGCCGGTTCACGGTGGAGTCGCCGGACACGTACCAGGCGACGGTGTTCGTCGAGTCGACGCCTCTTGACGTCTACCGCGACTACATCGGCATCGTCGGCAAGCCGGGGCAGAGCGACGCCACGTACGAGCAGTACGCCAGGCCGCTGTGGAACTCGTGGGCGCAGTTCTACACGAAGATCGACCAGGACAAGATGCTGGACTACGCCGCCGACCTCCATGCAGCCGGCCTGGACGGGCACACCATCCAGCTCGACGACAAGTGGGAGTCCCGCTATGGCAACCTGACCTTCGACCCCACGACTTTCCCTGATCCCAAGGGCCTGAGCCAGAAGATCCATGAGTTGGGGTTCGACTTCGGCCTCTGGGTCACCCTGTGGATCAACCTGGACTCCGACAACTACCAGTACGCCGTCGACCACGGCTATCTCCTCATGGATGCCGCGGACCCGACCACGCCGTGCAGGGTGACCTGGTGGAACGGCACCGCGGGAATCATCGACCTGGCGAACCCGGACGCCAAGGCCTGGTACGTGGGCAACCTGAAGAAGCTGATGCGCGACTACGACGTCGATGGGCTGAAGTTCGACACCCGGTTCTTCGACGAGAAGTGCGCCCCGCGCAGCGGCCACCAGCCGACCGACTACCAGAGGCTCGGCGCGCAGCTCGCCGACGAGTTCGACCTGCAGGGCGCCGGCATCCGGGTCCACTGGGACCGTACGGCCCACGAGGCCGGCTTCGTCACCCGGCAAGTGGACAAGGGCACAGGGTGGGAGTCCCTGCGGGCGTCGGTGACCCAGAACCTGGCGATCTCCACCATCGGCTACCCGTTCATCGAGTCCGACATGATCGGCGGCTCCGGCGGCCAGCCCCCGCCGTCGAAGCACGTGCTGGTGCGGTGGGCGCAATCCGCCTCGCTTATGCCGCTGATGTACTCCTCGACGTCTCCAGTGGACACCAACGACGTCACGACCGGGAAGAAGGTCGTCTACGACCAGGAGACGATCGACCTCTACCGCGATGCGATCGAGAGGCACAAGCGGCTGGCCCCCTACATCTGGGACCAGGTTCAGGAGACGCTGAGGACCGGTGACCCGATCATGCGGCCGCTGTTCTTCGACTTCCCGAAGGACGAGCGCAGCTACACCGTCACCGACGCGTGGATGCTCGGCCCGGCAGTCCTGGCCGCCCCCATGCTCGGCCCAGGCACCACCCGCGACATTCACCTGCCACCCGGCATTTGGTACGACGTCAACCGCGGCACGACGATCCACGGACCCGCGAACCTCGAGGGATACCAAGTGCCGCTCGGCGTCACTCCGGCTTTCGTCAACCTCAAGGCGAAGGGCGCGGGCAAGGTCGTCAAGGCCCTCTCCGCCACCTCGTGAGAGCGAGAACGCACGCGGTGGCACGCAGGTTCTCACTCGTCGCGGCCTCGGCGCGGCGGCGTCGTCAAGGAGCTCACACGATGAGAAGGCATGGGAGATCCCTGCTGAGTGCCGGGCTCGCCGCGTTGCTGGCCGCGACCTGCCTGGCCGCCACCCCGGCCCACGCCGGATCGCAGGCCGAGGCCGGACCGCAAGCCGAGGCGCACACCGTCACCTATGACCCGTACTCGGTGAGGATCGACGGTCAGCCGTTGTACCTCTGGGGCGCCGAGTTCCACTACTTCCGGCTGCCCAGCCCCGACGCATGGCGGGACGTGCTGCAGAAGGTCAAGGCGGCGGGGTTCAACTCCGTCTCGCTGTACTTCGACTGGGCCTACCACTCGACGAAGCCCGGCTCCTACGACTTCACCGGCATCCGCGACGTGGAGCGGCTGCTGGAGGAGGCCGAGCGGGCCGGCCTGTACGTGATCGCCCGACCGGGCCCGTACATCAACGCCGAGGTCTCCGGTGGCGGCTTCCCGGCCTGGCGTAAGACCCACGCGGGCGTCAACCGCACGTCCGAGCCGGAGTTCATGAAGGACGCCAGGGAGTGGATGAGCCGGATCAACCCGGTCATCGCCCGGCACCAACTCACCCGCGGCACCGGCACGGTGATCCTGTACCAGGTCGAGAACGAGTACCAGGGCGGCCGCAACGACCGCGACTATATGCAGGCGCTCATCGACTGGGCGCGCGAGGACGGCATCGATGTACCGACGTTCGTCAACGACGGTGGGCCCAACAAGAACTGGGTGAGCGGCAGGGGCGCCCCCGACATCTACGGCTTCGACGCCTACCCGCAGGGCTTCGACTGCTCCGCCCCCGACGGCTGGCGCAACCTGCCCGACTACTCCTACGTGGGCGAGTGGAAGCCCGAGTCACCGCTGATCATCCCCGAGGCGCAGGGCGGCGCGTTCGACCCGTGGGGCGGCACCGGCTACGACGACTGCCGCAAGCTCACCGGCACCGACTTCACCCGCGTGTTCAGCAAGATGAACATCGCGGCGGGGGTGAGCGGCCAGTCGTTCTACATGACCTACGGAGGCACCAACTGGGGCTGGCTCGCCGACCCCAACGCCGGCTACACCTCGTACGACTACGGCGCCCCGATCAACGAGTCGCGGCAGCTCACCGACAAGTACCACGAGTTCAAGCGCATGGGCTACCTGGTGGGCGCCGTACCCGCCCTGGCGCGGACCGACACAGCCACCTCGCCCACGCCCTCCGACGAGGCCCTGCGCATCGACCGCCGGGTCAACCCGGACAGCGGCACCCAGTTCTTCACCGTCCGGCACGACGACACCCGGGTGAAGGACAAGCACGAGACGACGCTCTCCCTGTCCGGGGAAGACGGCGACTACCCGAGGGTGCCGCAGCAGGGCACGATCGCCGTCGACGGTCGGGATGCCAAACTCCTCGTCGCGGGCTACGACCTCGGCCGCCAGCGCCTCGTCTACTCCACCTCGGAGATCATGACGCACGCCCGAATCGGCGACCGGGGCGTGGCGCTGCTGTACGGGCGGGCCGGCGAGGGTGGCGAGACCGTCCTGCGGTACGCCGAGAAGCCCGAGGTCACCGTCCTCGACGGCGATGTCACCACGACGTGGGACCCCTCCCGCGGCGACCTGCGGCTGAACTACACCCACAAGGGCCTGGCCCGGGTGAAGGTGGGCGACCTTGAACTGCTGATCGCCGATGTCGCCGAGACCGCCCACTGGTGGCGGCACGACACCGCCGCCGGGCCGGTCTTGGTGCGGGGCCCGTCGCTGGTCCGTACGGCCAAGGCGGTCGGCGGCACGCTGAACCTGACCGGCGACTCGACCAAGGCCGCGCGGATCGAGGTCATCGCGGACGCCGCAAGGGTCACCTGGAACGGCCGCAGGACTCAGGTCACCGAGGTGCCCCGCCCGGTCGAGCTGCCGGAGCTGACGACCTGGAGATACCAGGAGGAGGCGCCGGAGGCGGCCCCAGGCTTTGACGACTCCACCTGGACCACCGCCGCCAACCTGAGCGCCAACAACCCTGACCTTTCCGGGTCGCTGCCCGTCCTCGCCATGGACGAGTACGGCTTCCACCACGGCGATGTGTGGTACCGCGGCCGGTTCAAGACGACCGGGGCCGTGACCGCGCTGACGCTGGACGCCAACACCGGCCCGCACGGCCGCTACGGGGCCTGGCTCAACGGCCGCTACCTGGGCAGCGGCGACGGCTCCCGCACCTTCGACATCCCTGACGGCGCCCTCAAGGACGACAACGTGCTGTCCGTCCTCGTCGAGAACATGGGCCACAACGAGGAATGGGGCCACGACTACTCCAAGGAGCCGCGCGGGCTGCTGTCCGCCGACCTGCTCGGCGCCGACTCCACGATCACCTGGAAGATCCAGGGCAACCGGGGCGGCCAACGGCCCATCGACACGGCACGCGGCGCGTACAACAACGGCGGCCTGTACGGGGAGCGTTCGGGCTGGTCACTGCCCGGCTACCCGGACGCGTCCTGGACCCGTACGACCGTCGCCGCGCAGTCGGCGAAGTCCGGACCGGGCGTGCGCTGGTACCGCACCACGGTCCGCCTCGACCTGCCGCGCGGCCAGGACAACCCCCTCGCGATCCAACTCACCGACGGCGCAGGAGGAAAGGACTACCGCGCCCAGATCTTCGTCAACGGCTGGCTCATCGGCCGCTACCTCGCCGACACCGGACCGCAGTCCCGATTCGTCATCCCGCGTGGGCTGCTGAACGAGCACGGGACCAACACCATCGCCCTCGCCGTCTGGTCCACCCGGGAAGGCGCGGGCCTCGGCTCCGCTCGCCTCGTCGACCCGGGTGCGAGCGTCGGCGGCATCGACATCGCAACGGTGCCGGCACCGTCGTACGACGCGAAGACGTACCCGGACGTGCCCGCGGGGGCCCGTATCACCGTGGACGCCGACCCCTTCCTGAGCGCGGGCGGGACGGGCACGGCGACCGTCTCCTTCCAGGTCGCCGAGAAGACCGTGAAGGCCGCCCGCGACGTGGACCTCTCGCTGAAGGCCCCCGACGGCTGGACCCTGACGACGGACGACCCGACGCACTTCACGCGGGTCGCATCCGGAGACACGGTCACCGCCGAGTACACCGTCACCCCACCCGGCGATTCGGTCCCGTACGCGGTCCTGGCCGCGACGGCGTCGTACCGGCACAGCGGCCGCACGCAGGAGATCAGCGGCGCGCGTGCCGTGCAGGTCCCGCCGCCCGCGCCCTCCGGCGACAGGTACGTCAGCGATCTCCCCCTCGTCCGGGCCGTGAACGGCTGGGGCCCGGTCGAGAAGGACGCCTCCAACGGCGAGAACGCGACCGGTGATGGACGCCCCATCACCATCGGCGGCACCACGTACACCAAGGGCCTCGGCGTGCACGCCGACAGCCGGGTCCGGGTTTACCTCGGCGGTGCGTGCACCCGCTTCACGGCCGTCGTCGGAGTGGACGACGAGGTCGGCACCGGCGGCAGCGTCACCTTCAAGGTCACGGCCGACCGTCGCGACCTCCACACCAGCCCCGTCCGGTACGGCCCGGACGACGGCATGCCCGTCGACGTGGACGTCACCGGCACCCGCTGGCTCGACCTCACCGTCGACGGCGGCGGCGACATCTCCACGGACCACGCGGACTGGGCCGCCGCGAAGCTGACCTGCGCCGGAGGTCCGTCGTGAACCGAGCACCCGTCGACTTCCGCAATCGGCCGAGCCCTCATCGAGAGGCCGTTCCATGGCAGTAAGCCGCAGACAGTTCCTCGGTACGGCGACCGCGCTCGGCGGTGCCGTGCTGCTCGCCTCACCAGGTGCCGCCCACGCGATCACCGGCAGCATCCCCGACTACGAGCCGACCCGGGAGTCCCTCGACACCCACCCGGTGGCGCGTTGGTACAAGGACGCCAAGTTCGGCGTCTTCATCCACTGGGGCGTCTACTCGGTACCCGCGGGCTCAGGACGGCACATCGCCTCCGAGTGGTACCTGTGGTACCAGAGCTACCGGGGCACCGACCAGTGGAAGTATCACCGTGACACCTATGGTGAAGACTTCGTCTACGACGACTTCATCCCTCGGTTCACGGCGGAGAACTACGATCCGGACTCCTGGGTGCGGCTCTTCGAGCAGGCGGGCGCCGAGTACTTCGTCCTGACCGGCAAACACCACGACGGATTCGCCCTGTTCCCCAGCAAGGTCACCGACCGGCACTCGGTGGCGTACGGCCCGGGCCGCGACCTCGTGGGTGAGCTGTTCGCCGCGGCCCGCAAGCGTTGCACCGTGCGGCCGGGGCTGTACTACTCGCTCGGCGAGTTCTTCAACCCGGCGATCGGACGGCCGATGCGCAACTTCTACACGGACGAGGAGATTCCGCTCGTCGGCTACAAGCCGGTCGAGGACTACATCGGCGACTACGAGCTCAAGCAGCTGTACGAGGTCATCGACCGGTACGACCCGGAGCTGCTGTGGGCGGATGGGCAGTGGTTCCGGCCGACCGGTGACCCACCATGGCGCAGCGAAGAACCCATGGCCCACTACTACAACCAGGCCAAGAACCGCAGAAGGCCCAAAGGCGTCGTGGTCAACGACCGCTTCGACACCCACTACGACTTCGCGACGTACGAGCAGCGCACCAACCCGCAGATGGACCCGCGGAAATGGGAGTGCTGCATCACCATGGGCTACTCCTGGGGCTACAACAAGTGGGAGACCGACGAGGACTACAAGACGTCGAAGTTCCTGATCCACCTGCTCGCGGACGTGGTCAGCAAGAACGGCAACCTGCTGCTCAACATCGGTCCCAGGCCGGATGGCACCATCCCCGGCATCATGCAGGAGCGGCTGCGCGACATCGGCGCCTGGCTCGACGTCAACGGCCCCGCGATATACGGGTCGACGCCATGGGTGCGGGCTGAGGAAGAGGGTGCACAACCCGGCATCCGCTACACCGTCACCCCCGGCGCTTTCAACGTCATCGTGCTGGGTGCTCCCGGCGGCACGCTGTCGCTGCCCGGGGACATCCCCATCAGCGCCACGTCACGGGTCCGGCTGCTCGGCCGCGGCGGGACGCTGACCTGGACCCGCGAGGACGGCAGGATCCACATCGCCGTCCCCTCGAGGCTGCCCAGCGACTTCGCCAACACCTTCACCGTCGACTGGGAGCGGAGGCGGGCCTGATGACCGGCATCAACCGGCCTTACCGACCCGAGGAGGACTTCCTTGGGCCCCCTGTCTCGCTCACGCTGTCTCCTGCCGACCCGCAGGCCGGCTCCCCAGTGACGCTGACCGCCACGCTCACCAACACGACCCGGATCGCTCTGCGCGGGACGGTGCTCCATCTCGCCGTGAACGGTTCCGGGTGGCGATGCGGCCTGGGGAACCTGGCGCCTGGAACCACGGCGACCCGCAGCTGGCGGACCATGCTTCCGCCCAACGTCGAGGGAAAGATCACCTTCACCGCCCACGCCATCTTCGACGTCCATCGGCACGGTTCCGACTGCGCCCGCGCCACCACCTCGGTGCGTCTGCCCCACCAGTCGCTCGTCGGCGCCTTCGACAACGTCGGCATCGCTTCCGACGACGCGGTCACGGCCGCCGACATCGACGGGTCGCGGTCCAGCCTGTCCGCGCAGGCATTGGCCTCGGTCGGGCTGAGCCCGGGAGCGGTGGTGACGTACGACGGGGTGCCTTTCACGTGGCCGGCCACCGAACCGGGGGACAAGGACAACGCTGTCTCGTCCGGGCAGACCGTGCTGTTGTCCGGCTCGGGCTCCCGACTGGCCTTCCTCGGCACCAGCACGTGGGGAGAGGGCAAGGGGGAGGGTGCTGTCGTCTACGCCGACGGCAGCAAGCAGAGATTCCCGGTCGCCGTCCCCGATTGGTACGGAAGGAGTGGTTCCGCCGCGGTGGTGGTGCCGTACCGCAACATCGTCACCGGCCGGGACGAAACCCCGGTCAGTCTCTTCGTGTTCGACGTGCGGCTGCAGGGCAAGCCGCTGCACTCCGTCGTACTGCCGAAGGTCGGCGACGGCCTGCAGGCGGGTGTCCCAGCTCTGCACATCTTCGCGATGGCCGTTGCCTGACCGGTGAGGAAGGGAAGCCCATGAACGCCCGGAACGGCAAGGAAGGGGTCACCCGCAGACGCGTGCTGACCGGCGCCGCGGCCCTGGGCGGCACGGTGCTGCTGGTCCCGTCGCACCAGGCCGGCGCGATCGGGACCGAGGACGCGACCATCCGGCCGGCCGGGATGTTCGACACCGCCTCCGCCGCCGCGGCCCTCCGCAGGCTGCTGCCTTCCCACCACCAGCAGATCACCCTGCACGCGGTCGTGGGTCGCGACCACTTCCGGATCACCGGGCAGCAGGGGCGGATCACGGTCGAGGGCACCAGCCCCGCCGTCCTGCTCACCGGCGTCAACGCCTATCTCGCGCAGGTCGCCCGGGCGGACATCTCCTGGAACGGCGAGCAGCTGAACCTGCCCCGGCTGCTGCCCGCCCCCACCGCCGCCATCACCGGATCCGCGAACGTCCCGTACCGGTTCGCCTTCAACGACACCAACGAGGGCTACACCGGGCCCTACCGTGGCTGGGACGCCTGGCAGCGCGAGCTGGACCTGCTCGCCCTGCACGGCATCAACGCCGTCCTGGTCTACATCGGCGCCGACACCGTGTACGACGCCACCTTCCGTGAGTTCGGCTACTCCGACGCCGAGTTGCGGGCGTGGATCCCCGCTCCTGCCCACCAGCCCTGGTGGCTCTTGCAGAACATGTCAGGGTTCGGCGGGCCCGTATCCCGGCGGCTGCTCGACCGGCGCGCAGCTCTCGCCGAGAAAATCATCAACCGGATCCGGGAGCTCGGGATGACCCCCATGCTGCCCGGCTACTACGGCACCGTGCCGGACGAGTTCGCCGCCAGGAACCCCGGAGCGCGAGTGGTCGTGCAGGGCATCTGGGGCGCCTTCAAACGCCCCGACTGGCTCGACCCGCGCACCGTCGCTTTCACCGAGGTCGCCGCCGCGTTCTACCGGCACCAGCGCGAACGCTTCGGTGACAGCACGATGTACAAGATGGACCTGCTGCACGAGGGCGGACAGGCCGGGGACGTGCCGGTCGGCGAGGCCGCCAAGGCCGTCGAGACGGCCCTGCAGGCCGCGCACCCCGGCGCGATCTGGATGATCCTGGGGTGGCAGAGCAACCCGCGCCCCGAGATCCTCGAGGCCGTCGACAGGAGCCGGATGCTGGTCGTCGACGGCCTGTCCGACCGCTACACCACCGTCACCGACCGGGAGCGCGACTGGGGAGGGACCCCGTATGCGTTCGGCAGCATCTGGAACTTCGGCGGCCACACCGCGATCGGTGCCAACGCCCCCGACTGGGTGAGCGTGTACCCGCAGTGGCGGGACAAGCAGGGCAGCGCGCTCGCCGGCATTGCGATGATGCCTGAGGCCGCCGACAACAACCCCGCCGCCATGGCGCTGTTCACCGAGCTGGCGTGGACACCCGCCGCCATCGATCTGGACGACTGGTTCACTGCATACGCCACCTCCCGCTACGGCGGACCCGACCCCCACGCGATCGCCGCGTGGCAGGCGATCCGTGCCACCGCGTACAACATGACGCGGGCGGACTCCTGGAGTGAGGCGCCCGACGGCCTGTTCGGCGCCAGGCCCGACCTGAGCGCGAACAAGGCCGCGGCGTGGGGGCCCGAGGCCGACCGCTACGACACCACGGCCTTCGACGCGGCGCTGACCGAGCTGCTCCAGGTCCCGCGCGGGCTGCGCGACAACTCGGCCTACCGCTACGACCTGGTGGACGTGACCCGTCAGGTGCTCTCCAACCGCAGCCGGATCCTGCTGCCGCAGATCAAGGAGGCCTACGAGGCGGCGGACCGCGGTCTGTTCGCGGAGCTCACCAGGGCGTGGCTGAACTGGATGACGCTGATGGACACCGTGCTGGCCACCTCAGGCCTGCATTTGCTGGGGAGATGGCTGGCCGACGCCAGGGCATGGGGCGGCACCCCGGCGGAGAAGGACCAGCTGGAGTACGACGCCCGGTCGATCATCACCACGTGGGGCGGCCGGGCGAGCAGCGAGGAGGGGCTGCACGACTACGCGAACCGGGAGTGGTCAGGGCTGGTCGGCGGGCTCTACCGCACCCGTTGGGAGCGGTACTTCAGCGAGCTGTCCACCGCGCTCGAGGAAGGCCGGCAGCCCGCGGACATCGACTGGTTCGAGTTGGAGGACCGCTGGGCGCACCGGCACGACACGTACCCGACGCGGACCAGCGGTGACATCCACACGCTGGCCCGGCAGGTGCGGGACACCCTCGCCACCGACCCGCACCAGATCGCGCTGACCGCCTCGGCGGACCACAAGGCCGTGGTGGAGGGCCGGCCGGTCACCGTCACCGTGTCGTCCACCAACCGCAACGGCTTCGCCCGGGCCAGGGACGTGCGGCTGTCCATCGACCCGCCGGACGGCATGAGCGCCAAGGCCCTCGACCCGGTGACTGCCGTGTGGCTCGCCCCGGGCGAGACCTTCGCCGCGAGGTTCACCATCAGCCTCGCCGGGCCCGTGCGAACCCTGGTCGCCCGGGTGCCGACCGCAGTGTCGCTCGGCGTCTGCGGTGTGCGTGGGAAGGCGGTCGGGGGCGCGCGCCTGATGGCCGGCACCGGCGTGCGGGAGCCGTATCGCACCGCTTCCTTCAACGACGCGGTCTTCGGCCAGTGCGGTGCCGACCTCGCCATCGAGGGCGCGGGCGCCGATCTGTGGGGCGGCACCAACGAGTTCGGCGCGATCTACCGTGCCGGTGCGTTCGGCACCGCCTCCACCGCCAGGGTCACGGTCACCGCGCAAGACCGCACCGGCCCCTGGGCCCGAGCCGGGCTCATCGTCCGCAACGATCTGACCGAAAACGGAGTCGGTGGATACGTCAATCTGGCGGCGACCCCGTCCCACGGATGCGTGCTGTCCTGGGACTCCGGCGGGGACGGGACGATCGACTCGATCAGGCTCGCCGGCTCGTTCACCGCCCCGGTGCACCTGCGGCTGAGCCGCGCGGGCGGCACGTACACCGCGGAGTGCAGCACCGACGGCACGACCTGGACCACGGTCGGCACGGCGACCCCGGGCGGCGTGGCCGACATCCAGGACGTCGGTGTCTTCATGACGGCGGCGACCGGCGAGACCAGTACTCGAGGGATCGCCGCATTCCAGGACTTCGCGGTCGCCTGACCGCCGTCCCACCGGCCGGCCTCACGCCGGGCCGGTGTCGTGCGGAACGGTGGTGTGGCCGACCGAGCGCGGAGGGTCGGACGTCCCTCGAGTCATGCTGCGCGTCACGGTCTCCGCGAAGGACCGGGCGGACGGGCTCAGCGCCCCCCAGTGGCGGACCGCCCATCCGACGGACAGCGGGCGGAGCCCGGGCACGGGAATGAGCCGGACGCCGCGGTGATCGGTCTGCTGCCACCCGGGCAGCGCCGGCACGATGGCGTGGCCGAGCCCCAGTTCGGCCAGGAGGATGGCGGTGTCCCAGTCCGCGACGCCGGTCGTGGAGTTCAAACGGACGCCGAGCCGGTCGAGTTGGGCGTCCAGGCGTGACCTCGATGTGGAGTTCTCGGGAAGCCTGATGTGGTGAATCTCCGTCAGGTCCGCTGGGTCGATGCCGTCTTTGGACGCCAGCGGGTCGTCGGTCCGGACCGCCAGTACCCAGGGCAGGTCGATGACCGGTCGTTGCTCGATGCCGCGCACGGGTGTGCCGATGGTGATCCAGGCGAGATCGGCGTCGTTCGACGCGAGTGCGGCGAAGCAGCCGCGGCTGGAGTTCTCCGTCTGGAACTCCAGGTTCACCTGGGGGAATTGCTGTCTGAAGGTGACCACCGCCTCGGACATGAAGTGCCGGACCGTCGTCGCACCCGTGGTGATCCGTACCGAGCCGCCGCTTCCGTGCAGGAGGTCGCGGAGTCGGCTCAGAGCGAGGTCGATGCCACCGATGCCGTCGGCGACCGCCGTCTGGAGGATGCGCCCGGCGTAGGTGGGTATGACACCCCGAGGCCGGCGTTCCAGCAGGGTGAGGCCGAGTTCCCGTTCGATGCGTCTGATGTGCTGGCTCACTGCCGACTGGGTGCAGGACAGATCACGGGCGACGGCGCTGAGGCTGCCGGCTTCGCACACCGCTGCGAAGATGCGGAGGTCGTCGAGAGTCACGGCATCAAAGCTAGAGCTTGGGTGGCTGCGAGGAAATCCGACGATTGACTGGGAATTCCGGAATGAGCCATGATCTGTTGCGGGCCCAAGGGCGGCAACCCGTCCCGGTCGCCTAACCGAGATCGCCGCGACGGCGGAACTCTTCCTCGGTCCGGCTCCGCTCCGCACCTGCGGCGAGCAGCGTCCGCAGCAGGATCCGGGCCTTGCGGGGACACAGCCACCCGGCCATCGTCACCCCCATCGCCACGAGGTCGGCCTCCGAGCCGCGGAACCCGTAGGTCCGGCGGAAGGTCGTGCCGGAACCGGTGCGGGAGGCCACCACGACAGGGACGTGAGGCAGTGCCCGCTCGATGGCGTCGGCCATGGCTTCGGAGACATGTCCGACGCCGCAGGCAGCGATCACCACACCCGGCGCACCGGCCGCCACGGCGGCGTCGAGCAGCTGCCCGGAGCCGTCCAACGTGGCCTCCAGCATCGGGACGTCCGCAGCAGCGGCGGCATCGGATGCGCCGAGGGGCAGCTCGATCGCGGGGGGACGGATGCCCGCCGGGTGGAAGAAGTGCACCGCACCCTCGACGACGGCGCCGATCGGGCCCGCGGGGGCGGAGGAAAAGGCATCCGGACGGCTGGAGTTCGCCTTTCGCACCCATCGCGCCAGATGTACTTCGTCGCCCATCGCCAGCATGCAGCCGCGGGCGCGGCTCGCCGGAGCCGCCGCGACGGTCAGTGCGGCGACGAGGTTGGCCGGTCCGTCCGCACCGGGCGCGCCGGGATGACGCATGGCACCGGTGACGACCACCGGTTCCTGATACGGCCATACGGTCTCGAAGAAGTAGCCGGCTTCCTCCAGGGTGTCCGTGCCCTGCACGACGACCACTCCGGCTGCGCCTGCCGCCACCTGCCCGGCGGCCCAGTCGTAGCACCGGCCGAGCGTGTCGAAGCCGACGGAGGCACCCGGGACGGTGGCCAGGGTCGCGGCGCGCACCTCGAGGTTCAGCTGCTCGGTCAGCCCGCCGAGGAGGTCCTCGGCGGCGAGCTTCGGACGAACGCCCGGGCCCTCGCCGCTAGTCGTCATCGCAATGGTGCCGCCGAGGGAGGCGACTGCGACCAGCGGCCGCTCGGACTCGTTCTGGGGTGTGTGCACCATGCCATGCACTGTATGGAATGTCCGCTGGCCGCTCGCGGCAAGGAGGCGCCCATGCGGGTTGCCGGGAAGCCGTACGCGCCGCCCGGATCGACTGCGGGGGCCGTGCACCTCGTCAGACGGGAGTTGCGGTCCGCGCATTGGTGACGAGCAGGTCCACGAGCGAGATCAGAGCGCCGCGGACGTCCTCGCGCGAACGGGCGTCGAGCATGAGGATGGGCGTGTTCGGGTCGCTGAGATGCAAAGCCGACCTGATCTCGTCGGTGGTGTACGGCTGCTCGCCGTTGAAACAGTTCGCGCCGACGACGAACGGCAGCTCGCGGCTCTCGAAGAAGTCGACCGCAGCGAAGCTGCGATCCAGGCGCCGGGTGTCGACCAGGACGATCGCCCCGAGAGCCCCGCGCAGCAGGGCCTCCCACATGAACCAGAAACGCTCCTGGCCCGGTGTGCCGAACAGATAGAGGACGACCCCTGCGTCGGCGAGGGTGATCCGACCGAAATCCATCGCGACGGTGGTCGCCGCCTTGGCCTCGATGCCGTCGAGGTCGTCCACGCCGACGCCCGCGGACGTCAGCCTTTCCTCGGTGCGCAGTGGTTCGATCTCGGAGATCGCTTCGACCAGGGTCGTCTTTCCGACGCCGAATCCCCCCGCGATCAGGATCTTGACCGGGGATTCGCCCTGGGCAGCGGTGTCATATTCGGGCAAGGCTGTCCCTGATTCGTGTGAGGAGATGGATATTGGCAGTCTCGGCCGCCTGCAGTGGCGGCCGGTGGTGGATCAGGCCGCGGTCCGCGAGTTCGCCGAGGAGGACCGTCATCGGGGTGAGACGCATCCGCATCCGGGCGGCGATCTCGGCGACCGCCAGCCCGTTCGGCGGTCGGCAGAGGGCGAGGATGGCCTGCCACTCCGTGGGCAGGCCACTGGGCGCATCCGCGCCGACCACAGCTGTGATCATCGTGTCCATGGTCAAGGCGGCGCCGGGGACGGCGGTACGACCGTCGGTCAGGGCGTACAGCCGCGTGTGGCGGCGCCTTCGATGCTGCGGACCGCCGTCCATTACGACCCGGGCATCTGTGCGCGGTGGGGGGTGCCCAGCCACTCACCGAGCGCCTGCGCGGCCCGTACCGTCTCGCCGCCCAACTCCCCGAGCCGTGCCTTGCGGGAGGTCACGACGATCAGCGTGCTGCCCTCCCCGCACCCGACGATGCAGAGATACTTGTCGTCCAGCTCCACCAGCTGGCGGATCACCCGCCCGCCGTCGATGTCCCTGGATATCGCCTTCATCGTGGCCGCGATGCCAGAGGACGCCGCGGCTATCCGCTCCGCCTGGTCCCGTTCCAGCAGATAGGCACTGAGCCTGATCCCGTCGTTGGACAGGAGCACGGCTCCTTCGATTCCGGCGATCCTGCTCAGGTTGTTGTCCAGGATGCTGTAGATCACGTCGTTCGGGCTCGTCGTCATGGCTGATCCTGTCGGAGCTCTTCTTCCACGGTCCGGGTGCTGTGCTCGTAGTCCGCCCAGGCGTCGGCCACCTCTTCGGGCGTCGCGACGTCTTGGCCTGCCGGTTCGGGTGCGCGCGGCTGGCGGAGTTGCTCGACCATGTGGGTCTGCGGCACGCGCTCGGGGAGGGCCGGCACGGCGGCGGGGTCCCGCTCCAGGGTCCGAACCGCTTGCGCCGGAGGGCTCTCCGCACGACGCGGCGGCTCGGGCCGAGGGGGAAGGGGATCGGCCGCGGGACCGGAGTGCACATGCAGAACGAGCTCGGGCTTGCGTGCGTCGACCGGCCGCGGTGCCGGGGCGGCCGGTAGCGACTCGGGCGCCGGTGTCCGCTCGGTCTCCACCAGGTGGTCCCGGGGAATGACCACGACGGCTGATGTCCCGCCGAACGCCGAGCGGCGCAAGGTGACGCGGACCCCCAGCCGGTCGGCGAGGTGGCCGACCACGAAGAGGCCGAGCCGGTGGGCGTTCTGTGCCAGCACCGAGTACGGCGGGGCCGAGTGCAGCCGCCCGTTCATCTCCTCGTAGCGCTCGGGGGCCACCCGGGGACCGCGGTCCTCGATCTCCACCGACAGCCCGTCGGTCACCAGCTCGGACCGGATGACCACCTTGGACGTCGGCGGCGAGAACCGCGCGGCGTTGTCCAGCAGCTCCGCCAGGAGGTGGCTGATCTGGCTGATCGCCCGCGGCTCCACGCTGATCTCGTCCAGCGCCTGCCGCTCGATCCGCCGGAAGTCCTCGACCTCCGAGGCGGCCTCGCGCAGCAGATCGGCCGCGCGCATGGGCTCGGTGTGCGGATCGGGGATCTCACCGCCCGCCAGGACGAGCAGGTTCTCGATCTGCCGCCGCATGCCCACCGTCAGCTGGTCGGATCTCATCAGCTGGGCGAGGAGCGTCTCGTCGTGGCCGAAGGTGTCCTGAAGGTCCTCGGTGAGGCTCAGCTGGCGGCTGACCAGGTTTCCGGTGCGGGAGGCGATGCCGGTCGCGAACATTCCGAAGCCGTGCCGCTCGTCGGCGAGCTGCCGGTGCCCCTCGACGGATACGGCGACGACCCGGGCGAACGCGTCGCTGATGCGTCCGACCTCGTCCTGATCCCCGCGGGGCTTCGGCAGCACGTCGTCCTCGACGCGCTGCCCGCGCTGCAGGCGGGCCACGACGTCCGGCAGAGTCTCCTCGGCGACGGTGACCGTGCGTTCGTGCAGTCGGTGCATCCGGCGGAGGACCGAGCGCGTGGTGAACACGACGACGGCTCCCGCGGCCAGGAGTGCGGCGATGCTTCCCGCGATCAGCCAGGCGACCTCGGCCTCGAGCTCTCCGGCCTTCGCGTCGGCGTGCGCGAGTACGCCCCGTGCCCGGTCGACGTTGAGGGCCGCCAACTCCTCGGAGAATCTGTCCTGCGCAGCCGGCCAGCTGCTGACGTCCCGCGGCAGCGCGATGCCGGTGTCCCGGTCCTCGTGGTGGGACATGACCGCGTTCTCGACACGGTCCTTGGTGCGCCACGCGTCCGAGGCGACGATCCGCTCGTAAGCCTTCCTGTCCTCGTCGGGCAGATAGGGGACGATCCACGTGCTGTAGAGGTATCGGTGCGACCCGACGGCGTTGGAGAAGTCGGCGAACCGGTAGGAGGTCAGCTCTTTGGACGGGCCGGCCGACGCGAGCATCGTGTCTTCGCGCGCCAGCATCTCCGCCGCCGAGAACAGCGCCACCACCGGCTGGCTCTCCCGCGTGAGCTCGGCGTCGTCCATGGAGCCGAACTCCTGATAGACGTAGATCATTTGGCTGATCACGCCGGTGAAGTAGCCGATGACCTGGTCCACGGTGCCCATCTGGGCCTCCGCGCGGTCCCGCTGGGAGTCAAGATCGTCGAGCCGGTTCGTGACTTCGAGGAGGTAGCGGTTCGCCCCCTCCGAATGCGCCGGACCGCCATCGATCGACCGGCGGAACGCTTCTTCTGCCCGGTCCGTGGCCTCGCGCTGATTGCGCAGTTGGGACCGGGATACGGACGAGCCTGCCCACCGGGCGGCGGTCAGCGAGCGCTCTTCCTGCATTTCGACCATGAGTCGGTACAGGGGTATGCCGGTCCGCTCGCCCTGCGCCACGTCGGCCCGCAGGTGCGCCGACTGCTCCAGCAACCGGTCCGCGGTGACGACGACCTGGGTGCCCATCGCCACGGTGGGCACCACCGCCAGCCAGATGAGCAAGGTGCGCAGGCGCACCACACGCCGTGGTCGACGTCTCGTCGGCTCGTCTTGGCCTTCGGGTTCTGTGGGAGTCATCAGTCCTCGGTGAGCGAATGGGTGCGGGGCAAAACAACAGCCGGCCCGACATTCCGCCCGAGGCGAGCGGCGGATGGTCGGTCCGGCTGCAGTGTGTACCTGTGGAGGCCCGATGATAACCAGCCACGATGGAAAAAAAGAGGGGTTGTTGGAGTGAGGTGAGTCATGGTAGAGGCGACGCGGCGATCTGCGTCCTCGAGGTGACGAGCACCGTCAAGCGGTCAGTCGAGGGTCAAGCCGCCCTCGGTCCCGCGCGCCGACTGCCCCTTTTTCCGGGCATGAGGAGGAAACAAGCGGCTCGTCACGGACGTCCCGAGGCAAGGAGCTTTTCGGCCTCCGCGTAGATCTGGTCCTCACTCAGCAACACGGCTTCGGCGGCGGCGCCCAGCGGAATGAAGCTGTCCTCGCTGGTGACCCGGGCGAGCCCGCCGTCGTAGCCGGCGTCGACGAGCGCGGTGCACACCGCCTCGGAGACCCCTCCGCTGCGGCGGGTCTCGTCGACCACCAGCACGCGGCCGGTGGCTCGCGCCGCACGCAGGAGGTCCTCGACGGGAAGGGGGGCGAGCCACCGCAGGTCCAGCACCCGTGCGTGGACGCCGCGTCGGGCGAGGCGGCCGGCGACCCGCAGGCTCATCGGAACTCCGTTGGCGAAGCCGACCAGTGTCAGGTCGGTTCCCTCGCCGTAGGTGCGGGCGCGCCCCAGCGGCACATGGCTCTCCGCCCACTGCTCCGGCTCGGGGTACCCGGCCAGCCAGCCGCCGTCGCCGGGGGAGTGGAGGTCCCGGGTGTGGTACAGCGCGATGGGCTCCAGGAACGCGCACACCCGGCCGTCCACGCGAGCGGCCGACACGCAAGTGCGCAGCATCGCCGCGGCGTCGTCGGCGCGGGCCGGTGAAGCGATCACCAGACCCGGGATGTCGCGCAGCGCGGCGACGGAGTTGTCGTTGTGGAAGTGGCCCCCGAATCCCTTCTGGTAGGCGTAGCCGGCGATGCGCACCACCATCGGGTTGCGGTACTGGCCGGCTGAGAAGAACGACAGCGTCGCCGCCTCGCCGCGGATCTGGTCCGCGGCGTTGTGGAGATAGGCAAGGTACTGGATCTCCGGTACGGGTACGAAACCGGCCAGTGCGGCGCCCAACGCGGTGCCCAGGACGCTCTGTTCATCCAGCAGCGTGTCGAACACCCTGCGCCCGCCGAACATTCTCCGCAGCCCCTTGGTGACCCCGTAGACACCGCCCTTGCGCGCGACGTCCTCACCGAACACCAGCACGTCCTGATCGCGGCACAGCAGGTCGGCGAGCGTTCGGTTGATGCCTTGAGCCAGTGTCAGCGGACCTGCTCGATCCGGCAGTTGGCCGGCGAAACGGCGGCGGCGGAGCTCGGGATCGACCGCCCTCGCCGCGTCGGCCCGGACCCGGTGCGGCTCCGAGGGCGCCAGCGGGGCCGCGATCTCGGTGGCAGTGCCGAGCTTCGGCTCCCCGCACACCTCCTCGGCGAGCGCGGCCACCTCCCGGCCGATGCGGTCGTAGCGGTCCAGGATCTCCTCCGGTGCGGCCACGCCGGAGGAGATCAGCAACCGGGCGGTGGCGAGGACCGGGTCACGACTCAGGTCGGCGGTGATCTCCGCCTGACCGCGGTAGGCGGACTCGACATCGGAACCGGCGTGACCCATCAGCCGGACCATGCGCAGGTGCAGGAACGCCGGCGCCCGATGGGTCCGGACCCATCGCACGGCTTCGGCCGACACCGTCAGCGAGTCGAGCAGCTCGCAGCCGTCCGCGGCGAAGTAGCGCAGCCCGGGCCGGTGGCCGTAGGCGTGCTCGATCCATCCCCCGGGCGTGGGCACGCTGATGCCGATGCCGTTGTCCTCGCAGACGAACAGGACCGGCATCGGCACGCGTTGGTAGGCGCAGTGCAGCGCGGCGTTGATGGCACCGGCGGCCGTGGAGTGGTTGGCCGAGGCGTCACCCATGCCGCACAGCACGACGGCGTCGGCCGGCCATCCGCCGCTCACCCCGAGCGCCGCCGCGCGCGGGATGCCGAAGGCCAGCCCCACGGCGCGCGGCAGGTGCGATGCGATGGTCGACGTCTGCGGGATGACCGCCGCGGCCTTGCTGCCGTACACCTTGTGCCGGCCGCCGGAGATCGGTTCCGTGGCGGCGGCGACGATGCCGCGCAGGACATCGCGCATGCCGTCGCGCAGCGCGTCGCGCGGCGGCCGCGACTGGTCGGCCTGCCGTGCCCGGTGCAGGAAGAACGCGCCGGACCGGTAGTGCAGCAGGGCCGGATCGGTGGGCCGCAGGGCCGCCGCCACGGCGGCGTTCCCCTCATGCCCGGACGAACCGATGCTGTAGTAGCCGCGTCCGCTCTTGCCCAGCCGCCGTGCCGCCAGGTCCAGGTGTCTGCTCCCCGCCTGGGCATCGAAGAGCTCCAGGCACTGCGCGCCGGTGAACGGGCTGCCGGGCAGGATCGGCGCCTCGGCGGGCCGCCGCCCCACGGGCGTGGACCGCGCCACCGCCGACCGGAAGTGCTCCTCGACGACCTGGCCCGGTTCGCTCATCTCGACTCCTGAAGGTCTGCCGACTGCTGGGCATCTGCCGACTGCTGGGCGCCGACGATCAGTATCGCGCCCGTACCGCTGCCGCAGCGACCCCGGCCCCGCCGTGCAGCCGCCGCCGTTTCCGAACCCGTGCGCTGCGGTTGGCCGCGGCGAGGGGCGCACATGGCAGCCTGGAGGTGGATCAGTGGACGGATAGGGTCAGAGGTGTACGCGATGACCAGAGGAGCTCCCGTGACCGAGATCAGCAGCCGTCTCCCCGACACCGACTCCCTGCGTGCCCGCGCCGTGGAGAGCCTGCGGCGCTGTGGCGTGGAACCGACCGCCGACGGCGGTGACCTCGTCTCCCGCACCCCCCTCACCGGCGGCACGCTCTTCCACCTCCCCTCCTCGGACCGCGAGCAGGTCGACGAGGCCATCGGCGCCGCGCACGCGGCCTTCCAGGAGTGGCGCACCGTTCCCGCGCCCCAGCGCGGTGCGCTCGTCAAGCGGCTCGGCGAACTCCTCATCGAGCATCAGCAGGACCTGGCCGACCTGGTCACCCTTGAGGTGGGCAAGATCCGCTCCGAGGCACTCGGCGAAGTGCAGGAGATGATCGACATCTGCGACTACGGCGTCGGGCTCTCGCGTCAGCTCTACGGGCGCACGATGGCCTCGGAGCGTCCCGGCCACCGCCTCTCGGAGACCTGGCACCCGCTGGGGGTCGTCGGTGTCATCTCCGCCTTCAACTTCCCCGTCGCCGTATGGGCCTGGAACACCGCCGTAGCGCTGGTCTGCGGGGACGCCGTCGTCTGGAAGCCCTCGGAACTGACCCCGCTCACCGCGCTCGCCTGCGACGCACTCCTCACGCGTGCGGCTGCCGACGTCGGCGCGCCGACCGATGTGCACCGGCTGGTCCTCGGTCACCGGGAGACCGGTGAGCGCCTGGTCGACGACGCGCGGGTGGCGCTCGTCAGCGCCACCGGATCGGTCCGCATGGGGCGGGCGGTCGGACCCCGTGTGGCGGCGCGTTTCGGTCGCTGTCTCCTGGAACTCGGCGGCAACAACGCCGCGATCGTGACCCCCTCGGCCGACCTCGACCTCGCGGTACGCGGCATCGTCTTCGCCGCCGCCGGTACGGCCGGCCAGCGCTGCACCACCCTCCGCCGGCTGATCGTCCACGAGGACGTCGCGGACCGCCTCCTGGAGAAGATCGTTCATGCCTACGACCAGCTGACCGTGGGCAACCCCTTCGCGGCGGACACGCTCGTCGGCCCCCTCGTCCACACGTCGGCCCACACGGCGATGTCCCGGGCGATCGAGGCGGCCCAGGCCGACGGCGGCAAGGTGCTGTCGGGTGGCGAACGCCGGCTCCAGGAGGAGGCCTCGGAAGCCGCCTACGTGCGGCCGGCGGTCGTCCGCATGCCCGCACAGACCGACATCGTCCGCGAAGAGACGTTCGCCCCCATCCTCTACGTGCTCACCTACCGCAGCTTCGAGGATGCCCTCGCGCTGCACAACGGTGTCCCGCAGGGCCTGTCCTCCAGCATCTTCACTCGGGACCAGCGCGAGGCCGAGCGCTTCCTGGCCCCCGACGGCTCCGACTGCGGTATCGCCAATGTCAACATCGGCACGTCCGGTGCCGAGATCGGCGGGGCGTTCGGCGGGGAGAAGGAGACCGGCGGAGGCCGTGAATCCGGCTCGGACGCCTGGCGCGCCTATATGCGCCGTGCCACGAACACCGTGAACTACTCCGACGACCTGCCCCTCGCCCAGGGCGTGAACTTCCTGTAGGCCCACGATGCTCGCGGGGAGAGGCCCGGCGACCAGCCGCCGGGCCTCGGCCTGCGGGAGCGTGCCCCCGGCGTTACGCTCGCTATGGGCGTGATCCCGAGGCTGTCGATGCCGATGGTGCACGTGTGGCCACGCGCCGTGATGGAGAGCCCACGTCGTCGAGGAGGTGGGCGATGGTCGGCGACACCGCTCACTTCACCGATGTGCGAGCCCCCTGTGGCCGGGTCGTCGACGGGTTCCGGTACCAGGAGGACGACGCCGCGGGCCTGGTCATCGACAAGGTGACGTACGCGTGCGGCTGCCACCAGGCCCGCCACGAGTTCCACGACGGCAGCGTCCGGGTCAGGATCGTCCGCCACGACGGGAAGGTCCTGCAGGACGAGCACAGCGCGGAGCACGAGGCCTGACGGCAGCGGACACCGAGGTGGTGCCAGCCATGACCGCTCCTCCAGAGCTTCGCCTGGGTGGGGGTGCCCCCGGCAAAGCCAGGGGGAGTACCCCCAGTCACGACGTCGTGGTGATAGGCGGCGGGGGCGCGGGACTGCGTGCCGCCGTCGCGGTCGCGGAAACCGACCCGCGGCTCAGCGTGGCGATCATCTCCAAGGTCTATCCGATGCGCAGTCACACGGTCTCCGCCGAGGGCGGAGCCGCCGCCGTCGTCGGTGCCGACGACAGTCTCGACGAGCACGCCCACGACACCGTCTCCGGCGGGGACTGGCTGTGCGACCAGGACGCCGTCGAGGCCTTCGTCGCCGAGGCTCCGGGCGAGCTCCTCCGGCTGGAGCACTGGGGCTGTCCGTGGAGCCGGCAGCCCGACGGGCACATCGCGGTGCGGGCCTTCGGCGGCATGAAGAAGCGGCGTACCTGGTTCGCCGCCGACAAGACCGGCTTTCACCTGCTGCACACGCTGTTCCAGACCGCGCTGTCCTACCCGGACGTCGTGCGGTACGACGAGTGGTTCGTCAGCTCACTGCTGATCGACGACGGGCGGGTGCGCGGCGTGGTGGCGATCGAGCTGGCCACCGGCCGGGTGGAGACCATCGCCGCGAGCGCCGTCATCGTCTGCACGGGCGGGTGCGGCCGGATCTACCCCTTCACCACCAACGCCACCATCAAGACCGGCGACGGAATGGCGCTGGCCCACCGGGCCGGCGCCCCGCTGAAGGACATGGAGTTCGTCCAGTACCACCCCACCGGCCTGCCCTTCACCGGAATCCTGATCACGGAGGCCGCACGCGCCGAGGGCGGCTGGCTGCTCAACAAGGACGGCTACCGCTACCTGCAGGACTACGACCTCGGCACACCCGACCCCAAGCCGGTGCTGCGCAGTATGGAGCTGGGACCACGTGACCGGCTGTCGCAGGCCTTCGTGCACGAGCTCGACCAGGGCAGGACCATCGACACACCGCACGGGCCGGTGGTCAACCTGGACCTGCGGCACCTGGGTGCTGAGGTCATCGACGGCAAGCTCCCCTTCGTCCGGGAACTGTGCCTGCGTTACCAGAACATCGACCCGGTCCGGGAGCTCATCCCGGTACGTCCGGTGGTCCACTACATGATGGGCGGGGTCGACACCGACATCGACGGCGCCACGGGACTCGCCGGCCTGTACGCCGCCGGTGAGGCCGCGTGCGTCAGTATCAACGGCGCCAACCGGCTGGGTTCCAACTCCCTCCCGGAGTGCCTGGTCTTCGGTGCCCGCGCTGGCCGGGCCGCCGCCCGGTTCGCCGGCGCCTCACCGGCCACCGCCCCCAGCGCCGCCGTGCTGGCGCAGGGCCGAGACGAGCAGCGGCGGCTGGAGCGGGAACTCGCACGACACGCCGCAGGAGGACGGGAGCACATCGCCGACATCCGCGCGGAGATGCAGGACGTCATGGAGAACGGCGCGGGGATCTACCGCGACGGCGTCTCCTTGGCGAAGGCGGCGGACACGCTGCTCGAACTCCGCGAGCGCTTCGGCCTGGTGGCGATGGACGATCACAGCCGGACGTTCAACACCGATGTGGTCGCCCTGCTCGAACTGTCCTTCATGCTGGACGTGGCCGAGACCGTCGTGCACTGCGCACTGCGGCGCGAGGAGTCGCGGGGCGCGCATCAACGCACCGACTTCCCCGCGAGGAACGACCAGCGGTTCCTGGCCCACTCGCTGATCCGCCGTGAGCCCGACGGCACCCTCCAGGTCGAGTACCGACCGGTGACCGTCACGCGCTGGTCGCCCGGGGAACGGGTGTACGGGAGGTGATCGCCGTGGCAGACCGCATCACCCTGCAGGTCGCACGGTACCGGCCGGAAGAGGAGACCACACCGTCCTGGCAGTCGTACGAGGTCCCGCTGCGCAAGGAGTGGACGGTGCTCGACGGCCTCAACTACATCAAGGACCATCTGGACGGAACGCTCTCCTACCGCTGGTCCTGCCGCATGGGCATCTGCGGCAGCTGCGGGATGACCGTCAACGGCGATCCCCAATTGACCTGCTCCGCCTTCCTGACCGACTCCGCGCCCGGCCCGGTCCGGGTGGAACCGCTGGAGAACTTCCCGGTGATCCGCGATCTGGTCGTCGACATCGGCGACTTCATGAACAAGCTGCCGCAGGTCAAGCCCTGGATCGTGCGCGAGGAGGAACAGCCGCTGGAGGAGGGGGAGTACCTGCAGACACCGGCCGAGATGGACGAGTACCGGCAGTACAGCATGTGCATCAACTGCATGCTGTGCTACGCGGCCTGCCCGGTCTACGCGCTCGACCCCGAGTTCGTCGGCCCGGCGGCCATCGCGCTGGCCCAGCGCTACAACCTCGACTCACGTGACGAGGGAGCCGCGGACCGGCGGGATGTCCTCTCCGCCGCCGAGGGGGTCTGGGCCTGCACCCTCGTCGGCGAGTGCAGCACGGCCTGCCCGAAGGACGTCGACCCGGCGGGCGCGATCCAGCGCTACAAGCTCACGGCGGCCACGCAATCGCTCAAAGAGCTCCTCTGGCCGCGGGGGGCGCGATGAGCCGGACACCGTCCCCGCCACCCCGTACGGCGCCGTACCGGAAGCCGGTCTCGACCTTCTGGTGGCTGCAGCGTCCGTCGTATCTGCTCTTCGTGCTACGCGAGCTCAGCGCCGTCTTCGTCGCCTGGTTCGTGGTGTTCCTGCTGCTGTTGGTCGAGGCGATCGGCGAGGGCGGCGCGGAGTACGAGCGGTTCCAGGACTGGAGCGCCAACTGGTGGGTGGTGCTGCTCAACGCGATCGGCCTGCTCTTCGTCCTTCTGCACGCCGTCACCTGGTTCAACGTCGCGCCGCGAGCCATCGTCCTCCATGTGCGCGGACGACGCGTCCGGCCCGGTCCGGTCCTGGCAGCGCACTACGTGCTGTGGGCGCTGCTGTCGGCGGCCGTGGCGTGGCTGATCCTGGGTGGGTAGTGCCATGGCCAGGAAGTCCCCGGAACCCTTGCTCTGGCTGCTGTTCAGCGCCGGTGGCCTGGCGGCCGCTCTGCTCGTCCCCGTCCTGCTGTTCCTGTTCGGCATCGCCTTCCCCCTGGGATGGCTGTCGTTCCCCGACCACGCCCATCTGCTCGCGGTGCTGCGCCACCCCCTCACCAAGGCGATCCTGTTCGCGCTGTGCGTCCTGTGGCTGTTTCACTGGGCCCATCGTTTCCGCTACACCCTGTACGACGGTCTGCGCCTCGCACGACTGCGCCGCGCCATCGGTCTGTTCTGTTACGGCGGTGCGGTGGCGGGGTCGGTCGCGGCCGGCTTCCTTGTCTTCCGGGTGTGACCAACGGGTGTCACTGACGGGTGTGATGCATCCTGCTTTCCGTCTTTTCTCAGGGATGAGGACATGAACGTTGTGGGAGTGGACGCCTGCCCGACCGGATGGGTCGGCGTGACCCTGGAGGACGGCAGGTTCGCCGACGCACACGTGGCGTCAGGTCTGACCGAGCTTCTGGCCGACGTGCCGACCGCGGTCCTGGTGGGGATCGACATGCCGCTGGGGCTCCTGGAGACGGGGCGGCGCCGCGCCGACGTCCTGGCGGTGGCCATGCTGGCACCCCACCGTTCCCGGGTCTTCCCGGTGCCACCGCGGGCGGTCTGGCAAGAACCCGACTACGCTGCCGCGAATCTGCGCAGCCGTCAGCTCACCGGCTCCGGGCTGAGCCGCCAGTCCTGGGGGCTCGCGGCGAAACTGCGCGAGGCCAACGAACGCCGCGACGGCGGCGACCACCGCCTCCACGAAGTCCACCCCGAGGTCTCCTTCGCCACCATGAACGACGGCACGCCCGTGGCCTGGGGCAAGAAGAGCTGGAACGGACAGTCCTTGCGCCGACGCCTCCTGGGCGACCAGGGCATCACGCTGCCCGACGATCTCGGCGCGGCCGGCCGGGTTCCCTCCGACGACCTGCTGGACGCCGCCGCGGCGGCCTGGACCGCCCGGCGCATCGCGCTGGGCACAGCCGGGACACTTCCCGATCCACCGGAGACGACGAGCACCGGACCTCCTGTCGCCATCTGGTACTGATCGGGATCACCGCCGGGGGACGGCCATGAACGCGCGGTGGACGCGCCGCGGCGTGCGCTGAGCGCCTTGAGGCGGCGAGGCGATGCCCCAGCCATTCGCGAGAGTCCAGGTCGAGTCAATGCCGGATGTCTTGACAACGGGATTGGTCTGGACCAAATTCTGGCCAGGCTTCACCACCCATTCCCCACCTCCCCGGAGGAAGCCGTGGACCGAACCAGACTTCCGGCAGTGCCTCGCCGAAGAACACGCTCCCGACTGCTGGCCTCGCTCTGCGCCGCGGTCCTCCTCGGCAGCGGGCTCGCCGCCGCGGGGCACCCGGCCCAAGCCGCCGACGTCGAGCTCGCCCGCAACGGCGGTTTCGAAACCGGCCTCGACAGCTGGACCTGCACGGCCGACAGCGGTTCGACCGTCGCCAGCCCGGTGCACAGCGGCACCTCCGCGCTGAAGGCGACCCCCGCGGGCAATGACAACGCCAAGTGTTCGCAGACCGTCACCGTGAAACCCGACTCCCAGTACACGCTGAGCAGTTGGGTCCAGGGCAGTTATGTCTATCTGGGCGCGAGCGGCACCGGGACCACCGATGTGTCGACGTGGACCCCCTCGGCGAGCAGCTGGCAGCAGTTGTCGACGACCTTCAAGACGGGCTCCAACACCACCTCGGTGACCATCTACCACCACGGCTGGTACGGCACCGCCGCCTATTACGCGGACGACATCTCGTTGACCGGCCCCGGCGGCGACCCCGGTGAATCCCAGCCGCCTGCCGTGCCCGGCGGCCTCACCGCCGGTACGGTCACCTCGAGCACCGTCGATCTGAGCTGGGACCAGGTCAGCGGCGCCACCGGCTACAACATCTACCAGAACGGGGCCAAGGTCCGTGCCGTCACGGGCACGTCGGCCACCGTCACCGGGCTCGCATCCGCCACCTCGTACACCTTCCAAGTCACCGCCACCAATGCGAACGGCGAGTCCGCCAAGTCGGAGTCCGTCACCGCGACGACCACCGGCGGCGGAGGAGGCAGCGGGGATCTTCCGACGCACGCCCTTGTCGGCTATCTCCACGCCAGCTTCGCCAACGGCTCCGGCTACACGCGCATGGCCGACGTGCCCGCTTCCTGGGACATCATCAACCTGGCCTTCGGTGAGCCGACCTCCGTATCCTCGGGCGACATCCGCTTCAAGCTCTGCCCGCAGTCGGAGTGCCCGAACGTGGAGTCCGAAGCGGACTTCAAGGCGGCGATCAAGGCCAAGCAGGCGGCCGGCAAGAAGGTGCTGATCTCCATCGGAGGCCAGAACGGACAGGTCCAGCTGTCCAGCACCGCCGCACGCGACGCCTTCGTCTCCTCGGTGAGCAAGATCATCGATGAGTACGGACTCGACGGTCTCGACATCGACTTCGAGGGGCACTCGCTGTCGCTGAACACGGGCGACACCGACTTCAGGAACCCGACGACCCCGGTCGTCGTCAACCTGATCTCGGCGCTGAAGTCCCTGAAGGCGAAGTACGGCGAGAAGTTCGTCCTGACCATGGCGCCCGAGACCTTCTTCGTGCAGCTCGGCTACCAGTACTACGGCTCGGGACCGCACGGCGGCCAGGACTCGCGCTGCGGCGTGTACCTCCCGGTCATCCACGCGATGCGCGACGCCCTGACCCTGCTCCACGTGCAGAACTACAACTCGGGCCCGATCTTGGGTCTGGACAATCAGCACCACACCATGGGCAGCGCCGACTTCCCCATCGCGATGCAGGACATGCTCCTGACCGGCTTCCCGGTCGCCGGCGACCAGTCCAAGGTCTTCGCGCCGCTGCGCCCCGACCAGGTCGCGATCGGCCTGCCCGCCTCGCAGAACGCGGGCAACGGCCACATCGGGCCCGCCGAGGTCAACAAGGCGCTGGACTGTCTGACCAAGGGCACCAACTGCGGCTCCTACCAGACACACGGGACCTGGCCCGCGATGCGTGGGCTGATGACCTGGTCCATCAACTGGGACCGCTACAGCAACTGGGAGTTCTCGAAGAACTTCGACAGCTACTTCGGTGGCTGAGGAGCAGTAAGCGGCCGTGACAGCCGCGTAGTTCGTCGTTCGGGGCCGGGTGCGCCGCTCGCGGGGCACCCGGCCCCGAACGCGTTGTACGGCGCTCCCGCCGTGGGCCGACGCGGCGGGAGCGCCGCGCGTGCCGCCACCCCCGGCCGCCGCAGGGCGGGTCAGGGGAGAGCCCGCCGCAGGCGCCAAGGTCCGCCGACCGCGTGCGTCGTCCGGGTTACGAGGTCCTGAAGCTTCGGGGAGCCCACCGTGGAGGTGGGCGAACCCCCACGCCGACACTCGATCACATCTGGTTATGCTGCTTCGGGTTCAACGTATTACGGCAGTTACCGCAGGTGACCTCTGTGACGGCCTGTCGTCCGGCGTTGTGTCCCGTTTGTCATCCCAATGATGTTTCGACGGTTTGAGGGTGCTGATGGTTCGAGAGCGGTCGTCAGCCGGGGGATCGCGTTCTGCCTCGGTTGCTGTATGGATACTGCCTTCTGCTGTGACGGCGGCGGCTGCGATCGTCACCGCGGCACTGGTCCCCTCCCAGGCCCGGGTGCCGGTCGCCTGGATCGGCGCCGCGGCGACCCTGGCGGTGGCCGTCCTCGCGGCCGAGACGGCACGTCGGGGCCGCGCCCTCGCCGTGCTGCGCGAGCGCTGCGCGGCGCGGGAGGCCGCTCTGGCTCAGCAGGAGGCCGAGACCGTACGGCTCGCCGACGTGCTGCTCCCCGAGGTCGTGTACCGGCTCCGGCAAGGTCACTTCCCCGAGGACGTGCTCGCGTCGGTGTCCACGTACGAATCGCGGCTCACCCCCGAGTTCCGGGCTGCCCACCAGGCAGTGCTGCGTTCGGTGCTGGAGGCCGTGGTCGCCGAGGAGAACATGCGCGAGTCCGCGCAGCGCGCCTTCGTGAACATCTCCAGGCGCGTCCAGGCCATCGTGCACCGCCAGGCCCAGGAACTACGGCAGATGGAAGACCGGCACGGACAGTCGCCGGAGGTCTTCGGCGACCTGCTGCGCCTGGACCACGGCGCGGCACTGATCGGCCGGCTCGCCGACAGCATCGCGGTGCTCGGCGGCGCCCGGCCCGGCCGCCAGTGGAGCAAGGCGGTCCCTCTGTTCAGCGTGTTGCGCGGCGCCATGTCGCGGATCATCGACTACCAGCGGGTGGAGCCGCACTCCGTCTCGGAGGTCGCCGTCGTCGGCCCTGCGGTGGAGCCGCTGATCCATGCACTGGCCGAGCTGCTGGACAACGCCACCCGCTACTCGCCGCCGCAGACCCGGGTGCACTTGACCGCGGTCGAGGTGCAGTCGGGCATCGCCATCGAGATCGAGGACGGTGGCGTCGGCATGAGCGAGGAGGCCCGGAAGCGGGCTGAGCGGATGCTGCGGCAGGCCCAGGAGGGAATCGACCTGAACGACCTGGGCGAGACGCCACGACTGGGGCTGGCCGTGGTCGGTCGGCTGGCGCAGGCGTACAACTTCCAGGTCTCGTTGCGGCCTTCGGCGTACGGCGGCGTCCGCGCCGTGCTGGCCGTGCCACAGGAACTGATCACTACGGTCCCCACGACGGCCAAGGCGCACGGCATCGGCGCGTCCCCGGGCCCTGCGTCGGCCGCGGCGCCTCGTCCCGTCACGGGCTCCGTGCCGTCGGCGGACGCCGCCCCGCCAGCCGTACCCGTACCCGGACCCGTATCCGCACCCGCGTCCGTACCGGCACCTGCGTCCGTACCGGCACCTGCGTCCGCGTCAGCACCTGCACCCGCGCCGGCATCGGAGGAAGAGGCCCCGGTCGTGACCGAACGGACCGCCAGCGGTCTGCCGCAGCGACGCCGCAGGACCCGGGGCGCCCCGACCACCGCGTCCACCACCGCTTCCGTTCCGGCGCCGCGCGCCCCGGAGCAGGAGGGTGCCCAGGCCGCGCAGCAGCCCGGTATGTGGCTGGCCGCGTTCCAGAGCGGTCTGTCCGGCGAGAGCGAGGCCGCCGGGGCTGACCGACCGAAGAGTGACGAGTCGTCGGAAGAGAGTGTGAGGTCATGATTCAGCACCGGGCCGATATGGACTGGATGCTCAAGGACCTGGCGGAGAGCGTTCCGCAGACCCGTCACGTGGTGGTGCTGTCCTCCGACGGTTTGCGCATGGCCCAGTACGGAGCCGACACGGACTCCGCGGACCGGCTGGCAGCGGCCTGCGCCGGTCTGCAGAGCCTCGCGGCAGCGGTCTCCGCGGAGTTCCCGCACAGCGACGGGCGGATGCGCATGGTCGTGATCGAGCTGGACGTCGGCTTCTTCTACCTGATGGCGGCGGGCGCAGGGGCGTACTTGGCGGTGCTTGCCGACGAGGGAGTGGATGCCGGACTGATGGGGCAGCGGATGCGGGACCTGGTGGCCCGTATCGGTGAGCATCTGAGCAGCCCGCCGCGCCACGACGGGCAGTCCGCATGAGCGAAGGAGAGGGCGAAGCACGAGCGGTGACATGGGAGGAGGGGAGCCCGGAGCGGCTCTATGTGATCACGGGCGGACGCAGCGGCTCATGCGAGAGCGCGGCACTCGACCTGGTCACGCTGATCGTGTCCAAGTCGGGGCCGAAGCCGGGTATGCAGCCCGAGCACGCCGCCATCGTGCAGCTGTGCCACTCCCCGCTCTCCGTGGCCGAGATCTCCGCGTATCTCACCCTGCCGGTCAGCGTGGTCACCGTCCTGCTCAGTGACCTGCTGGCCGAGGACCGCGTGCTGGCGCGCCCGCCGGTGGCCCAGGCCGAACTCCCCGAACGTTCGCTGATCGAGGCGGTGATCCATGGACTACAGCGGCTCTGACACGGCACTGGGGCCGCGGAGCGAGGACATGCTCCCGGCCACGGCGACCGCCGCGGTCAAGGTGGTGATCGTGGGCGGATTCGGGGTCGGCAAGACGACTCTGGTCGGTTCGGTGAGCGAGATCCGGCCCTTGACGACCGAGGAAACCATGACCCAGGCCGGTGTCGGCGTGGACGACACCGTGGGCGTGGAGCGCAAGACCTCGACCACCGTGGCGATGGACTTCGGTCGGATCAGCCTCAACGACGAGCTGGTGCTGTACCTCTTCGGCACCCCCGGCCAGCAGCGCTTCTGGTTCCTGTGGAACGGACTCTTCGACGGTGCGCTGGGTGCGGTGGTGCTGGTCGACACCCGTCGGCTGGAGGTGAGTTTCGATGTGATCGGCCGACTGGAGGAGCAGGGCATGCCCTTCGTGGTGGCGATCAACACCTTCCCGGAGGCACCGACGTACCCCATCGAAGAGCTGCGTGCCGCCCTGGATCTGCCCGACAGCGTCCCGATCGTCACCTGTGACGCCCGCCAGCGCTCCTCCAGCCGCGACGTCCTGCTGACGCTGATGCGCCATCTGCAGTCTCTCGCCGCGACGTAAGGAGTCATCGTGAGCACCACCCCCACCCCGCCCCCGCAGTGCCCGGCACACGGCACCGGCTCCGCCTCCGGCCCCAGCGGTCAGCGCCAGCTCTACGGCCCCGAAGCCGAGGCCGACCCGATGGGGCTGTACGAGAAGCTGCGCGCCGAACACGGCACGGTGGCCCCGGTGTTGGTCCACGGCGATCTCCCGGCCTGGCTGGTCCTGGGCCACCGGGAGAACCTCGATGTCGCGCGTACCCCCTCCCGCTTCTCCCGGGACCCCCGCCGCTGGCGTGACATGCAGGAGGGGAAGGTCCCCGCGGACCATCCGCTCACGCCGATGACCGCGTGGCAGCCGGTCTGCCACTTCGTCGACGGCGAGGAACACCGGCGGCTGCGCGGAGCGGTGACCGACTCCCTCGCCCGGTGCGACCGGCGCGGCATCCGCCGCTATGTCACCCGCTTCGCGAACCAGCTGATCGACCGGTTCGCCGCGGCCGGACAGGCCGATCTCGTGACCGAGTTCGCCGAGCATCTGCCGATGCTGGTGATGACGCAGGTCCTCGGGATGCCCGAGTCGTACGGGCCGAAGCTGGTGGACGCCGCGCGTGACATGATCAAGGGCACGGAGACGGCCGTCGCCAGCAACGACTACGTCACCACGGTGCTGCAGCAGCTCGTGGAGCGCAGAACCGGCAACCCCGGCCATGACTTCGCGTCCTGGTTGATCGACCATCCCGCCCGGCTCACCGCCGATGAGACAGTCGAGCATCTGCGGCTGGTCCTGATCGCCGCGTTCGAGAGCACGGCCAACCTCATCACGAACACGCTGAAAGTTGTGCTGACCGATCACCGTTTCCGGGCGCACCTGTCGGGTGGCCATATGACGCTGCCCGACGCCCTGGAACAGGTCATGTGGGACGCACCGCCGTTCACCACGATTCTCGGCCGTTGGTCCACCGGCGACACCGAGCTCGGCGGGCAGTGGATCAAGGCGGGCGACATGCTGCTGCTGGGCCTCGCGGCCGGCAACGTCGACCCGGAGATCCGCCCGGACCTGTCCCAGCCGGTCCACGGCAACCGTTCGCACCTGGCCTTCAGCGGCGGTCCGCACGAGTGCCCGGGGCAGGACCTCGGCAGGGCCATCGCCGACACCGGCATCGACACCCTGCTGACGCGGCTTCCGGACATTCAGCTTGCGGTGAAAGAAGCGCAGTTGCACTACGTCTCGTCACTGATGTCGCGTCATCTGACCGCTCTGCCGGTGACGTTCGCGCCATCCTCGGGGACGCCTGCGCCGACCGAGGGCAGTACGGGGGTCGGCGTCTTGCCGGCACGGCGCCAGTCCGTTCCCCTTCCGGAGGTGGTGCCGGCACCTGTGGCAACACCGCGAGCCGAGGAGCCTCGGGCGCGCAAGACGTCTTGGTGGTCCCGTCTGTTCAGCCGCTGAGCGCGAACTGCCGCGGGCCCGTACGGCCGAATGGCCTGCGTCCGGTCCACACCGGACGCAGGCCGTTCTCATGCAGTAGCGCGCCGACCCGCCTCGACGCCGTCAGTCCTCGAGCTGGTCCCACCACCAGGCCAGTGCCGGGATGGGAAGGGGCTCGGTGCTGGGATCGCTGGGCTTCGTGCTCCAGCGGATGCCGTATCTCGCTCCCGGCACCGGAAGGGCGTTCCGGTTGCGCGGGCTGGCGTAGCGTCCAGCGGTGCTCTCCCCGTGGATGAAGCCGGAGATGTAGTGGCCGAGTGACTCGAGATAGCGCCGCAGTTCGTCGTCGGCGCCGCGAGCCAGCTGCTGCCGCAGGGTCAGGAAGAGGGTCATGGCCCGGTCCCGGATGGCCACGGCGGCGGGCAGGGCTACCGCGGGCGAGCAGCCGTCCCGGTGGGCGAGCACATTGACGAGGTTCTGATCGGGGGGATCGAGATGGTCCTCTTTGGCATACGAGAACAGATCGTTGTCGCAGCCGACGATGAAGCCCGCGGTCTCGGTCAGGGCCTGTACGGGCGGCGAGTACAGCACGTCGGGCGGCAACCGGATGTCGTTCGCGACCTCGATGAAGGTGACGGAGAATCTGGTGCCGTTCATCGAGCCCCGCATGGCGGCGAAGTCGTTGAGCGCGGGCATGACGCGGCGTTCGCTGTTCGCGGTCTGCCAGCCGGCACCGAACAGCCAGTCTCGAGCCCCGTCGGCGAAGCGCCGCAGCTGGAAGGGCGTGAGCATGGCCCGGGTGCGGACCACCAGATCGTCGAGGGCCGTGGTGAGCGGGCTCGGGGGAAGCATGGCGGAGCCCGGTGCCTCCAGGGAGCGGACGAGTCGGGCGCTGTGATCGGTGATGTCCGCTGTGGTGATGCCGTCGGCCCCGGAGTCGTGCCAGTCGTCGAGCGCGGTCGCCCAGTAGTTCCACTCGACGAACAGCAGGATCGGTTCCTCGTCGCCATGAGGGATCATGCGGCAGGTGTACTCGGCGGCGTTGCCGGCCAGTCCCCAGGCGCGTTCGGTCGCGTCAGGGTAGATGCCGAACGCATCGATCCAGGCGACGGCTCGCTCCTCGATCCTCTCCGCCGCGGGATGGATGTCCACGTCGCGTGCGATCGGGCAGTAGAACGGCGGAAGTCGCCAGCCGATGGCCGAAGGGCGGTGAGTGGTTTCGATCATTGATCAGCGGCCCTTCAGCCGGAACAGCAGCAGCCGGGTCTCGATCGCGTGATCGCGCCAGACGCGGAAGAGCTTCCCGTGGGTAAGCGCCGATTCCAGCAGCCGGTCGCGGGCGATCGGTGACGGCGTGCCCCTGCGCTCCGCCTGGTCCAGCTCCGCCGTCGTCCAGGCCATGCTCTGGATCCAGAACTCGGCGACGCGGTCGGTGATGTCCTCGTCCTGCTCGAGATCGAAGCCTGCCGCATGTGCGGCGAAGATGTATTCCGTGAGCGTTCCCAGCCGGGTCTTGTAGTAGCCGTCGATGAACTCGGTCCACTCCGGGCGGCACACGAAGTGCTCCTGGACGCCGAACCATCCACCGGGCTTGAGAGCCCTGGCCACGACGGAGAAAAGCCGCTCGCGGTCCATGTATCCGGTGCTCTCGATGGCAACGGCGGCGTCGTACGTCCGCTCGTCCCGCAGGTCGTGTACGTCACCCAGGACGGGCGACACCAGGTTCGCCACCCCGGCTTGCCGGACGAATCCGGCCATGAGCGGAATATGCTCGGCCGTCACCGTCAGTCCGGTCACGGCGGCGCCGTACTCCTGGGCCCAATAGATGGACCCGCCCCCCAGGCCGCAACCGATGTCGAGGAGGGAGCCGGGCGGATTCGTGGGCACTCCCCAGGACGCGGCCGCGTGCTCGAGGACGGCCTCCTGGGAGTCGAGGATCCGCTGCTGTATGACGCGCTGGGCGACCGTGGTGTTCGGAGCGGCACCCGGATCGAACATCCCCATGTGGAAGTGGATGCGAGGCCCGGGCCCGTACTTGTGGAGGATGTCGGCCGTCTTACGTGAGTAGTACAGCGGCACTTCGCTCTCGTCGAACGTGGTGCCGCCCCCGGTGGCAGCCTCGATGACGACGTGGTTGTTCATGGAATCTCCGGTCGTGAAGGCGGCCGACTCGCCGTGGTCTGCGGCTGCCGGCCGTGGGTAGGGGGAGTGGGCGGTCAGTACGAGGACGTGTCGACGACGCCTAAGCGGAACACGGTGGTACCGGACTGATACGCGTGCTCCCGGTGAAGTGGGGGCAACGCAGCGGCGCGCAGCGAGACCTGTGGCACTGATTCCCTCCTGGATTGGACCAGCCTTCGACGGTCGGACTCTTCCCGTATTGGATCACTTGCCAACCTGCCTTGAGGACAGGTGGCCATTACTCATGTATGACATGAACGCATACCTTGGCCGGATAGCCTCCGTGGGGTGCCTCTTCTGGGGCGCCCCGGCGGCGGCGTGGCGCCGTCGGGTCAGTAGAGTCGGGTCGCGTCCCCGACCTGCGAGGCAAGAGGCAAGAGGTATCCCGTCCGTGAGCTCCGTCCGTTCCGTACCGCCCGGCGGGGCTCGGCCGGTCACCGTCGTGGGCATCGGGGCCGACGGCTGGGACGGGCTGGCCGCCGGCTCCCGGGAAGCCCTGACCGCGGCCGAGGTGCTGATCGGTGGGCCCCGCCAGCTGGAACTCCTGCCCTCGGACTGCGCCGGTGAGCGGATCCCCTGGCCGTCCCCGCTGCGCCCGGCTGTGCCCGGACTGCTGGCCGCACACGCCGGCCGCCGCATCGCCGTCCTCGCCAGTGGCGATCCCCTGTTCTTCGGCATCGGCCGCACGTTGGTGGAGCTGCTCGGCGCAGACCGGCTCCGCATCCTGCCGCACCCCTCGTCCATCTCCTACGCCTGTGCCCGGCTCGGCTGGCCGCTGGAGGAGACGGAGGTCGTCAGCCTCGTGGGCCGGCCCGCCGCCGCGCTGGCGGCTGCGCTGCACGAGCGGCGGCGGCTGCTCGTGCTCAGCGCCGGCGCGGACACCCCGGCCGAGGTGGCCGCGCTGCTGTGCGACCGGGGGTACGGGCCGAGCCGCCTGCAGGTGCTCGAACAGCTCGGGGGGGCGGGCGAGCGCCGTATCGAGGGCGTCGCCGACACCTGGTCGCGACCGCCCGGAGATCCGCTCAATGTGATCGCCGTGGAGTGTCGCCGCGCCGCGGGGGCGCTGCGGCTTCCAGTGGTCCCCGGGCTTCCGGACGAGGCGTACGAGCACGACGGCCAGCTCACCAAGCGCCATGTGCGGGCCGTGACGCTCGCCGCCCTCGCCCCCGCCCCGGGCGAGCTGCTGTGGGACGTCGGCGGCGGCTCCGGAAGTATCGCCATCGAGTGGATGCGGGCCCACCGCACCTGCCGGGCCGTGACAGTCGAACGCGATCCCGTACGGGCCGGGCGCATCGAGCGCAACGCCGCCGCGCTCGGGGTCCCCGCGCTGCGTGTCGTGCCGGGCGCCGCGCCCGCCGCCCTGGCCGGACTCCCGGCGCCGGACGCGGTGTTCGTGGGCGGCGGCGCCACCGTGCCGGGACTGCTGGAGACGTGCTGGTCGGCGCTGCCGCCCGGGGGACGACTGGTCGTCAACACGGTGACCCTGGAGTCCGAGGCACTGCTGGCCGACTGGTACCGGCGCCACGGCGGCGAACTCGTGCGCATCGCGGTGGCGCACGCCGCGCCCGTGGGCGGCTTCACCGGCTGGCGGCAGGCGATGCCGGTGACACAGTGGGCCGCGGTCAAACCTGCTGTGGAGGGACGGGCGGCCGATGGAGGAGAAGAACGATGACGGTGTACTTCATCGGCGCCGGGCCCGGCGCCGCCGACCTGATCACGGTACGCGGTCAGCGCACGCTGGCCGCCTGCCGGGTCTGCCTGTACGCGGGCAGCCTGGTGCCCCGCGAACTCCTCGCCGAGTGCCCGCCGGACGCCCGGCTGATCGACACCGCGCAGCTGAACCTCGACCAGATCACCGCCGAGCTGGTGCGGGCGCACGAGGAGGGGCACGACGTGGCCCGGCTGCACTCCGGTGACCCGTCGGTGTTCTCGGCCGTGGCCGAGCAGATGCGCCGGCTCGACGCGGCCGCTGTGCCGTACGAAGTGGTGCCGGGCGTACCGGCCTTCGCCGCCGCCGCTGCCGCACTGAAGCGCGAGCTCACCGTGCCGACGGTGGGCCAGACCGTGGTGCTCACCCGGGTGGCCAACCGGGCGACCCCGATGCCGGAAGGCGAGGACCTGGCCACCCTGGGGCGCAGCCGAGCCCTCATCGTCCTGCATCTCGCCGCCCGTTACGTGGACCGGGTCGTGGCGGAGCTGCTGCCGCACTACGGCGCCGACTGCCCGGCGGCCGTGGTGGCGATGGCCAGCCGCCCGGACGAGCTGGTGCTGCGCGGCACGCTCGCCGAGATCGCCGGACAGGTGAAGGCGGCGGGCGTGGTGCGGACCGCCGTCATCCTGGTGGGCCGGACGCTCGGCGCGGAGCAGTTCCGCGACAGCCACCTCTACTCGGCGGACCGGGACCGCGCTCACGATGCCGCCTCCGGCGGGGAAGCCGGGCACTAGACCTTGCCCCGGGCAGACGAATATTCCGCCGGACCCTCGCCACTGTGCGGTCGCGCCGTTGCGGCGGGATGTTTTTGCCGCGGCGAGGGCTTGGCGGCATCGGCGGCCGTGAACGTCGGGCGGTTGGTCCGCGGGCAGCGCGTGCTGGCGCGGGTTGCGGCCGACGGGTACTCCCGCCGGACTCTCGTCGTTGTGGTTTCGCGCCGCTGCGGCGGGATTTCGGTGCTGCTGCCGTGAGGGCTCGGCGGGTCGGCGGCTGCGGTGAGCGGCGCGCGGTTGGTCCGCGGGACGGGGGGCTACCGGCCCAGGGGGCCGAGGGGAGTGGCCCGGCCGACGATCGTGCCGGAGCGGTCGATGCAGATGACATCGACGGCGATCGGCTCGCCCCGCAGCTCGCCGAGCGCGGTGGCACGCGCCTCCTCGGCGACGAGGTCGCCCAGCGGGACGCCCCGGGCCGCGCACAGCTGTACGGTCTCGAGACCGGTGTTGGCCGCCGCCACGGCCGCCGCCAGGTCTTCGTCGGCGCCGCCCCGTCGGGCGAGCCCGGCCAGAAACCCCTTGTCCACCTGAGAGCGTGAGGAGTGCAGGTCGAGATGGCCCGCGGCGAGCTTGGACAGCTTGGCGAAGCCGCCGGCGATGGTCAGCCGGGGCACGGGGTGTCGCCGCAGATACCTGAGCACGGCCCCCGCGAAGTCGCCCATGTCCAGCAACGCGTCCTCCGGCAGCCGGTGCACGGCGACCGCCACCTTCTCGGACGTGGCGCCGGTGCAGCCCGCCACATGGGTGCGCCCGGCGGCATGGGCCACGTCGATGCCGCGCCGGATGCTGTCGATCCACGCGGAGCACGAGTACGGCACCACGATGCCGGTCGTGCCCAGAATGGACAGCCCGCCCAGAATGCCCAGCCGCGGATTCCAGGTGCTTCGGGCGATCTCCTCGCCGTCGTCGACGGATATCTCGATCTCCACGTCGCCGGAGCCGCCGTACCGGGAGGCGACCTCGGCGATGTGGTCGCGCATCATCTGCCGGGGCACCGGATTGACGGCGGGTTCTCCGACGGGCAGGGGAAGCCCTGGTCGGGTGACCGTGCCCACCCCGGGCCCGGCCCGGAAGACCACCCCGGCGCCGCGCGGAAGCGACTGCACCGTGGCTCGGATCAGCGCGCCGTGTGTCACATCCGGGTCGTCCCCGGCGTCCTTCACCACCCCCGCCATGGCGCGGTCCGGCCCCAATTCCTCGGCGGCGAGGGCGAAGTCGGGCCGCTGCCCCTTGGGCAGGGTGATCGTCACCGGATCGGGGAACTCGCCGGAGAGCAGCGCGGTGTACGCGGCCGTGGCCGCCGCCGTCGCACACGCGCCGGTGGTCCAGCCGTGCCGCAGCCCGGTGCGCTCCAACTGTGCCCGGCGACCGCCGGTCGCCCTCGTCTCAGCCACCACGCACCCCGAAGGAGGGGCCGATGAGCGGGACGCGGCATGTGCTCGTACTGGGCGGCACCACCGAGGCCCGCCGCCTCGCCACGGAACTCACCGACGACCCGGCGCTGAAGGTCACCAGTTCCCTCGCGGGCCGGGTCGCCCGGCCGCGGCTGCCCGCCGGGGACGTACGGATCGGCGGGTTCGGAGGCCCGGAAGGCCTGGCCCGCTGGCTGCGCGAGCACCAGGTGGACGCGCTCATCGACGCCACCCATCCTTTCGCCGGCACGATCAGTTTCCACGCGGCCCGGGCGGCCGCCGCCGTCCATGTTCCCCTGCTCGCCCTACGGCGTCCCGGCTGGGTGGCCGGCGATGGCGACACCTGGCACGCGGCCGCGTCGCTGGACGAGGCCGCGGAACTCCTTCCCGCCCTGGGGGAGAGGGTGTTCCTGACCACGGGCCGTACGGGACTCTCCACCTTCGCCCACCTGACCGGCCTGTGGTTCCTGGTCCGCTCCGTGGAGCCGCCCGAGCCGCCACAGCCGCCCCGGATGCAGGTGCTGCTCGACCGGGGGCCGTTCACCGTCGAGGGTGAGGCCGAGCTCCTCCACCGCCACCGCATCGACGTCCTCGTGACGAAGGACAGCGGAGGGCCCGCCACGGCTGCCAAGCTCACCGCGGCACGCGCGGCGGGACTGCCGGTCGTGGTAGTGCGCCGGCCGGCCGTGCCCGAGGGCGTTCCGGTCGCGGCCGACCCGGCCGAGGCCGTGGCATGGCTGCGGCACACCCTGAACACTCTCGGCTGACGGCCCGTCAATCATTCGCTGGATAGCGGCGCGGGGTCCACACGACCACCTCGCCGTCGCCGCGCCGTACCGCGCGCGTCTGCGAGGACCCGACGAGCAGGATCGTGCGCATGTCGACCTGATCCGGGTCGAGATCCCCCAGCCGTACGATCCGTACCCGCTCCTGCGGACCGCCGACGTCTCGGCCGAGCACCACGGGGGTGTCGGGTGCGCGGTGCTCCAGCAGCAGTTCGCGGGCCTTGCCGACCTGCCAGAGGCGGCTGCGGGAGCCCGGGTTGTACAGGGCCAGGACCAGATCGGCGGCGGCTGCCGCGCGCAGCCGTTCGGCGATCACCTCCCACGGCTTGAGCCGGTCGGACAGCGACACGACCGCGTAGTCGTGGCCCAGCGGTGCGCCCGCCCGCGCGGCTGCGGCCTGGGCCGCCGTCAGGCCCGGAAGCACCCGCACGGGCACCTGGTCGTAAGGGGCCTCGGAGGCCGCCTCCAGTACGGCGGTCGCCATGGCGAACACCCCGGGGTCGCCGGAGGAGACGACGGCGACCCGCCGCCCCCGCCGGGCGAGATCGAGGGCGAACTCCGCGCGCTCGGCCTCCACCTTGTTGTCGGAGGCGTGCCGCCGCTGGCCGGGCCGCACCGGTACCCGGTCCAGATACGTGGCGTAGCCGACCAGGTCCTCGGCCGCGGCGAGTTCGCCCCGGGCCTGAGGAGTCAGCCACATCGGCCCGGCCGGACCGAGGCCCACCACGACCACCTCGCCCCGCCGCGCTTCGGACGACGGTTCCGGCTCTCCAGCTGTCGAGCCGCGCCGACTCGGCAGCACGGCCATCGAGAAGTACGGCACGGACTCCGGGTCCACCTCCGCGAACGGCGCGGTGCGCTCCGCGCTCATCGTGGCCCGCTCCACGTAGTGCGCCTGCGCCAGCCGGCCGGACCGCTCCAGCGCGCGCCGAACGGTCGGGAAGGTACGGCCGAGCTTCATCACGGCGGCCGCGTCCGTGGACGCGAGCCGGGCGGTTAGCTCCTCCTCGGGCAGGGTGCCCGGGAGGACGGTCAACACCTCCTCGCCCTCCGCAAGCGGCGTGCCCAGCCGGGCCGCCGCGGCGCTCACCGAGGTGACCCCCGGTACGACTTCGGTCGGGTAGCGGTGGGCGAGCCGCTTGTGCATGTGCATGTACGAGCCGTAGAAGAGCGGATCGCCCTCGGCGAGCACCGCGACCGTCCGGCCCGCGTCCAGATGGGCCGCCAGCCGGGCCGCGGCCTCGGCGTAGAACTCGTCCATCGCGCCCTGGTAGCCGCCGGGGTGATCCGTCGTCTCCGTGGTGAGCGGGTACATCAGCCGCTCTTCGATGTGGTCGGCGCGCAGCTGCCGTTCGGCGATGGACCGCGCGATGCTCCGGCCGTGCCGGGCGCAGTGGTAGGCGATGACGTCGGCCTCGGCGATGACCTCCACGGCCCGTACCGTCATCAGGGACGGATCCCCCGGGCCGAGTCCCACGCCGTAGAGCCGGCCCGTGCGCCCGATCTGCTGGTCGCTCACTCTGCCTCGCTCGCTATCGCGTTGATCGCTGCCGCGGCCATGGCGCTGCCGCCCCGCCGCCCTCGTACGACCAGGTGCTCGAGCCCCGCCGGGTGTCCGGCCAGCGCGTCCTTCGACTCCGCGGCGCCCACGAAGCCCACCGGTACGCCGATGACGGCCGCCGGGCGAGGGGCACCCTCCTCGATCATCTCCAGCAGCCGGAACAGCGCAGTCGGGGCGTTGCCGACGGCTATCACCGAGCCCGCCATCCGCTCGCGCCACAGCTCGAGCGCGGCGGCGCTGCGCGTGGTGCCCATTCGGGCGGCGAGCTCGGGGACACCGGGGTCGGACAGGGTGCAGACGACGTCGTTGCCGGCGGGGAGCCGCTTGCGGGTGACACCGCTGGCCACCATGGCGGCGTCACAGAGGATCGGCGCACCGGCGCGCAGCGCCGCGCGGGCGCGGGACACCACTCCTCGCGTGAACACGAGGTCCTGGACGAGGTCGACCATGCCGCAGGCGTGGATCATCCGCACGGCGACCTGGCTGACGTCCGGGGGGAGTCCGGCGAGGTCTGCCTCGGCACGGATGGTGGCAAAGGACTGGCGGTAGATGGCCGCCCCGTCCCGCTCGTAGTCGAACACTGTCGCCTCGTTCATCTCGTTCATGTCGTCCTGCGGGCCGCCGCCACCGCGTCGGCCGTCTCGGGTGCCGTCCGTGCCACGGATGTCCGCTCCGGCTTCCCTGCCCCCCGGACCGTGATCTGGTAACCGCCGTCCGCGGCCAGTACATCGACCCAGCTGCCGCCTCCCGGATGGCCGCAGCGGCGCTCACAGCCCGACCAGTACACGGGCAGGAGATCCGGCTGTCCCGACGGGCTCCGCTCCATGGCCGCGACGGCGTCGGCGCGGACATCGGTGCGGGACTTCGCGCATCCGGGACGGCCCGTGCAGGCGCCGACCCCGTGCCAGGGGGAGCCGGGATCCGTGACGAAACCGGCGTCGGCGGCGCCCTGGAGTCCTTCGGCGGCGGCCCGCGGCGTCAGCCCGGGGAGGACGACACCGCGCCAGGGTGTCACACGCAGGTCGCCGGACCCGTGCCGGGCGGCCGTCGAGGCGAGCCACCGCCACTGTCCGGCCGTCACCCGGCCGAGGGGAGCCACCACCGACAGCGCGCAACGTCCGTCCGTTCCCTGGACCACGCCCGGCGCGGACGGCGCGCCGCGTGGCTGGGGGCACCTTTGGGGGCACCCCCAGCGGTAGCTGGGGGAGGTAGCTGGGGGAGGGTCGGCGTCGCCCGCGTGCTCCACGGGGATCCCCGCGCGCCGGAGCCGTTGCCCCAACGCGCCCGCCGTCAGGCCGTGTCCGGGAGGGAGGTCCCGTACGCGCCAGGCCGGTGTGCCGCTCGCCGCGGCGGCGGCCAGGAACTCCTCCGCCGCCAGCACCGCGGCGCGCGGGGCGTCGTCGGCGGGTACCCGCAGTGCGGGACCCGCCGCGCCGGCTTCCAGCAGCGCGGTCCCGTCCGCATCTGCGATCAACGTCACATCGGCGCGCAGCGCGGCCACGTCCCCGCGCCCGTCATCCAGCGCGAACAGAAAACGACCGGAAAGGGTGGCCATGTCCGGGTGTGAGCACAGGATTTCGTCCAGGCGGCGGGCCCACTCCTGGACATCGGCATGTCCACTCCCGTCGAGTCCCGACAGGGGTGAGGCGATCAGGTTCCGGGCCCGTTCGTGTCGGTCCGAGGGCAGAAGTCCCGCCGTGCGCAGGCGTCGTGCCAGCTCACCGCCGCAGCCGGAGTCCAGCCCGCGCACTTGCACGTTCCCCCGGGAGGTGATGTCCAGACGCCCGTCACCGAACTCCTCGGCGATCCCGGCCAGCAACTCGGCCTGATGGGCCGTCAGCAAGCCTGCGGGCAGCCGGATACGGGCCAGCGCACCGTCGTCGGCCGCATGCAGACGCAGCGCCCCGGGACAGGCGTCCCCGCCCTCGCGGCGGGGCGGATCCACCCTTCCAGGGCTGGTGGCGGGGCTGGGAGGCATGGCCGGGAGCATACCGACCGGCAGGCCGGGCGTATGTACCGCCAAACTTCGGGTAAGGGCTGCCAGCCCTTACTATGCTCCCGGCGGGCCGACTGGTCCGCCGGACGCCAGCGACGGCGCTTGGGGAGGAAGCCGGTGCGAATCCGGCGCGGTCCCGCCACTGTGAGCGCGGCAGCACAGCCGTGTGAGTCAGGAACTCCCGCCGTCCTCCACCGCCCGGGGCGCGGACCCCGAGGAAGGCCAGTTGCCGCATGCGCGCATTCCCGCCCCGCACCGCCGATGCCACCACCGATGCCCTGGGGAGCGCCGCGTGATCCTGCTGCTGTCGACCTCCGACACCGACCTGCTGAGCGCCCGGGCGAGCAACGGCCCCGTTCCGTACCGCCTTGCCAACCCCGCCCGCCTCTCCCTCGACGACCTGCCCGGACTGCTGGAGGGCACGGACCTCGTCGTGGTACGGCTCCTCGGCGGCATCCGGGCCTGGCAGGACGGCCTCGACGCGCTGCTCGCCGGTCCCCGCCCCGTGGTCGTCCTCAGCGGTGAACAGGCCCCCGACGCCCAGCTGATGGCGGCATCCACGGTTCCGGTGGGCATCGCCGCCGAGGCCCACGCCTACCTCGCGCACGGTGGCCCCGCCAACCTCGACCAGCTGGCCCGATTCCTCTCGGACACGGTGCTGCTGACCGGCCACGGCTTCGAACCGCCGGAGCCCGCGCCCACCTGGGGGCCGCTGGAGCGCGCCGGGCGGACGGGCGCCGATGGCCCAGTCGTCGCCGTGCTCTACTACCGGGCTCACCACATGAGCGGCAACACCGCCTTCGTGGAAGCCCTCTGCACGGCGATCGAGGACGCCGGCGGACGGCCGATGCCGCTGTTCGTCGCCTCGCTCCGCGCACCCGAGGCCGAACTGGTCGAGGCACTCGGCGCGGCCGACGCCGTCGTCACCACCGTCCTCGCCGCCGGTGGCACCCGCCCCGCCGAGGCCTCCGCCGGGGGCGACGACGAGGCCTGGGACGCCGGCGCGCTGGCCGCCCTCGATGTGCCGATCCTGCAGGCGCTCTCCCTGACCGGGCCGCGCAGCGCGTGGGAGGACAACGACGAAGGCCTCTCACCCCTGGATGCCGCGACCCAGGTCGCCGTCCCGGAGTTCGACGGCCGCCTGATCACGGTGCCCTTCTCCTTCAAGGAGGTCGACGAGGACGGCCTGCCGACCTACGTCGCCGACCCCGAACGCGCCGCCCGTGTCGCCGGAATCGCGGTACGCCACGCCCGGCTGCGCCACATCCCCGCAGCCGAGAAGCGGTTGGCCTTGGTGCTCTCCGCCTATCCCACCAAGCACGCGCGGATCGGCAACGCGGTCGGACTCGACACCCCTGCCAGTGCGGTGGCCCTGCTGCGACGGCTCCGTTCCGAGGGCTTCGACCTCGGCCCCGAGGACGGTGCCGACGCGCTGCCCGGGCTCGCCTCCGGCGACGGCGACGAACTGATCTACGCCCTCATCGAGGCCGGCGGGCACGACCAGGAGTGGCTCACCGAGGAGCAGCTGACCCGCAACCCGGTGCGCATCCCGGCCGCCGACTACCGGCGCTGGTACGAGCAGTTGCCCCAGCAGCTGCGCGACGCGGTCGAGCAGCACTGGGGGCCGCCGCCGGGCGGGATGTTCGTCGACACCAGCCGCGACCCGGACGGCGAGATCGTGCTGGCCGCGCTGCGGCGCGGCAACCTCCTCGTCCTCATCCAGCCGCCGCGCGGCTTCGGCGAGAACCCCATCGCCATCTATCACGACCCGGACCTGCCGCCCTCGCACCACTACCTGGCCGCGTACCGCTGGATCGCCGCCTCGCAGGACGACGGAGGCTTCGGCGCCGACGCCATGATCCACCTGGGCAAGCACGGCAACCTGGAGTGGCTGCCGGGGAAGAACGCCGGCCTGTCCGCCGCCTGCGGACCCGACGCGGCCCTCGGCGACCTGCCCCTGATCTACCCCTTCCTCGTCAACGACCCGGGCGAGGGCACCCAGGCCAAGCGCCGGGTCCACGCCACCCTCGTCGACCACCTCGTACCGCCGATGGCCCGCGCCGACAGCTACGGCGACATCGCGCGCCTGGAGCAGCTGCTCGACGAGTACGCGGCCATCTCGGCCATGGACCCGGCGAAGCTGCCCGCCATCCGCGCCCAGATCTGGACGCTGATCCAGGCCGCCCGGCTCGACCACGATCTCGGGCTCGAGGAACGGCCGGACGACGACGGGTTCGACGACTTCCTGCTCCACGTCGACGGCTGGCTGTGCGAGGTCAAGGACGCCCAGATCCGGGACGGGCTGCACGTCCTCGGCCAGGCACCGGCCGGCGCCGAGCGGGTCAACCTCGTTCTCGCCATCCTGCGCGCCCGCCAGATCTGGGGCGGCAGCTCCACCCTGCCCGGACTGCGCGAGGCCCTCGGTCTGGACGAGTCCGCAGCCACTCGTACCGGCGCGGACGAGGCGGAGGAGCGCGCCCGCGCGCTGGTGCAGGCCATGGAAGACGCCGACTGGGAGCCGGGGGCCGTGGAGAAGGTCACTGCAGCGCTGCCCGACGGGCAGCGCGGACCGGTCTCCGCTGTCCTGGACTTCGCCGCCCGCCAGGTCGTACCCCGCCTGGCGTCGACCACGGACGAGATCGACCACGCCGTGCACGCCCTCGCCGGCGGCTTCGTTCCCGCCGGCCCGTCGGGATCGCCGCTGCGCGGTCTGGTGAACGTCCTGCCGACCGGCCGCAACTTCTACTCCGTCGACCCCAAGGCCGTCCCCAGCCGCCTCGCCTGGGAGACCGGCCAGGCCCTCGCCGACTCCCTCCTGACCCGCTACCGCACCGACAACGGCGACTGGCCGCGCTCGGTGGGCCTGTCCCTGTGGGGCACCAGCGCCATGCGCACATCCGGTGATGACGTCGCCGAGGCCCTGGCCCTCCTCGGGATCCGGCCGGTGTGGGACGACGCCTCGCGCCGCGTCACCGGACTGGAGCCCGTCCCGCTGGACCAGCTGGGCCGGCCGCGGATCGATGTCACCCTGCGCATCAGCGGATTCTTCCGCGACGCGTTCCCCCACGTCATCGCACTCCTCGACGACGCCGTCCGGCTCGCCGCCGCCCTGGAGGAAGGGGACGAGCACAACTACGTACGCGCCCACGCCCAGGCCGAGCTCGCGGTGCACGGAGACGAACGGCGGGCCACCACGCGGATCTTCGGATCCCGGCCCGGGACGTACGGCGCCGGGCTGCTGCAGCTCATCGACAGCCGGGACTGGCGCACCGACGCCGACCTCGCGGAGGTCTACACCGTCTGGGGCGGCTACGCCTACGGCCGCGAACTCGAAGGCCGCCCGGCCCGCGAGGAGATGGAGAGCGCCTACCGGCGGATCGCGGTGGCGGCGAAGAACACCGACACCCGTGAGCACGACATCGCCGACTCCGACGACTACTTCCAGTACCACGGCGGCATGGTCGCCACCGTCCGCGCCCTGCGGGGCACCGCCCCCGAGGCGTACATCGGTGACAGCACCCGCCCCGAGACGGTGCGTACCCGCACGCTGGTGGAGGAGACCTCGCGCGTCTTCCGCGCCCGTGTGGTCAACCCCCGCTGGATCGAGGCCATGCGCCGCCACGGCTACAAGGGAGCCTTCGAACTCGCCGCCACCGTGGACTACTTGTTCGGTTACGACGCCACGACGGGTGTGGTGGCCGACTGGATGTACGACAAGCTCGCGCAGACCTATGTCCTCGACCCCGAGAATCGCCGCTTCCTGCAGGACGCCAATCCGTGGGCGCTGCACGGCATGACCGAGCGCCTGCTGGAGGCCGAGAGCCGGGGCATGTGGGCCGAGCCCGACCCGGCCGTGCTCGACCAGCTGCGCCAGGTGTTCCTGGAGACCGAGGGCGACCTCGAGGGCGCGGACGACTGAACGGGCGCCGGCTTGCGGGCCGGGCGCGCCTGAGGTCGGCTGCTGCCCGGCTACGCCGCTACGCGCGGCACCCGCCGCGGTCTCAGCGCAGCTCGAGCAGCATCACGTCATGGAGGTCTGAGCCCTCCCACGGCCGCGCCTCGCCGATCTTGCGGTATCCCCACGCCCGGTACGCGGCCGATGCCGCCTTGCTGGCCGGGTGGACGTTGAGCAGCACCCGCTCGGCCTCGATGTCTTCGAGCAGCACCTCGTGCATGCGGCGCGCGATGCCCTGCCTGCGCCACGGCCCGCGCACGGCGAGCTCCATGAGGCCGAAGGTCCGGTGTCCGTCCTCGCGCCGCATGTCGTCGGGTACGGGTTCGGTCAGTTGGTCCCACCATCCCGTGTTGGGGCCGAGCGGGTAGCCGTAGGCCATGCCGACCGGATCGCCGTCCTCGGTATGGGCCAGGGCGGCGCGGAAGGTGGCTTTGCGGGTCTGGGAGCGGAAGCGCCGGAAGGTGGCCGTGACGTCGTCCTCGGTCTCGTTGTATGGGGGTTCCGCGAACGCCTCGGCGTAGACCAGCCTGAACGCGTCCTCGGCCCGCGTGGCGGCCGACCCGTCCATGCGCTCTACGGTGATGGTCCCTTGCTGCGTCACGTGGTGCTCCCTCGGACGGTCTCGCGGATGCGCTCGCTGCACTCGCGCGCCGCGGCACTGTCGACCCTGCCCGCGCCTCGGTGGAACTCTCGGATCCTGTCCAGCAGCCGCGGAGAGGAGATACCGCCGCATGCGTCGAGAACGGCGCTCATCTCCGAGCAGGATTCGTCGACTTCCCCTGCGCCGAGAAGTACACCCGCGAGCTTCACGCGGTACGAGGCGCCGTTGCGTGCGAGGTCCCTGCCGATGCCGCGTACGGCGGCGCGCAGGAACGGCACGGCACGTTTGGGCTGCTCGGCTCGCACGTACAAACCGCAGGTCAGAGGATCAAGCGGGATGTTCGCCGTCCGCCGCCAGCATCGCTGCGAAACGCCGGGCGAACAGATAGGCATCGCCGGGCCACCGGGCCGAGAGATAGCTGCCGTCCTGCATGACGAAGGCGGGCGTGTCGTCGGTGGCGGTGCCTCGCCGACGCAGCTCGGTCGGCCCGCGCTCGAACTGCCCGGGGTCGTCGAGGGCGGCGACGACCTCGTCCTGCACGTAGGCCGGGTACGTGCGGTAGTAGCGGCCGCGGCGCCAGGCGGTGAGGTAGTAGGCGGACCGTTCCATGTACTTCGGCAGGCACGTCGTACGGCGGCCGGCGAGGACGCTGCGCCCCGTATCCGGATCGAGGGTGCGGGCCAGTACGAGGACTCCGTGGCAGATGGCGCCTACCGGCCGGCCCGTCCGCCAGAACCGGGCCACCTTCTCCCGCAGCTCCCCGGAACCGAGGTACTGGCGCATGCCAGGGGCGTGGCCGCCGGGCAGCAGTAGGCCGTCGTACTCCTCCGGCTCGATGCCGGCCCAGGCGATCGGACTGCGGAATGCGGGCTCGCCGGTGAGTCGGCGGTAGAACTCCTTCGGCTCGGGTTCCGCGCCCAGCTGCCCGAAGAGGACGCCGGTGAGCAGCAGCGGATCGGCCTGGGGCGGGCCGTCGCCGTGCTCGGTGGCGAACACCACCTCGTGCCCCGCCTCCCTCAGCAGCTGCCAGGGCACGGCCACCTCGGTGACGTCGAAGTCGTGATCGGGCAGCGGTATGAGGATGCGCATGGGTTCTCCCTACCACGCCGCGCCCGGCGCCGGATGCGATCCGGCCCGATGGGCTGGGCGACGGTCCTCACACGCGGTGCTCCAACTCCTCCGTTGCGGTGAGCTCATCGGACGTGGTGTTTGCGGTGGCCAGAGCCGAGGCGGAATCCGACCAGCACCAGGTCGGCGATGAAGACGATCACGCCGACGACCAGCAGGTAGAGCAGCCCGTTGACCACCGCTCCGATGAAGCCGAGCGTGACTGCCACGAGGAGCAACAGAAGGAAGAGGGCCATCGTTCACTTCCGATCGGTTCCCGTTGGGTCCGATGTCACCGGCGCCCGAGTCGGCGCTCACCACCGGCGCCGGTCTGGTAGGGCAGGTCGTAGTGGGCGAAGACCGCCGGTTCGTCCTCGGCGAGCAGCTCGCCGTCGACGTCGATGGCGGGTGCGTCCTTGGCCAGCGCCCGGTCGTACGCGACCTTCAGGTACCCAGGTCCCACGGTCGCACCCGTCAGCGGTACGAAGATCAGCCGCCGACGTGTCGGCATGCCGACCGTGACGGTCGCGAAGGAGGGCTGGTCGGTGGCGGTGTCGACATAGATCGCCTCCAGCGTTCCGATCTTCCGGCGGTCGACATCGACCACGTCGTGGCCACGCCACTCGCGGATGTCTTCGGCCTCGAACACGAAGGCGTTCCTTCCCTGCGGTTGCTGCGCGGATCCTGTCTGCCCATGCCGGCATGGGCACGCTGGGTATCCGGAGTGTTACGGGATCATGGGCGCCGATGGTAGCCACGTCAAGCGCATACCGGTGCCGTGGACGCGCCGACGGGCGCCGTCAGGGGGTGCGTTCTTCACGTCCTGGGCGTGTGATTCCCACAATCGATGGGTGATATGCGGTGGTTGTCCCGTAGAGGTCATCCTGCAATGGTCGAAATAGATAGTGGACCTGGGGGACGCTGGGTTCTTGTGCAGGCCCGATGCGAGGGCCCGTCTCCGGGTTTGCCTGCACCCGGAGCGGAGGCTCAGGTGGATAAGCAGTACGAGGAGTTCTGCCTCGTCGATCCCCGCTTCTACGACGAGCCGGCACGGACACGTGGCGCGGACAGCGACTTCGAACTGGCGCGCTGTCCGGCCCCGGACACGTGGGTGCGGTCCGATATGGACGACTGGGTCGTCTACACCCCTGACGGCCTCGAGTCTCCCTCCCAGGGGTGGAAGATCCACGCCTCGGCGTGCCTCGACAATGCGGAAGAGATCCTGACCGCCGTGTGGGACTACTGCGTCCCCCGGCGGATTTCCTTCAAATTCCTCCGCAGCAAGGAAGTCCTGTTCCTCGCGAACTCGAAGTACGCATCCAGAGGGGCGAGCGGGAAGTTCATCGCGGTCTACCCGGTGGACGAGGCCCAGCTCGAGCGCGTGCTCAACGAATTGGGCCCCATCCTGCACGGGCAGCCCGGCCCGTACATCCTCAGCGACCTTCGCTGGGAGGCCGGCCCGCTGTACGTCAGGTACGGGGGCTTCGCCGAACGGTTCTGCGTCTCGCCCACGGGGAGGGTGGTGCTGGCGCTCGAGAACGAGTCCGGCCGACTCGTGCCGGACGTGCGCGGGCCGACGTTCCAGGTGCCCCCTTGGGTGACGCTGCCCAAATTCCTCGAGCCCCATCTCGCCGAGCGCGGGAGTACGACGGTCGCCGACCTGCCGTACCGCATCGACCGCGCGCTGCATTTCTCCAACGGTGGTGGCCTGTATGCCTGTGAGGACCTGCGGACCGGGGAGCGCGTAGTGCTCAAGGAGGCTCGGCCGTTCGCGGGGCTCACGCCCGACGGCAGGGATGCGGTCACCAGGCTGCGCCGCGAGCGGGAGACCCTGGAGCGGCTGCGCGGCCTCGACTGTGTGCCCGCGCTGTACGACCATTTCGTGCTGGGGGACCACCACTTCGTGGTCGAGGAGTTCGTCGAGGGAACGGAACTCGAATTCGCTTTCAGCGACCGGTACCCCCTCATATTCCCGGGAGAGGACGACGAGGCGTTGGCCGAACACACCTCCTGGGCGCTGGACGTGCAGCACCGGGTGGAGCAGGCGGTCGCCGCGGTGCACGAGCGGGGCGTGGTCCTCGGCGACGTGCACCCGCTGAACATCCTTGTCCGCCCGGACGGCCGGGTCGTGCTGATCGACTTCGAGGGCGCGGCGGACGTGGCGGACAGCCCGCACCAGACCCTCGCTGCGGCGGGGTTCCTCGCCCCGCGTGACATGACCGGATTCGCAGTCGACGACTACGCCCTGGCGTGCCTGAGGCTCCATCTGTTCATGCCGTTGACCACCTTGCTCGTGCTGGACGACAGCAAGGCGCGACAGGTCGCCAGGGAGGTTGCTCAGTCCTTCCCGGTCCCCCACGCGTTCCTGGATGAGGCGGTGCGGGTCATCACCAGGAGTGGTGGAGGGATGTCGGTGGGCGCCGACACCGAACCGCGGCTGGAACCCGACTACCGCGGTTGGGTGCGCGCCCGCGACTCCATGGCCGCCGCCATCCTGGCCAGCGCCACACCACAGCGGGAGGACCGGCTCTTCCCGGGCGACGTCGAGCAGTTCGCCACGCCGGGCGGTGGCCTGGGCATCGCATACGGTGCGGCAGGCGTGCTGTATGCGCTGGACGTGACCGGCGCCGGTCGCCATCCGGACCACGAGGAGTGGCTGGCGCGGCGGGCCCTGCACCCCCAGCCGGGCATGCGCCTCGGCTTCTACGACGGCATGCACGGCATCTCCTATGTGCTCGACCACCTCGGCCGCCGCGACGAGGCGATGAAGGTCCTCGGCATCTGCATGGACGAGAAGTGGCAGCAGCTGGGGCTCGACCTGAAGGGCGGCCTGGCGGGTATCGGCCTGAACCTGCTGCATTTCGCGGAGACCACCGGGGACCCTGCCTTCGACGATGCGGCCCTCCAGGCGGCGGACATCGTCGCCGACCGGCTCGGCCCGGCCGACGGCGTCCCGGAGGTCAGCGGCCTCGAGAACCCGTACGCCGGGCTGATGTCAGGCTCGGCAGGGCCCGCGCTGATGTTCCTCCGGCTCCACGAGCACACCGGCGACCCGGAGTACCTCGACCTGGCCGCCACGGCCCTCCGCCAGGACCTGCGACGGTGCATCGTTCGGGAAGACGGCGTGATGGAGGTCGACGAGGGTTGGCGGACCATGCCCTACCTCAACGAGGGCAGCGTGGGAATCGGCCTCGTCCTCCAGGACTACCTGGTACACCGCGACGACGACCAGTTCGCGCAGGCGGCGACGGCGATCCGCAGGGCGGCCGAGGCCCGGTTCTACGTCGAGCCGGGGCTCTTCGACGGCGTGGCCGGGATGATCCTCCACCACAGCCGCACGCACCCTCCCGGGACGGCCGCCGAGCGGGATCCCGTGGTTGCGGGCCACGTGCGCCGCCTGTCACGGCATGCGCTCACCCACCAGGGCCATCTCGTCTTCCCTGGCGAGCAGCTGCTGCGGCTCTCCATGGATCTGGCCACTGGCAGCGCCGGTGTAATGCTCGCCCTCGGCGCCGCCCTCCACGACGCCCCCGTGCATCTGCCGTTCCTGCCCGCCCTAGAACCGCTCGACGCGAGCTCCGAGCAACCGTCAGACCCCGTCCCCACGGAGTTGCAAAGGAGGTGAAACGACATGGCGCTCCTTGACCTGCAAGCGATGGACACTGGCACCGAGGAGAGGAACCGCAAACGCCCCAGCTCTAACAGCAAGAGCCACCACGGCGGTGGCGGGTTCAGCACTCTCAGCGTGCTTCTGTGCTGATGCGGTTCGTAACGGGGGATATGGGGAGGCGGGGACGCCTTAGTGCGTCCCCGTCCCGCCCGGATACCGATCCGGCGGTGGGGCGTGACCACCGCCGGAACCGCAGCCCATGACGCCATCGGGAGAAGCCCATGGACCGACGCGCGGCGGACTGCCTGCTGCTGGCGGCAGCTCGACGGGGCGGGGCCTGGGTGGGTGTCATGGTGGCCACGTCAGTGGTGCTCTCCGGCATTTACATCGTGCTGCCGACCGTCCTCGGCAAGACCGTCGACGCCGTGCTCGGCAGCCAGGACTCGGCACTGTGGCTGGCCCTGAGTGGCGCGCTGATCTTCATCCTGGTGGTCTCCGAAGCCCTGGACGACCTCGTGGGCGGGGTGGCCGAGGCCCGGTCCACCGCTTGGCTGCGGCACAGGCTGGTGAAGCACGTGCTCGCGCTGGGCACCCGTGCCACCCGACGATTCACCACCGGAGACCTGGTCAGCCGACTGGTGGGCAACACCGCCCGGACCGGGCAGGTCGCGTCGGGCCTGGTGTGGGCCGTCATGGAGCTCGTCCCCCCGGTCGGCGCAATCGTCGCACTGGCGCTCATCGACCCGTGGCTGTGCCTCACCTTCGTGGTGGGGCTGCCCATCCTGGTGCCCTTGGTCCGCGCTTTCGTCCGCGACGTCTCGGACATCAACGAGCGCTACTTCGCCACACAGGGCAAGATCGCCGCACGGCTCGTCGACGCCCTGATCGGAATCCGGACCATCGCCGCCGCGGGGACCGTGGAACGCGAGGCGCGACGCGTGCTCGCCCCGTTGCCGGAACTGCATCGGCAGGGGCTGGGGCTGTGGCGCACGTTCGCGCGGATCTCGGCGCGGGAAGATCTCGTCGTCCCTCTTCTGGAGGTCGCCGTGCTCGCGGTGGCCGGTCTCGAACTCGCGAACGGACGGATCACGCCGGGAGAGGTACTCGCAGCCAGCGGGTACGTGATACTGGCCACCGGCATCGGCTCGGTGGTGGCGACGATGAATCAGCTCGCCCAAGCCCGCGCGACAGCAGGGCGCGTCGCCGAGGTGCTCGCCGAACCACCCGTGAAGTACGGCCACGAGCTCCTTCCCGACGGCCCTGGGCGGCTGGAGTTCCGGGGTGTGACCGTGCGCGCATCGGGTGGCGCCGTCCTGGAGGGCCTTGACCTGGCCGTGCCGGGAGGCGCCCTGGTCGCCGTCGTCGGGCGCTCCGGGTCCGGCAAGTCGCTGCTAGCCGCACTGGCCGGTCGCCTGATCGACCCGGACGAGGGCGAGGTGCTGCTGGACGGCATGCCGCTGCGCCGCTTGGACCGTGGTGAGCTGCGGCGCGCGGTGGGCTATGGCTTCGAACGCCCCGTGCTGCTCGGCGAGACCTTCGCCGACGCGATCGGGTTCGGACCGCGGACACCGACCGCGGACGAACTGTCGGCACAGGCCATGGCAGCCCGGGCAGACACGTTCATCCGCCACATGCCTGCCGGGTACCACACCCGGCTCGCCGAGGCACCGATGTCCGGCGGAGAGGTGCAACGGGTCGGCCTGGCACGCGCGTTCGTACAGGCCGGACGGGTCCTCATCCTCGACGACGTCGCAGCCAGCCTCGACACTGTGACCGAGCACCACATCAGCCAGGTGCTCACCGGCGCGCTGGCCGACCGTACGCGCCTCATCGTGACGCACCGGGCCTCCACCGCCGCCGGGGCGGAGCTAGTCGTCTGGCTCGCCGATGGCGGCGTCCGCGCGCAGGGGCGGCACCACGAACTGTGGGCCGACCCCGACTACCGTGCCGCGTTCCAGTCGACTGCCCCTCAGGTCACGGCTCTGAAAGCCACTGCGGACGGAGGGGATGCGCGGTGAGCCGGCGGTCCGTCGAGATCCTGCGCTCCTCACTGCGGCGGCGCCGCCCGGAGTATCTGCGGCTCGTGGCCTGGTCGCTGGTACAGGCGGTGCCGACCTTCCTGTCCGGCTGGGTCGTGGCCCGGGCCGTTGACCAAGGCTTCCTCGCCGACCGGACCGCTGTCGGATTCTCCTGGTTGGGTCTGCTGGCGTGCGCCTTCCTCGTCGGAGCGTGGGGAACCCGGCACGCCTTCCTGGCTCTCGCCGCGCTCATCGAGCCGTTCCGGGACGAACTGGTCACCCTCGTGACAACCGGCACGCTGCACCGCTCCACCCTGCTGGGCCAACCGGCCGACACCGCCGGCGTGGCCCGCCTCACCGAGCACGTGGAGAGAGCCCGGGACGCGTATGGCGGGGTCGTCATGTTCGTGCAGAGCTTCGTCGTCACGGCGGTGAGTGTGGTGCTGGGCCTGGCCACCTTGGACCCCGCCCTGCTCGTCCTGGTCCTCCCACCGCTCCTTATCGGACTCGGGCTGTTCTTCGCAGCGCTCCGGGCGATGGCCGCCCGGCAGCGTGAGGTCATCATGGCGGACGAGCACATCGCCGAGACCGCGAGTTCGGTAACCGGCGGGCTGAGGGACGTGGTCGCCTGCGGCGCCGAGGAGCGCGTCCGTTCGCAGACGGGTGCCCAGGTCGACGCCGCCGCGCGGGCCGCACGGGCCCTGGCACGACTCACCGCGGTCCGGACCGCCGCCCTGGGAGTCGGCGGCTGGGTTCCCATCGCGCTGATCCTGGCCGGGGCACCCTGGCTGGTCCGCAACGGCGTGACGGCAGGAGCGATCCTGGGGGCGGTGACGTACGTGTCGACGGGCCTGAACCCGGCACTGCAGAACTTCGTTCAGGGACTCGGCGGCAGCGGGCTGTGGCTGGTGGTCACTGTTGGGCGGGTCGCGGAGGTGGCTGCGGAGCGGGAGGAGGTGCAGGGGACCAGAGGCGGGACCGAGATGCCTACGGCCGAAGAGCCACGGTCCGGGACGGCACGTGCGGCCGCCGGCTCGTCGTCGGGGCCGGCTCACCGGCGACGGTTGCCGCTCGGATCAGCCGTCGAGCTGCATCACGTCACGTTCGGCTACGCCCGGTCCGCGGAGCCGGTGATCGACGGCCTCGACCTCGTACTGCGCCCAGACGAGCACCTGGCCGTCGTCGGTCCCAGCGGTGTGGGCAAATCCACGCTCGCCGCACTGATCGCCGGGGTGCTGGAGCCGCAGGCGGGAGACGTGCGCCTCGGCGTCGTGCCTGTCCGGGAACTGCGTGCCGCAGTCGACGACGACCCCGAAGAATTGGCCCGGCACCGCGTGCTGATCCCCCAGGAGGCGTATGTCTTCGCCGGCACGTTGGGGGAGAACCTGACCTATCTCGCGCCCGATGCCACACCCGCAGAGGTGGACGCGGCGGTGCGCGCCGTCGGTGCGGGGCCGCTCGTTGAGCGTCTGGGCGGCTACGACGCCGCTCTCGACCCGCAGGAGCTCTCGGCCGGTGAACGCCAGCTGATCGCGCTGGCGCGGGCTCTCCTTCCGGGCGCACGGCTGGTGCTGCTGGACGAGGCCACCTGCCACCTCGACCCCGTGGCCGAGGCGGTCGCGGAGAAGGCCTTCACCAGCCGTCCGGGCACCCTGATCGTCTGCGCACACCGGATCAGCTCGGCCCTGCGGGCCGACCGGGTTCTCGTGCTGGACGGTACGCAGGCCCGCCTCGGCACCCACCAGGAACTGCTGGCCGACTCCGCCCTGTACCGCGATCTCGTCGGTCACTGGGAGTCAGAGCCAACCCGACTTCCGGGCGATCCGGATCGCGTCGATCCGGTTCCGCGCCTCGGCCTTGGTCGTGATGGCCGAGAGGTGATTGCGCACCGTACCCACCGAAAGTGACAGCCGTTCGGCGATCTCCCGGGTCGGCACGCCGTCGGCGGCGAGTCGCAGGACTTCTCGTTCCCTCGGAGTCAGCGGATTCTCCACCGCTTCGAATGCGAGCAGCGCGATCTCCGGGTCGATGAATCGCTGGCCCGCCACGACCTTGCGAACGCCCTCGACCAGCCGGTCCGACGGCGCGTTCTTCCCGACCAGGCCAGGCGGGTGGAGCGCCAGCACCCGTCGCAGGTACTCGGGGGTCGGTGAGCCGGTCACCAGCAGGGCCGGGCACTCCGGGAGCTGCGCACACAGCTCGCCCGCCTTCGTGAGCTCCCCCTGCGGGGAATCGACGTCGATCACGATCACGTCCGGGCGGTAGGACCGCGCCCGCGCGATGACCTGGCCATTGCCGCCGGGTTCCGCCACGACCTCGATGTCGTCCTCACGTGCGAGGAGGGCGGCGAGCGCGCCACGGATGAGACCGGTGTCCTCGACGAGAAGAACGCGGATCACTGTCGTCGCTCCCACCCGGCCGCGCAGGGCCTGCCGCCGTGCGTCCGTGGGCCTGTCCGGCCCGGTAGCTGCAATTATCTCCGCCCTATGGCCGCACGGGCTCCGTTGCACCCCCATCCGGGTGCCCCGTAGCACTCCCGGAAGTCGTACGGACGTGGGCCGACCAAGAGACACGTCGAGCTCATAGGACCTTGCGGCGCACGAGCGCGCCCAGCACCAGTGCGCCCGGCAGCAGCGGCAGCCACACCGTGATGAGGCGGTACGCCAGGACCGCCGCGGTGGCCACCGCGGCAGAGGTGCCGACGGTCATGAGCGCCACGACCAGCGCCGCGTCGAGGGAGCCGACGCCGCCCGGCGTCGGGACCGCGGCGGCCACGATCCCGGCCGCCAGATAGGCGACCGCCACGTGCATCACCGGAATCGCCAGATCCAGTGACCGGCCGACCGCCACCAATCCGGTGGCCTGCAGCGCGGGAAAGGCCAGCGACCCACCCCACAGAGCAAGGACGCGAGCCGGCCTGGTGTGCACCGAGCGCGCCTCGCTCAGCGCGATGCGCAGGTGGTTCCGGGCGACCCTGCGCAGCGGCCGTACGAAGGCGAGCGCGCACACCGTCCCGCCCGTGACCACCGCGCCCCCCGTGATCAGCGACGTCATGGCCCCCTCCGGGACGAGCCGGCCGAGTCGCAGGGCGTGCGGGAATGCGGCGAGGAGCGCCAGCAGCAGGGTGACTCGGCCTATCGCCTCCGCCAGCAGGTGCAGCGCGAGCGCGGCCGAGGAGCGGCCCGGCGGCAGTCCGCAGACCACCATGAAGCGCAGATTGACCGCCCCCGCGCCGACGGCGGACGGCAGCAGATTGTTGGCCGACGACGCGGCGAACTGCGTGGCCAGCAGCCGGAACGGGGGCAGGCGTTCGACCACCGCTCCCTGTCGGGCGAACGCGGCGGCGACCCACGTCAGAGCCGTGGCCACGACGGCCGCACCGAGCCAGGAGCGGTCGGCTGTCAGCAGCCGGAGGACGCCTTCCTCGACGATCCGCCAGGACAGGACGGCCCATACGGCTACGGCCACCACCGGGACAAGGCAGGCGATCTGACGCAGCGGAAGTCGTCGCCACCGGGCAGCCGTATCGGTCGTATCGGTCGTCATCGCGGTACAGGTTCGGCGGGCCGCGCCAATAGGAGGCGACGGGCGCACGGCGCAGGGGCGACGCCCAGGTGGCGGTGCGGCATTGATGTGCCCCGGCAACCCCGGTCGCGGCAAGGCCGGTTCTGATCGCTACTGGAGAGTAGTTTGGCCGATCGCCGTCTCACTCCGGCTGGTCCGGCCCGCCTACGCTGCGTTTCTCGCGCCGGATGGTGCTGGTGGAGGTCGACCGGCACGACGATCCGCAGCGGGGCGGGGGTCCGCAGCAATCCGCAGCAAAGCGACTGACCGCAGCGGCGGCGCGGTCCCTACCCAACGGTCTCTATCAAAGGGGGAAGCACCGAATGACGCGATCCCGCCGCACCGGCGGCCGACGCATCCATGGGCTGCGTACGACGAGTGCCGCGGTCGTCGCCGCGTTAGCCGTCGGCGGAGCGGCCACCGCGGCCCCGGCCGCCACCGCCGCTCCCGCAGCCGCTGCCGCAGAAGCGGTGCGGCCCGGCCCCGCGTCGCCGACGGCCGCAACCGCGACGACGACCCGGAACACGCCGGGACCGTCCTTCCGCACTGCCGACATACCGATGAAGGACGGCGTCGTCCTCAAGGCGAGCGTCTTCACCCCCGCCCACGGCACGCCCGGCGCCGACGCGAAGGGCCGCTACCCGGTGATCGTGCAGCCCGCCGCTTGGGCGCAGAACGACCTGGTGTACGTCGCCCAGGGCCGCCGCCTCGCCGCCGCCGGGTACGTCGTGGTCACGTACACCGTGCGCGGCTTCTGGCTCTCCGGCGGAGAGGTCGACGTGGCGGGCCCCAAGGACACGGCCGACATCACATCGGTCATCGACTGGACCCTCGCCCGTACCCCGGCCGACCCCGAGCGCCTCGGCATGAACGGTCTCTCCCTCGGCGGCGGCCTGGTCCTGCTGGCCGCCGCCGCCGACTCGCGGATCAAGGCCGTGGCCGCGCTGAGCGGTTGGGCCGACCTCGTCGACTCGCTCTACAGCGGAGAGACCCGGCACCTGCAGGCCGCTGCTCTGCTCGCCGCGGTCCAGGCGCCCACCGGACGACGCAGCGCCGAGTTCACCAGGATGCTGGGCAACCTGTTCGCCGACCGCGACCTGCCCGAGCTCGTCGCCTGGGCGAAGGTGCGGTCCCCGGTCGCGTACGTTGACCGGATCAATGCTCATCGCACGGCGGTGTTCCTCGCCAACGCCTGGGGAGACAGCATCTTCAACCCCGGCCAGATGACGGCCTTCTACGAGCGGCTGACCGGCCCCAAGCGGTTCGAACTCCGCCCGGGTGACCATGCCACCCAGGAGCTGACGGGCCTGCTGGGGGCGGACAACGAGACCTGGGACAGCGCACGAGCCTGGTTCGATCAGCATCTCAAGGGCGACGCCGGCAGCGGCGCCGGACGTCGGCCCGTAGAGCTGGAGGTGCGCGGCAGCGGCACGCGGGAGAGCCATCGGGACTGGCGGTCCGTCAGCACCCGCACCGAGCGGCTGGCCCTTGGCCGTGCGAACGCCGTCGGCACCGGAGCGCTCGGTGGCGCGCCCACGACCGGGTGGTGGACCTCGGTATCCGGTGGCAGGAACTCCGGCGCCGACGGCGGCGTCGCCGAACTGTCTGGGCTCCTCGACCAGGTGGCCGGCGTGCCGCCGGTGGTCATGGTCCCGCTGCTGCCCCGATCGGCCGGCGCGGTGTGGCAGTCGGAGCCGTACGGCACGGCACAGCGGATCCGCGGGACCGCGAAGCTGCACACCACCGTCACCTCGTCCGCGCCGCAGGGCACGGTGTTCGCGTATCTCTACGACGTGAACCCGCTCGGCGTGGGCAAGTTGATCTCGCATGCTCCGCAGAGCTGGAGCGGACGGACCCCGGAACGGGCCTTCCCCCTCGACGTCTCCCTCTTCGCCACCGCCTACGACCTCCCCGCGGGGCATCGCCTGGCAGTCGTCCTGGACACCAAGGACCCGCTGTACGGCAGCCGTACACCTCGAGGGAGCGAGGTGTCCTTCGGCTCGCTGGAGGGTGATCCGTCCGGGCTGTCCCTACCCCTGCGCTGACCAGCGGACGGATCGTCGTCGCAGCTGAAAACGGGAATGGCCGCCCCCACACAGGGACGGCCGCAGGTGCCTGCCCGGTGCGACGGGGGATGCACACCGGGCAGGCATGAACCTTTCTACCGTATGGAGCAGCCCTTGCGCATCACCTGTCCGTTCGCTTTCGCGATGACCAGCGGACTGGGAGCGAGATCAGGCCACGTGCACGGATCGAGGGACGCCACCGCAAGTCTTCGCGCTGGACCCCGAGGGAGAGGTCGGGGAAGCGGCTGAGCAGGGCGCTCAGCGCGATCTCCGTCTCCATACGGGCCAGCGGCGCACCGAGGCAGTAGTGAATGCCGTGGCCGAGTGCGAGGTGTCCGGACTGCGCGCGCCCCGGGTCCAGTCGGTCGGGGTCCGGAACATGGTCCGGATCTCGATTGGCGGAGCCGATGGAGAGCAGGACGGTCTCTCCGGCGGCCACCGTCACGCCACCGATCTCGACGTCCTCGACGGGGAATCGGCGGATCGCCAGCGGCCCGGGGCCGTCGTAGCGGACGAACTCCTCCACCGCAGCGGCGAGTCCGGCAGGGTCCTCCCGCAACTCCTTCATCAGTGGCGGGTGGTCGAGCAGGGCGAGCACGGCGTTGGCGATGAGATGGACCGTGTTCTCGTAGCCTGCGAAGAGGATGAGAAAGGCGAGTGAGGTCAGCTCGTCCTCGGTGAGCCGGTCGTTGCTGTCGTCGTCGCGCACGGCGATCAGATCCGAGAGCAGGTCGTCGCTGGGCTCGGCGCGCTTGCTCGCGATGAGTTCGGTGTAGAACCGCAGCATGCTGCCGACCGCTTCCTTCATCAGGTGCGGTCGGGCCGGGTCCGGGGTGATCAGGGCGTCGGACCAGGCGAGGAAGTCCGGCCGGTCTCGCTCGGGGACGCCGAGCAGGTCGCAGATCACCGTGATGGGCAGCGGGCCCGCGTACGCCGCGAGCAGGTCGGCGTGGCCATCGGGCTCGATCGCGTCCAGTAGCGCGTCTGCGATGCGCCGTACGGGCTCGCGCAGCTTCTCGACACGGCGGGGAGTGAACGCCTTCACCACCAGGCGGCGGACCCGGGTGTGATCCGGCGGGTCCATGTTGAGCAGGTTCGCCTCCAGGGCGGGCGGCAGCGAGAAGCCGCGGTAGTTGCCGGGGAGAGCGTTGCGCTTGTCCAGGGAGAGCCGTGGATCGGCGAGAGCTCGCCGGACGTCGTCGTAGCGCGTCACCAGCCAGGCGGGGCTTCCGTCGGGGCCGGCGATCCGGTGCACCGGCCCGGCCTGCCGCAGTCTGGCGTACGTGCCGTACGGGTCGGTGATCAGCGCGGACGTATCGAAGAGGGGCTGGGAGCCGGGCTCGGCGGGGTTCTCCATGAAGACCGACTCTAGACGTGGC